>NZ_JBJMIE010000638.1:0-14687 GCF_045807065.1 Actinophytocola sp. | reverse complement strand
TCAGCGACCCCGACGGCAACACCCAGCACCAGACCGTCATCCGGGCCTACGCCCTGCGCTGACGAGTGGACCCGCCGGGCGTGCTCCGCCCGGCGGGTCCGCACCCCTCGGTCAGCAGCCGAGCCAGCGCACGGCCTGGCCGTTGAACTGGGCGGTCGAGCCCGCGGCGACCCCGGTGTCGGCGATCGTGCTCACGAACGACCCGGCGGCCAGCGTCGACACGCGGCCGTCGGCGTGCACGATCACACCCCCACCGCCGATGGTTCCCCTGGCGTTCACGGAGATCGAGCCGGACCGCACGGCCTCGTGCATCGTCAAGCCGCCGGTGGCCAGGTTCCACAGCGTCGGCCTGGTCGCGTCGTCCGCCGCGTACACGTCGCCGGCGACCATGCCTCCCTGGATGGCGGCCACCTGGCCGCCGATGCTGCCCGCGGGCACCGGCAGGGCGTGCGGCTTGCCCTTGGCCGGCCACAGGTAGGGCGTGCCGGGCGGGTACGGCGACAGGATGCCGGCCACGGAGCCGTCCTCGTCGATGCCCGAGGCGAGGGCGCCGGTCGAGAGCCCGGCGGGCAGGGGCAGCGCGCGCACGGTGCCGGGCCGGTCCGCGGGCCACACCACCGGCAGCCAGCCGTTGCCGTTGCCGAAGCTGTTGCCGACGACGTCGCCCCGCGAGTTGATCCCGATGGCCTGGACCGAGTCCCCGGCCCGCGGCGCCGGCAGGAACGTGAACTTCCCGTCGCGGTAGATGAACGCGTCGGTGTGGAAGCTCTGGTTGTCGGTCATGCGCTCGCCGACCACCACGCCGTAGCGGTTGACGTCGCGGTAGTCGACCTGGACGCCCGAGATCGACGACGCGTCGATCTCGGCGTACCGGCCGTCCCGCCACACCGCGCCGACCCGCCGGTCCGGGTAGTCCACCTGGCCGACGAGGTAACGACCGGTCAGGTCCCCTCCGTTGACCGAGGAGGTCGCCCCGGCGGGCGTCGGTAGGGGCACCATGCCGCAGACCACCCCGGTGCCCCGTGCGTCCCCGGTCCCGGCCTGCGCGTCCGCCAGCGCGGGCGTCATCGGCATGAGCAGTCCGGCGCCCAGTGCCGCGGCGAGCACCGCGCGCCGCCGCGGTCCGCGGTTGTGCTTCATTTCCATGCGTTTCTCCTTGTTGAGGTGAACCTCGGCCACACCTCCGAGTCTTAACCTTCATGGGGTTGTCCAGCAGGGAGTCGGGGCGGTGGACAACCAATGCGGATCAAACAGGGGGATGTCCGATGGGGAGACCAGAGCGCCCGCTTGACCCGGAAGCGGGTTCGGTGCAGCGGTTCGCGTGGGAGTTGCGCCGGCTGCGGGAGAAGACCGGCTCACCGAGCTACCGACAGCTGTCCCGGCGCGCGCATTTCTCGCCGACCGCGTTGTCGGAAGCGGCCGGGGGCGAGCAGTTCCCGTCGCGGGCCGTCGCCCTGGCCTACGTCAGGGCCTGCGACGGGGACGTGGCGGCATGGGAGGACCGGTGGCGCGCCGTCGCCGCCGAGGTGGCCCCCGGACGCGTCGGCACCGACACCCCGCCGTACCCGGGGTTGGCGGCCTTCCAGCCCGAGGACGCGGCGCGGTTCTTCGGGCGGGAGGCGCTCGTCGCCGAGCTGGTGGACCGCGTGAGCAAGCAGTGGGTCGTGGGCGTGTTCGGGCCGTCGGGGGGCGGCAGGTCGTCGTTGCTGCGTGCCGGGTTGGTGTCGGCCGCGCCGTGGCGGTCGGTGCTGCTGACCCCCACCGCGTTCCCGGCGCGGGAGTGGGCGGAGCGGGTCGTGGACGAGGTCGAGCTGGTGGTGGTGGACCAGTTCGAGGAGGTCTTCACGCTGTGCGTGGACCAGGCCGAGCGGGAGCGGTTCGCGGCCGCCCTGACGGGGTCCGGGAAACGGGTGGTGTTCGCCTGCCGCGCCGACTTCCGCGACCGCTGCGCGCGGCTGCCGGGCCTGGCCGCGGTGCTGCGTGCCGGACAGGTGCGCGTCGAGCCGATGAACGGCGAGGACCTGCGCCGCGTGATCGAGGAGCCGGCGAGGCGGCACGGCCTGCGGGTGGACCCCGACCTGGTGTCGGTGGCGCTGACCGAGGTGCCCGGGCAGGCGGGTGCGTTGTCGTTGCTGTCACACGCGTTGCTGGAGACGTGGCGACGGCGGGAGAACGGCCGGCTGACGCTCGACGGGTACCGCGCCGCCGGCGGCCTGGCCGGCCCCATCGCCACGATGGCCGAACGCGCCTTCACCGCGCTGGCACCCCGCGCTCAGGTGGTGGCCCGCGGCGTGCTGCTGCGGCTGGTGTCCGGCGAGCACGACCCGCGCCGGCGCGCCCCACTGGCCGAGGTGCTGGCCGCGGGCGAGGAAACCGAGACCGCGGCGGTGGTCGAGGCGCTGACCGCCGCCCGGGTCGTGGTGGTCGCCGAGTCGACCGTGGAACTGGCGCACGCGTCGCTGAGCACCGCCTGGCCGCGCCTGCGGGAGTGGGTCACCGCGGACCGCGAGAGCCTGCGCGTCCACCGCGACCTCACCGCTGCCGCCCTGGTGTGGGAGTCCCACGACCGGGACCCCGGCGCCCTGTACCGCGGGGTCCGCCTCGCGGCGGCCACGGCACTCGCCGAGCATCCCGACTGGCCGCTGCTGTCGACACCGGCGGAACGCGAGTTCCTCGGTGCCAGCTCCGAGCAGGAGCGCGGGACCGGACGCCAGCGCACCCGCCAGCTCATCCAGGCGCTCGGCATGCTGCTGGTGGCAGGCCTCGTCCTCGTCGCGGTGGCCACGCACTGGGTCACGTTCGGCGGCGGGCAACCTGCCGCACCGCCACAGAAATGCCAGGTGGTCTGGCCGACCAGCCACGACTCGGCCTGCCGGGTGCCGCTGACCGGCTCCGTGACGGCGCGTGTCAGCTCTTCCGCCGCGCAGGGTTTCCACGCGGAGACAGTCGAATTCTCGGCGACAGGCGGTGGCGAGACGACCCGGGTCCAGAACTAGCGTGGCGCGGCTGGAGCGGTTCACTCGAATGTCCTGTCACTGGGGATGACATTCGACGAGGCCCTCGACGGGCTCGACCGCACCGTCCACACCGACCGGTTGACTCTCCCTCGGTAGGAGAGTTCATCCTGTGCCCCGTGGACGCGGACCTGCTGCCGATCGGGCAGTTCGCCAGGTTGAGCCGGCTGAGCGTGAAGCAGCTGCGGCACTACGCCGAGCTGGGGCTGCTGGTGCCGGCGCACGTGGACGTCGACTCCGGCTATCGCTACTACCGGCGCGACCAGGCAAGGCAGGCGCTGTCGATCGGGTTGCTGCGCTCGCTGGACGTGCCGCTCCCGGTCGTCGCCGCGGTGCTCTCGGGTGCGGCGGGCGTGCTCGACGGCGTGCGCGAGACGCAGGAGGCGGAGCTGGCGCGCCGGCGGCGAACGCTGGCGGCACTGGAACGCATCATGGCCGAGGGCCTGCCGGCCGTGCCGGTGCGGGTGGTCACCGAGCCGGCGCACCCGGTGGTGCTCACCCGCGAGCACGCGGCCGGCCCCGCCGACGTGAGCCGTGCGACGTCGACGGCCATCGCCCGCGTGCTGCGCGAGGGACCCGTGGCCGGCCCGCCGCGGCTGGTCGGCCTGTTCCCGGTCGAGCTGGCCGAGGACGGGTTCGACGTGCGGGCCGCGCTCGTGGTCGACGCCGGCGTCGGTGCCGAGGTGCTGGCGGGCGGTGCGTTCGCGTGCGCCACGCACGTCGGCCCGTACGACCAGATCTCGCTCACCGCCCACGCCGTGTTGGCGTGGTGCGCCGAGCGCGGCCATCCCCTGCGGGGCCCCGTCCGCGAGGTCTACGTGTCCGACCCCGCGTCCACCGAGCCGGACCGGCTCGTCACCCACCTGATGGTTCCCCTGGAGGAATGAATGACCCCGACGATCACCGACAACGGCCCGGTCACCTGCCTGAGTGTCACCGGGATGGGAGAACCCGGCGGCACCGAGCACGTCACCGCGGTCCAGGCCCTGTTCACCGTGGCCGCCGCGCTGGCCGCCGAGCACGGACCGCTGACGGGGCAGTGGTGGGCGGAGGACGAGCGGCCGGCCCTGGCGGTGCCGCGCGAGCGGTGGCGCTGGCACATGCTGCTGCCGCTGGCGTCGGTGCCCGCGGAGGGCGCGGTGGAGCGGGCCCGCGAACAGGTCCGCCGGGCCTGCCGGGCGGCTGACCGGGTCCGCCTGGCCACGGTCACCGAGGGCCGGTGCGTCGAGCTGCCGCACGAGGGCCCGTTCAGCGAGGAACACGTGTCGCTGAAGCTGATGGCGGAGTTCATGGCCGAGCAGGGGCTGGTCGCCAACGGCCCGCACCACGAGATCTACCTGACCCCCTTCGACGACCCGGCGCCACGCGTGGTGCTCCGCCAGCCGGTCCGCCCGGTGTGAGGCGCGCGTAGGCGACGACCTGGCCCGGCTGGTGGCGCCGCGTGCGTTCCCCGCCGAGCGACCGTCACGGTCGCTCGAAGCGGCCCAGCCACGGGAAGTGGTCCCGCGTCGGGTGTTGCGGCCGGGCGGCGGTGAAGTTGGCGGCGTCGTCGACGCTGCCGGTGCCCGTGTACCGGGCGACGAGCGGGTACGGGAACACCGGCCGGGTGCGGACGACGGCGCCGTTCTCGCCGCGCGCGGCGACGACCTTCGTCGGCGCGGCCTGGTTCTCCACCCAGTTCAGCAGCGGGGTGAGCAGGTCGAAGGTGTTCGGCGCGGTGCCGCCGCCGCAGTGCAGGACGCCCGGGAACATGAACAGCCGGGCGAACCGCTGGGTGGCGGCCAGGCCGCCCATGCGGTCCCGCACGGCCTGGTAGTAGGCCACGGTGCCGGTCGGCGGGATGGCCTGGTCCGCCCAGCCGTGCCACAGGATCAGCTTCCCGCCGGCCTGGCGGAACGCCGTCAGGTCCGGGTCGATGGCGTCGTACAGCCCGGCGAGCCGCCGCACGCGGTCGAAGGTCGGCCGGTCGAACGCCAGGTCGTCGAGCGTGAACGAGATCGGCGGGTTGTCCTCGAACGCCAGGTACTTGACCCAGCCGTTGCCGATGCGCCAGGCGGTGGTGGAGCTCTGCGGCGCGCCCGGGCCGGTGGGGACGAACCAGCCGGCCCAGGCGAGTTCGGACCCGTAGGGCTGGCCGCCGGGGTAGAGGTGCTCGCCGCGGCCGGTGACGGCGCCGGAGTAGATCTCGCGCACGACCGCGACCTGCGCGGCGGTGAGGCAGGTCGGGGAGTCGGCGGCGGGGCAGGCGAGGGCCGCGGGGTCGAGGTCGCAGGCGCGTGGATCGTCGAGCTGGCCGTCGACCAGGCCGTCGAGGCCGTCGCAGCGGGCCATGACCGCGTCGTGCAGCGGCCCCAGCTTGCCGGCCGGCAGGATCACGTGGCCGGCGGCGTCGAAGTCGACCCGGGCGAGCCACGGCTGGTTGAAGCTGTTCAGCTCCGTGGTGACCGACGCCGGCGCGCCGGCCAGGATGCCGTCGAAGTCGCGGGGGTACCGCTGCGCCTCGGTCAGGCCCTCGTGGCCGCCCTGCGAGCAGCCGTCGAAGTAGGAGAACCGCGGGCCCTGGCCGTAGAACGCGGCGATCAGCGCCTTGGCCGCGAGCGCGGTGAGGTGGTCGGCCCGCTCGGCGAAGTCGACGCGCAGCCGCGGGTCCGCGCCGAAGTTGCCGTCCGCGCTGCCGCCGCCCACGTGGCCCTGGTTGTCCGAGGCCATGGCGAACGTGCCGTCGGCCACCGGCAGGCAGCCGGCCGCGCCCGCCACGGTGATCGCCAGCGTGCCGCACAGGCCGCCGCAGCCGGTCTGCAGGTAACGCTGCCGGTAGGTCTGGGTCGGCAGTTGTACCTCGAACTGGATCTGCGGGGCGATCACGCCCTTGACGTCGCAGACCGGGTACCCGGCCGCGGCGGTGGCGGGCGCGGCCGAGGTG
The DNA here is from genome assembly GCF_045807065.1 of Actinophytocola sp. Taxonomy (GTDB): domain Bacteria; phylum Actinomycetota; class Actinomycetes; order Mycobacteriales; family Pseudonocardiaceae; genus Actinophytocola. The sequence goes on along the minus strand of NZ_JBJMIE010000638.1, from coordinate 8,750 downwards.
ATGCCGGTGCCGGCCCCCACCCGAGCCGACACGTCCACCCCGGCGAGCGCGCCGCACTCGACGCGCGGGGTCAGGACCGGCAGCTGGACGGCGAGCGGCTCACCGGTGGCGGGTTCGGCCGGCTCGGCCGCCGCCACGAGCGGCAGCGCGGCGAGGACGGCGGCGGCGGGCACGATCTTGAGCAGGCGACGCGACATCGGGCCTCCCGGTGGATGTTCGCTGCGCGAACACACGTCCGCACAGCGGCGGATCCACGCTATGGCGGTGTGCCCAGGAGGTCAACGGGTCCGGCATTGCCTAGGGTGTGCTGGCAGACGCAACCGTTACGGGAGGCGATACTTCGCGATGAGTGACGCGATCAGGGCGGAAACGGTCACCATGACCGGACACGGCGGGGACGAGATCGAGGCGTACCTGGCCCGCCCGTTGGACGGCGGCCCGCGCGGCGGCGTGGTCGTGATCCACCACATGCCCGGCTACGACGAGGCCACGAAGGAGATGGTCCGCACGTTCGCGGCGCACGGCTACGCCGCCCTGTGCCCGAACCTCTACGCGCGGGAGGCACCCGGCGCGAGCCCGGACGACGCGTCGGCGTTCGTGCGGGCGCGGGGCGGGGTGCCGGACGAGCGGCTGGTGGGTGACGTCGACGGCGCCGCGACCTACCTGAGGGCGCTGGACGGCGCGAACGGCAGGATCGGCGTGATCGGCCACTGCTCCGGCGGCCGCCACGCGTTCCTGTCGGCGTGCTCGCTCCGGTTGGACGCCGCCGTGGACTGCTATGGCGCGTTCATCGTGGAGAACGCCCCGGAGGGCCTGCCGAAGGCCTTGACGCCGATCCTGCACCTCGCGCCGGGGCTGTCCTGCCCGCTGCTCGGCCTGTTCGGCAAGGACGACAGGTACCCCGGCCCGGAGCAGGTCGCCACCCTCGACGACGAGCTGACGAAGCTGGGCAAGCCGCACGAGTTCCACAGCTACGACGGTGCCGGCCACGCGTTCTTCGCGGTGGACCGCCCCAGCTACCGGCCGGAGGCCGCGGTGGACGGCTGGCAGAAGATCTTCGACTTCTTCGGCCGCACGCTGAGCTGAGAGGGGGAGCCATGTGCACTTACCAGACCGAGCGCATCGCGATCGACGGCAGCGGCAAGGGCGCGGCCGGCTGGTTCGGCCTGACCAGCGCGCAGGTGTACGTCGACCACCCGGTGCACGCGCCGTACGCGCACACCGTCAACATCGACTTCTCCGACCTGGCCGCCGGTCCGGCCGCCCGGGTGGCCGTCGAGCTGACGGAGGAGGGCGCGCGGGCCCTGGTGGACGCCATCAACGCGGCACTGGCCGCGGCGCCCCCGGGCCTGGCCTCGGCCAACCAGTAGTGGCACGGGCGTCGCCCGGACGGCCTGGCCGTCCGGGCGGCATCTCGCGTCCAGGGCCGCCGCGGTGCGGACCACCGCCGTGGGTGTGTCCGGCGACGGCAGGCTCAGGTCGACGTCGACCACGTGCTACGGCACGCGCACCGGCTCCTTCTCCGCCAGCGAGGTGCGCCCGGCCGGTTGGTCGCGCGGGTCGGCGGCCGCCCACCGCGCGAGGCGTGGTTCCAGCGCCCGGTAGAAGTCGGGGTGCAGCGCCATCGCCGTGTGGCTGCTGCGGATCTCGACGCACTCGGCGTACGGGTCCTGGCACAGGTGCCACGGCGCGATCCTGTCCGAGCGGGAGTACACCGCCAGCGCCGGGACACCGTCGGGCAGCGGGGCGATCAGGGAGGCGGAGTTGGTCCGGTAGCAGGAACCGGTGAAGCAGTCGTCGTTCAACAACCCGGGCAGGCCCACAGTGGACAGGCGGGCGAGGAAACGCGCTACCCGCACCGCGTGCGCGCTGCCGCCGAGCGGGTCGAGCACCGCGCTGCCGGCCATCACCAGCCCCCGCACGAGGTCCGGCCTGCGGGCGGCGGCCAACCGGGCCAGCCAGCCGCCCCGGCTCTGTCCGATGAGGACGACGCGGCGGCCGGTCCGCTCGGCGTGCTCCTCCAGCCGCCGTTCGATGCGGTCCACCAGTTTGGTGGTGCAGCCCAGGTTCAGGCCGATCCCGGCGCCGGCGGGTTGGTAGCCGCGAGCACGCAGCCAGCTGTGTGTGAGTGCGAGGGTGCGGTCGCCGCAGGCGAACCCGGGCACCAGCAGCACACCCAACCCGGCGCCCTGGGCGGACTTCACCTGCCAGGCGGCGTCCCGCAGCAGGCGCGGCACCATGCCGAGCGTCACGACGAGCGTCTGTTCCTGAATTTCGATCTGCCGCAGCAGACCCTGGATACGCGGCATGCCCCGACTCCCTTCACGCGCGGAAGTCGAATACCCCGGCCGGGTAGCTTCGACACCATCGGGTCGGCGCGTTTGGGACGCGGCTGCGGAGGTAATCCGGTTCGGATGGATCTTCACGACCAGTGGTGGCGCGACGCCGTCATCTACGAGATCTACGTGCGCAGCTACGCCGACCGGACGGGGGACGGGGTCGGTGACATCGCCGGCATCCGGTCCAGACTGGACCACCTGCGGGCACTGGGTGTCGACGCGATCTGGGTGACCCCCTGGTACCGCTCGCCCATGGCCGACGGCGGCTACGACGTGGCCGACTACCGGGACATCGACCCCCTGTTCGGCACGCTGGCCGACGCCGAGGCGCTCATCGACGACGTCCACCGCAACGGGATGCGGATCATCGTCGACCTGGTGCCGAACCACACGTCCAACCAGCACCCGTGGTTCCGGGAGGCACTCGACGCCGGCCCGGGCAGCGCCGAGCGCGACCGCTACGTCTTCCGCGCCGGACGGGGCCCCGGCGAGCCGCCCAACGACTGGCGCAGTGTGTTCGGCGGCCCTGCCTGGACCCAGGTCGCCGACGGCGAGTGGTACCTGCACCTGTTCGCCCCGGAGCAGCCGGACCTGAACTGGCGCGACCCGCGGGTGCGCGCGGAGTTCGAGGACATCCTCCGCTTCTGGCTGGACCGCGGCGTCGACGGCTTCCGCATCGACGTGGCGCACGGCCTGGTCAAGGCCGAGGGCCTGCCCGACCTGGGCGGCAGCCGCGAGGACCTGGTGGAACCGCCGGACCGCGGCGACCACCCGCACTGGGACCGTCCCGAGGTGCACGACATCTACCGCGCCTGGCGGCGGATCACCGAGGAGTACGGCCCGGACAGGGTCTTCGTGGCGGAGGCGTGGGTGGACCGGCCCGACCGGCTGGCGCGCTACGTCCGCCCGGACGAGCTGCACACGGCGTTCAACTTCGACTTCCTGCGCTGCGACTGGTCCGCGGAGTCGTTCCGCACGGTGATCGACGCCAACCTCGCCGCACTGGGCGCGGTGGGCGCGCCCGCCACGTGGGTCCTGTCCAACCACGACGTCACCCGGCACGTCACCCGCTACGGCCGTCCACACAGTCGGGGCGCCGGCCCGCTGACCGAGCCGCTGGAACCGGCCGACCTCGCGCTGGGCACCCGCCGCGCCCGCGCCGCGCTGCTGCTGATGCTCGCCCTCCCCGGCAGCGCCTACCTCTACCAGGGCGAGGAACTGGGCCTGGAAGAGGTCGAGGACCTCCCGGCGGACCTCCTGCGGGACCCGACCTGGCACCGCTCCGGCCACACCGTCCGCGGCCGGGACGGCTGCCGCGTCCCCATCCCGTGGGAGGGCGGCACGCCCCCGTTCGGCTTCACGGCACCGGAGGTCGAGCCGTGGCTGCCCCAACCCCCGCACTGGCGCGACCGGACGGCCGCCGCGGAGCAGACCGCCACGGCGTCGATGCTCACCCTCTACCGGGAAGCACTGAGGATCCGCCACCAGCACAAGTCCCTGGGCGACGGCGACCTGACCTGGCTGGACACCGACACACCACCCGAGGTACTGCTCTTCCGCCGCAACCCGGACCTGCTGTGCGCGGTGAACCTGGGCCCGACCCCGTGGCGGCTGCCGGAACACAGCGAGGTCCTACTGGCGAGCACCCCGGTCGACAACGCGACGCTGCCACCGGACGCCGCGGTGTGGCTGGCGAGCTAGCCTCAGACGACTTTTGCGCCATTCAGACCAACTTTCGACTGGTTCCAGCGAAAGTCTTGTCTGGAACTGACATCTCCAGTACGTCTTGAACAGGACCGCACAGAAGCGGTCATGTTCACACGCGTAGAGGTGCCGATGTCGTCTCGTCTCGCGCTCGCTGGTCTGGTCAGCGCCGCCCTGCTCGTCCCCGCCGCGCCGGTCGCCCACGCCGCGCCGGTCGCACCCGCGACCGCGGCGTCGCCGGCGGACTGGACCGTCACCGGACCGGGGCGGGAGCTGACCGCGCACGTGAACCTCGCCCCGGACGGTGGGCTCACGCTCGAGGTGGACCGGCGCGGCCGGCAGGTGCTCGCGCCCGCGCCGCTCGGCCTGCGCACCGAGGGCGCCGACCTGTCCCACGGGCTGCGTTTCGCCGGCACCAGGAGCCGCACGGTCGTCGAGCACTACACGATGACCACCGGCAAGCGCCGGGACCGCACGGCCAGGATGACCGAGCGGCGCCTGTCGTTCACCGCGGACGGTGGCGCGCGGCTGGACGTCGTGGTGCGGGTCGCGCCGGACGGGGTCGCCTACCGCTACGAGCTGCCCCGGGACGCGGTGATCACCACCGAGGCCTCCGCGTTCACCCTCCCCGCCGCCGCGCCGGCCTGGCTGCTGCCGTACAACTCCTACTACGAGGCCAACCGGGTCACCACCACCGCCGGCGGCGCCGGCGCGGGCGACTACGGCAACCCGTCGCTGTTCCAGGTCGGCGACGCGTTCGCGCTCCTCACCGAGTCCGATGTGGACGGGCGGTACTCCGGCAGCAGGCTGCGGCACGACGCCGGCACCAGCACCTACCGGGTCGTGCTCGCGGACGACCGGGTCACCGCCCGGAGCACGCCGTGGCGCACCGCGATCGTCGGGGACCTGGCGCGCGTCACCGAGTCCACGCTCGTCGACGACCTGGCGACGCCGGCGAAGTTCACCGACACGTCGTGGATCCACACCGGCAAGGTCGCGTGGTCGTGGTTGTCGGAGCACTCGAGCCCGTCGGACTTCGAGCGGCAGAAGGACTACGTGGACTTCGCCGCCCGCAACGGCTGGTCCGCGGTGCTGGTCGACGAGGGCTGGAGCGCGGACTGGGTGCCGGCGCTGGTCCGCTACGCCCGTGCCCGCGGCGTCGAGGTGATCCTGTGGTTCCACTGGACCCGCTTCGACACCGAGGAGGAGCGCAACACGCTGCTGCCGCTGGTGAAGAGCTGGGGCGTGCGCGGCGTGAAGATCGACTTCATGGAGTCCGACACACAGGCGCGCTACCAGTGGTACGACGCGGTGCTGGCCAAGACCGCCCAGCTGCACCTGATGGTGAACTTCCACGGCTCGACCATCCCGCACGGCCTCGCCCGCACGTGGCCGCACCTGATGAGCATGGAGGCCGTGCGTGGCGCGGAGAACTCCCCGCCCGCGGCGAACAACCCGGTGCAGGCGTTCACCCGCAACGTGGTCGGCTCGATGGACTACACCCCCGTCTCGCTCGACGTGGGCACGCACGAGGCGACGATCGCGCACGAGATCGCGCTGCCCGTGGTGTACGAGTCGGGGTGGACCCACTTCGCCGACAAGCCGGAGGCCTACGAGCACTACCCGCAGGCGCTGCGGTTCCTGGACCAGCTGCCGTCCGGCTGGGACGAGACCCGTTACGTGGCAGGGCATCCCAGCAGCGGTGCGGTGCTGGCCCGGCGCGCCGGCGACCGCTGGTTCCTCGGCGCCATCTCCACCGGCCCCGCCCGCGCGGTGACCGCGCCGCTGCGTTTCCTCGGCGGTGGTGAGTGGACGGTGGAGCTGGTGCGCGACGGTTCGCCCGACCAGCGCGGGGACGTGGTGTGGTCGCGGCAGCGGGTGCGCGCGGGAGACACCCTGTCGGTGGACGTCCCGGCCAACGGCGGCTTCGCGGCGATCCTCTGCCGGGGGACGTGTGCGCGGCCGCTGCCGGCGGTGCCCGCGTCGTCGGTAACGGTGACACCATCCGCGGTGGACGCCGAAGCGGGCTCGACGTTCGAGGTGACCGGCACGTTCACGGTCGCGTCCGGTGTCGCCGCCGACGTCCGGCTCACCGCGGCCGCCCCGGCCGGGTGGTCGGTGCGCGGGCCGGTGGTCACGCGTGGGCGTCTCGGTGCGGGGGAGTCGGTCACCGGCCGCTGGACCGTCCACGTGGGACAGTCCAAGGGGTACGTCGACGTGCCGGTGTTCGCGGAGTTCCGGGCGCCGTCGGGGCTGTGGTCGCGGCGGGTGCACGTCGAGGAGGCCGCGCGGGTGTTCGTGCCACCGCCCCCGCTGACCGGCACGCCCTACCTGAGCGACCTGGAGTTCGTGAGCGAGACGAACGGCTGGGGGCCGGTGGAGCGGGACAGCTCGGTCGGCGAGTCCGACGCGGGTGACGGCAACCCGCTCACGATCGGCGGCGTGCCCTACGAGAAGGGCCTGGGCACGCACGCGCCCGCGGAGCTCCAGGTCTACCTGGGCGGGCGGTGCACGGCCGTCACGGCGGCGGTCGGCGTGGACGACGAGGTCACCCAGCCCGGCTCGGTCGTGTTCCAGGTGCTCGCCGACGACGCGGTGGTCTTCGACAGCGGCGTGGTCCGCTCGGGTCCCGCGCGACCGCTCGCCGCGGACGTGTCGGGTGCCCGAATGCTGACGCTGCGGGTCACCGACGGCGGCGACGGCAAGAACTTCGACCACGCCGACTGGGCCGACGCCCGCCTCGACTGCCGATCATGACGACGGCCATCGCGAAATCATCCTATTTCGGGCCTCCGGGAAATTCATGAAGAAATAGTGTGCCCGACCGCAACGTTGTCAACCCGCCCGGCGACCCTCCTTGGTGCGAAAGGAAATCTGCATTCCGGAGGGTAAATGACCAAGTTCACCCGCTCGCGGCAGTTGACCCGTATCGCGGCCCCATTGGCGATTTTCCTGGTTGTGCTGCAGGTCAACGAGTCGTCGGCGACGTCCGCGGCGGAGGAGGAAACCGTCTCCGGGGCCTGCGGCAGCACCATGGGTGTGGCCGCGCCGCCCGCCGACGCCGTGGTCGTCGACCCCGGCACCGACCTGTCGGCCCTGACCCGGACGAGCCCCGCCGGCACGACGTTCTGGCTGAGCCCGGGCACGCACACGCTGGTGCGGGACCGGTTCGGGCAGGTGATCCCGAAGGACGGCGACACCTACCTCGGCGCGCCCGGCGCCGTGCTGGACGGTGGCGGGATCAACCAGGCGGCGTTCACCCAGCTGGCGGCCGACGTGGTGATCCGGGGCCTCACCATCCGCGGGTTCGTCGCCCCGCAGAACCAGGGCGTGGTCAACCACGACTCGGGACCGAACTGGGTGATCGAGGACAACACCATCGAGAACAACGGGGGCGCCGCGATGATGGCCGGGAACGGCCAGCACATCATCGGGAACTGTCTGCGTGACAACGGTCAGTACGGCATCAACGCCTACCGCCCCGGCGGCCTCGCCGACCTGGTCATCGAGGACAACGAGATCGCCGGGAACAACACGGACGACTGGGAGACCCAGGTCCCGGGCTGCGGCTGCAGCGGCGGCGCGAAGTTCTGGGCCGTCGACGGCGCGGACATCCGCGGCAACTGGGTGCATCACAACCACGGCGCCGGCATCTGGGCCGACACGAACAACAACGACTTCGTCATCGAGGACAACATCATCGAGGACAACGACTCGGAGGCCCTGTTCTACGAGCTGTCCTACAACCTGGTGGTGAGCGGCAACACCTTCCGCCGCAACGCGTTGCCCTACGGCAGGCGGCGCGCCGAACTCGGCGACAACTTCCCGGTGGCCGCCATCTACATCAGCGAGTCGGGTGGCGAACCGCGAGTCCCCGCCCGGACCGACATGATCGACATCCGGGGCAACATGTTCTCCGACAACTGGTCGGGCATCACGTTGTGGGAGAACGCGGACCGCTTCTGCGACAGCCCGGCCAACACCTCGTCCCAGTCCTGCACGCTCCTGGCCCCGTCGGTCCAGACCTGTGCTCCGCCGGACATCGCGCAGCGGCCGCTGTACGACGACTGCCGCTGGCGGACCAAGCGCGTCTCGGTGCGCGACAACACCTTCGAGTTCGACTCGGAAACCCCGGGCTGCCGCGCCCTGTGCGGACGGATGGCCGTCCTGTCGAACTACGGCACCTACCCCGACTGGTCCCCGTACAAGGCCTGGGCCGTCGCCGACGCGATCACCTTCTCGCAGGAGAACCACTGGTCCGACAACAAGTACTACGGCCCGTGGACCTTCGTGGCACACGACCCGTCCCGCTCGCTGTCGATCGCGCAGTGGCAGGCGGCCCCCTATGGCCAGGACACCTGCAGCACCTTCGACAACTCCCCGGACTGCGGTGACTGACCACACCCGGAACGCCCCCTCGTGACAGCCCTTCACCAGTCCGACCGAGTAGGTTCGGGCTGGTGAAAGGCTGTCGCCAGGTCGAGTTCGGGCTGCTCGGCCCAACCGCACGCTGACCATCGCCCACGCGGAGGCCCTGACGGCGGCGGTCGCCATCGGCAGCGGCACCCCGCGGATGGCGGCGCTGTCCGCCTGGCGGCCCAGGCGCTGACCCTGGCCCGCGATGCCGACCACCGCATGATCGAGGGCCAGGCACGCACCGCGCCGGCGGCCGCCCTGGCCGCCGGCGACCCGGAGCGCGCCGCGTCG
>NZ_JBJMIE010000637.1:0-12523 GCF_045807065.1 Actinophytocola sp. | reverse complement strand
CGACGACGAGCTGGCCCGTGTGCACCAGGCCGCCGCGGCCGCCGAGGAGGCACGCGGCGCGGACCGCACCAACGACGACCGCACCAACGACGACCGGACCGACTCGCCGAGCCGGTCCGACGAGCGGGCCGAGGACGACTCCGCGCCGCTCGCCGCCGACCCCGGACCGCTGCCCTCGTCGCTGGCCGGCGACCCGGGTCCCGTGCCGACCGGCTCCACACCGCCCGCCCCGGCCCCCGGCTCCTCCGCGCCGCCGGGCGCCAGCTCCTCCTCGCTCGCGTCGGCGCCCGGCCCACTGCCGTTCGACATGACCGCCCGCACCGAGGTCAGGCCGGCGGTGCGAGGCGCGCTGGCGACCGCGATCGTGGCGTTCCTCGCCGTGCTGTTCTTCTTCGCCGCCGCGGGTGGCGGTTTCGCGCTGTCGCGGTACGTCGGTGGCGAGCCGCTGCTGCCGCCGTCCCAGCGGCCGGCCACCTCGGCCAGCCAGCCGTCGGGCGACAAGTCCGTGAAGGTCATCCCCAGGACCGGCAGCGCGGCGGCCCTCAAGGGTGACCAGGGTGGCGGCTTCTCGGTCCCGGTGCCGGAGGGCTGGGTGCAGTTCGTCGAGCAGGTCCCCGACGAGGACTTCGTGAGCCGCGTCCGCGTGTACTACGTGTCGCCGGACGGCACGCAGGTGCTGACCGTGGAGCGGCTGCCCAGCTACTACCCCGGGCACAACATCGAGGCCTACGTGAAACAGCTGGAGTCGCACGCGCCGGACGTGACGATCAAGGAAGTGTACAAGGGGAAGGCCCCGGACATTCCGGGCAACGGGGTGGCGGCGAAGGACACCGCACTGGATCTGGACTACCGCGCCACCATCAGCGCCAAGGAGCTGGCCCCGGACGACCCGGCCGCCCGCGACCTGAACCGGGAGACGTTCGCCCGCCTGCTGCCGCACGGGAACGAGCTGTGGGTGGTGTCGGTGACCGTGCCTGTCGACCAGGAGTCCACCGGCCAGCACCTGTCCAAGGAGATCATCGGGGAGTTCCAGGTCGCGGAGTGAGCCCAACTAAGCTCGCCGGCGTGACTCAGGACCTCGCCGTGGACGCGGCCGCACTCATCGCCAAGCAGACCGGCGTCGAATCGCACGACGTCGCGGTCGTGCTCGGGTCCGGCTGGCGTCCGGCCGCCGACGAGCTGGGCGCGGCTGAGTTCGAGCTGCCGGTGGCCGACCTGCCGGGCTTCAGCGCGCCGACCGTCGCCGGGCACGGCGGCACGCTGCGGTCGGTGCGGGTCGGCGACAAGCGGGTGCTGGTCCTGCTCGGCCGCACCCACCTCTACGAGGGCCAGGGCGTCGGCGCGGTCGTGCACGGCGTGCGGACCGCCGCCGCGGCCGGCTGCCGCACGGTCGTGCTCACGAACGCCGCGGGCTGCCTGCGGGACGGCGTCGCCGTCGGCCAACCGGTCCTGATCAGCGACCACCTGAACCTGACCGCCACGTCACCGCTGTTGGGCGCCTCGTTCGTCGACCTCACCGACCTGTACTCGCCGCGGCTGCGCGCCCTGGCCCGCGAGATCGACCCGACGCTGGTCGAGGGCGTGTACGCGGGGCTGCCGGGCCCGCACTTCGAGACGCCCGCCGAGATCCGCATGCTGCGGGTGCTGGGCGCCGACCTGGTCGGCATGTCGACGGTCCTGGAGGCGATCGCCGCGCGGGCGGCCGGGGTCGAGGTGTTCGGCCTGTCCCTGGTGACGAACCTGGCGGCAGGGGTGACGGGCGAGCCGCTTAACCACGAGGAGGTCCTCGAGGCCGGTCGGGCCGCCGCGTCCCGCATGGGCGTGCTGCTGCGTGCGCTGGTGGAGCGCGCGTGACCCTGTCCTCCGAGCTGCGGGACCGCGCGTTCCGTTGGATCGCCGACGATCCCGACACGGCGACGCGCACCGAGCTGCAGCAGATCACGGCCAGGGCCATGGGTGGCGACCCGGCCGCGATCGCTGAGCTGACCGACCGCATGAACGGCACGCTGGCGTTCGGCACCGCCGGCCTGCGCGGCCCGGTGCGTGCCGGGTCGAACGGCATGAACCGCGCGGTGGTCGTCCGTGCCACGCACGGCGTCGCCGAGTGGCTGAAGCACACGGGGCACGCGGGCGGCGTGGTCGTCGTCGGCCGCGACGCCCGGCACGGCTCGGCGGAGTTCGCGAAGGCGGCCGCCGAGGTCCTGACGGCCGCGGGCTTCGCCGTGCGCACGATGCCCGGCCCGCTGCCGACCCCGATGACGGCGTTCCACGTGCGTGCGCTGGACGCGGTCGCGGGTATCCAGATCACCGCGTCACACAACCCGCCGGCGGACAACGGCTACAAGGTCTACGCGGCCGACGGCGCCCAGATCGTGCCCCCGGACGACGGCCTGATCGAGACGGCGATCCGGTCGGCGCCGCCGGCCCTGTCGGTGCCGGTGTCGCCGGGTGCGCTGCCGGTGGACGACGTCGCCGGCTACCTGGCGCGGGTCGCGTCGCTGCCGCGCGGGACCGCGCGGGACCTGCGCGTGGTGCTGACGCCGATGCACGGGGTGGGTGGTTCGACCGCGCTGGAAGCGTTGCGGGCGGCCGGTTTCACCGACGTCCGGCTGGTCCCGGCGCAGGCGGAGCCGGACCCCGACTTCCCGACGGTCGCGTTCCCCAACCCCGAGGAGCCGGGCGCGGCGGACCTGCTGCTCGCCTTAGCGTCCGAAGTGGACGCGGACCTGGCCATCGCGCTCGACCCCGACGCGGACCGGTGCGCGCTGGGCGTGCGGGACGCGGCCGGCTGGCGCATGCTCCGCGGCGACGAGACGGGTGTGCTGCTGGGCAACCACGTGCTGTCCACGGTGGCCAGGTCGAACCCGTTGGTGGCCTCCACGGTCGTGTCGTCGTCGATGCTGTCGCTCATCGCGGCCGCGCACGGCGCCCGGCACGTCGAGACGCTGACGGGCTTCAAGTGGCTGATGCGTGCCGGCGAGGGCCTGGTCTTCGCGTACGAGGAGGCGCTGGGCCTGTCGGTGGACCCGGACTTCGTGCGGGACAAGGACGGCATCTCCGCGGCAGTCCTGGCCTGCGACCTGGCGGCTTCCCTGAAGGCGGCGGGCCGCACGCTGCTCGACGTCCTGGACGACCTGTCGGTGGCCCACGGTGTGCACCTGACCGACCAGATCTCCCTGCGCTTCGAGGACGTGTCGGCGATGGCCCCACTGGTGTTCGGCCTGCGGTCCGCGCCGCCCGCGACGCTGGCGGGCGTGCCGGTGACACAGGACAACCCGGCCCCGGACATCGTGCGGCTGCGCGGGGAGGGCGTGCGCGTGGTCGTCCGCCCGTCGGGCACCGAACCAAAGGTGAAGGCGTACCTGGAGGTGGTGTCACCGGTGACCGCGGAGCTGGCCCCGGCCCGCGCCGCCGCGGAGGCCCGACTGTCCGCCCTGCGCGACGAGGTACGGGGACTGCTGAAGGCGTAGGTTCCGGCCGTGCCCACACTGTTGATCGTGCACCACACGCCGTCCCCGTCCTGTCAGGCGATGTTCGAGGCGGTGGTGGCGGGCGCGACCGACCCCGAGATCGAGGGGGTCGAGGTGGTCCGACGGCCCGCGCTGGCGGCCACGGTCCCGGACGCCCTGGCGGCGGACGGGTACATCCTCGGCACCCCGGCGAACCTCGGGATGATGTCGGGTGCCTTGAAGGTGTTCTTCGACCTCGCGTACTACCCGTGCCTGGACGCGACGCGCGGCCGGCCGTTCGGCCTGTACGTGCACGGCAACAGCGACACGACCGGCGCGGTTCGCGGCATCGAGGCGATCACCACCGGGCTCGGCTGGGAGAAGGTGACCGGGGTGGTGTCGGTGACCGGTGAGCCGAGCAAACAGGACCTGCGGGCGTGCTGGGCGCTGGGCGCCACCGTCGCGGCAGGTCTGATGCCGTGAGGGTCAGGCCGTGGCCGCGTGTTCCTCGGTGACGATGTTGCGCTCGCACTGCTCGTAGTTGGCGATCTTGTAGTTCAGCACGTTCAGGCAGGAGTTCAGCTCGGCGATGCGGCTGAGCACCTCGGCCCGCTGCTCCATGAGGATCTGCTTGCGCCGCCCCGCGCTGGCCACGCCCTGGTGCCGCAGCTTCGCGTACTCCCGCATCATCCGGATGGGCATGCCGGTCATGCGCAGCTTGGTCAGGAACTCCAACCAGGTGAGGTCGTCGTCGGAGTAGGCGCGGCGGCCGCCGGCGTCGCGGGCCGGTGGGTCGATGAGCTGGATGCGCTCGTAGTAACGGAGTGTGTCGATCGACAGCCCACTGCGATGGGCTGCCTCGGCGATCGCGTAAGTCACGTCATCGACCGTAAGAGCTGGAGCGCGCTCCAGGTCAAGCTCAGAGGTCGCTCTCTTTCGGGTGCGCCCAGCCCTCGAGGTGCTCGGCCATCTCCGGTACGGAGACGTTCCCGCGCCCGACCTCGCGGACCAGCTCCAGCGCCTCGTCCTCGTCGGCGTCGACCCACCAGCCGTTCATGTCGCAGATGGTCACGGCGGCCACCCAGCCCAGCCGCCAGTTTCCCTCGACCAGGGGGCGGGTGCACACGATCGAGTCGAGAAGCGCGGCCGCCTTCAACCACAGCGTGTCGTACGCCTGCACGCCGAGCACGGTCGCGCGGGGCCGGTGCGCGGCAGCGTCGAGCAGCCCGAGATCCCGCACGACCAGATCACCACCGGTGACGGCAGCGGCGAGCACGAGAAGGTCGCTGGCGTCCAAGTACATGATCACCGCAGGATCATGTCAGACGGCACCGACAGTTTTCGTCAAGTTACGGATTGCAAGTCCGGGAATTCCGCAACGATCAGTTTCAGGTGGTCCCGAAGCGTTCCAGCAGCCCCTGGTAGCGCGGCAGAACCCGGGACAGCACCTCACCCAGCTGCTGTTCCTTCTGCAACCGCGCCCAGCGATCGGCCAGCGCCAGTCTCATGATCTCCTGCTTCGAGCGGCCCTCCATCTCGGCCAGCTCGGAGAGATGAGTGTTTTCCTCGTCGGTCAGCCGCAGAGTCATCGCCATGCGATCGACGGTACCATTCTGATACCAAAGATCGGTAGCGTCACACCGCGCCGTACTGCCGGTCACCAGCGTCGCCCAACCCGGGCACGATGTAGCCCGAGTCGTTCAGCCGCTCGTCGATCGCCGCCGTGACCAGGCGCACCGGCAGGCCCGACTCGGCCAGGTGCTTGATGCCCTCGGGCGCCGCCAGCGCGCACACCGCGGTCACGTCCGTCGCGCCGCGGTCGGTGAGCAGCCGGATCGTGTACTGCATCGACCCGCCCGTCGCGAGCATCGGGTCCAGCACGAACACCGGCCGCCCGGCCAGGTCGGCCGGCAGCGACTCCATGTACGGCGTCGGTTCGAGGGTCTCCTCGTTGCGGGCCAGGCCGACGAACCCCATCTGCGCCTCGGGGATCAGCTTGTGCGCCTGGTCGGCCATGCCCAGCCCGGCCCGCAGCACCGGCACCAGCAGCGGCGGGTTCGCCAGCCAGTACCCCTCGGTGCGCGCGACCGGCGTGTGGATGCGCTCCGTGCGCACCGGGGCCTCCCGCATCGCCTCGTAGATCAGCATGACCGTCAGCTCGTGCAGCGCCGCGCGGAACACGGCGTTGTCGGTGCGGGCGTCCCGCATGACGGTCAACCGCGACTTGGCGAGCGGGTGATCGACGGTCAGCACATCCATGAGGCGCAACCGTACCTGTGTCGAACGGGTCGCTCCGCGAAGGAGCCGCCGCCCTCGCGCTCCGCTCCTACCGGTGCGCGAGCACCGCGAACATCGTCACCGACATGTGGAAGTCACCGCTCTCCGCGGCGACCGCCAGGTCCGCGAGGAACTGCGCACAGCCCTCGGCGTCGATCATCCCGCGGTCCACGGCCATCCGGCCGAGCATCCGCACCAGCGGCCCGGTCGCCGCCGACGGGGACTGGACCAGCGCCTGCGACCCGATGTCGTCGACGACGAGCCCGGCCCGCTTGACGTGCCCGGCCAGCCGCCGCGCCGCGAACGGGTTCGCGATGCCGCCACGCATGGCCTCGGTGACCACCGCCGCGATGTCCGGATCACCCGGATGAATGATCGCCGTGCCCCAGTCGGTGTCGGTGATCGCCACGCGGCCACCCGGGCGCAGCACCCGCGCGATCTCCCTGGTCGCCCGGTCGGGGTCCTCGAGGTGCTGGAACAGGCGCTCACAGGTCACCACGTCCAGCGAACCGTCCGGAAAGGGCAGGTCATAGGCGGTGCCGGGGACGAACTTCGCCCGCGGCGCACGCCGGGCCGCCTCGGCACGCATTCCCTCGTTGGGGTCGAGCCCGATGGCCTCGCCGGTCTCGCCGACCGCCTCGGCCAGCAACCGTGCGTGCTCGCCCGTCCCCGAACCGATGTCGAGCACGCGCTCGCCGGGCTTCAAGCCGAGCACCGCGAGTGACCACGCACGTAACCGTGGAATGCCAGCCAACCCTGACTGGTGGTCCAGCGCGGCGATCTGCTTTTCCAGGTCTGCCCTGGCGAAGTCGTCGGTGGACAAATGGTCGTGCCGGGCACCGTCAGACATGTGCGCACGATAACCTCACTCGCGTGAGTGAACCTCCAGCCGTACCAGATCCGCGGGAGATGAGGGTCTCCAACACTGACCGCGAACGCGTGGCGCAGGTGTTGAACACCGCCATGGCGGAGGGGCGGCTGACGGTCAACGAGCTCGAGGAACGGCTCGACAAGGTCTATGCCGCGAAGACGTTCGGCGACCTGGAACCGCTGCTGCGCGACCTGCCGGTCGGCAACCAGGTGGTGCAGCTGCCGCTGGCCCCGCCCGCACCCGGCACGGCGCCGGTGCCCATGCCGGCGCCGGTCAACCGGATCGGCGGCCGGGGCACGTCCACCGGCGCCGTCGCGATCATGTCCGGCACGGACCGCAAGGGCCTCTGGACGGTGCCGCCGACGTTCACCTCGTTCGCGCTGATGGGCGGCATCGAGATCGATCTCACGGACGCCCGGTTCGAGGAGGCCGAGACGACGATCCAGGCCTTCGCGTTCATGGGCGGCATCGAGATCTACGTGCCGGAGGACATCACGGTGCAGGTCAACGGCGTCGGCTTCATGGGCGCGTTCGAGAACCACGCCCGCAACCAGGGGCAGCCGGTCCCCGGCGCGCCGCTCGTGAAGATCACCGGCCTCGCGGTGTGGGGCGGCGTCGACGTCAAGCACCGCAAGCGCAAGAACCGCCCCGAGCTGACGGACTGACGACCGTCATCCCGGGAGGCGTTCGGGGTGCTGTGTCGGTCCCGCCGCCTAGACTCGGGCGCATGGCAGCACCCTCAACGGCGAGTGCCGGGTCACCACCCGCGCTCGCCGACGCGACCAGGGACGAGTCGTCCCTCAAGCGGTTCCTCCACGGCCTCCCCGGCGTCGACCAGGTCGGCGTCGAGCAGCGGGCGGCCGGGCTGGCCACCCGCAGCATCAAGAAGGCCGCCAAGCTCTGGGCCATCGACACCGCGATCAGCATGGTCGACCTGACCACGCTGGAGGGCGCCGACACCCCGGGCAAGATCCGCTCGCTCTGCGCCAAGGCGCGCCGCCCCGACCCGGAGCGGCCCGAGGTGCCCAGGGTCGCCGCCGTCTGCGTGTACCCGGACATGGTCGAGACGGCCGCGAAGGAGCTGCAGGGCACCGGCATCGACATCGCCAGTGTCGCCACCGCCTTCCCCAGCGGCCGGTCGTCGATCAAGGTCAAGATCGCCGACACCGAGCTGGCCGTCGAGAGCGGCGCCACCGAGGTCGACATGGTCATCGACCGGGGCGCGTTCCTGTCCGGGCAGTACGGCAGGGTCTTCGACGAGATCGTCACCATCAGGCAGGCCTGCGGCGGCGCCCACCTCAAGGTCATCCTGGAGACCGGCGAGCTGACCACCTACGACAACGTCCGCCGCGCCTCCTGGCTCGCGCTGCTGGCCGGCGGCGACTTCATCAAGACCTCGACCGGCAAGGTCAGCCCGGCCGCCACGCTGCCCGTCACCCACGTGATGCTCCAGGCCGTCCGCGACTGGCACACCCAGACCGGCGAGCACCGCGGCGTCAAGCCGGCCGGCGGCATCCGCACGACCAAGGACGCCGTCCGGTACCTGGTCGCGGTGCACGAGGTCGCCGGGGAGGACTGGCTGACCAACAGGCTTTTCCGCTTCGGCGCGTCCAGCCTGCTCAACGACCTGCTCATGCAGCGCCGCGCCCAGCTCGACGGCCACTACAGCGGCCCTGACTACGTGACGGTGGACTGAACATGTGGGAGTACGCCCCGGCACCCGAGTCCCGGGACATCGCGAACCTCAAGCCCAGCTACCGGATGTTCGTCGACGGTGAGTTCGTCGAGGGCGCCGGTGAGCCGCTCAAGACGGTCAACCCGGCCACCGAGGAGGTGTTGGCCGAGGTCAGCACGGCCAGCAGGGAGGACGTCGACCGCGCGGTCAAGGCCGCCCGCCGCGCCTACGACCGGGTCTGGGGCCGCATGCCGGGCGCCGAGCGCGCCAAGTACATCTACCGCATCGCCCGCGTGATCGCCGAGCGCGCGCGTGAGCTGGCCGTGCTGGAGAGCCTGGACAACGGCAAGCCGATCAGGGAGTCCCGGGACGTCGACGTGCCGACCGCCTCGGCGCACTTCTTCTACCACGCGGGCTGGGCCGACAAGCTCGCCTACGCGGGCCTCGGCCCCGACCCCAGACCCCTGGGTGTGGCCGGCCAGGTCATCCCGTGGAACTTCCCGCTGCTGATGGCCGCCTGGAAGATCGCGCCGGCCCTGGCCTGCGGCAACACGGTCGTACTGAAGCCGGCGGAGACCACGCCGCTGACCGCGCTGGTGCTGGCCGAGATCATCCAGCAGGCGGAGCTGCCCCCGGGCGTGGTCAACATCCTGCCCGGCGCCGGCGACGTCGGTGCCGAGCTGGTCGGCCACCCGGGTGTGGACAAGGTGGCCTTCACGGGCTCGACCGAGGTCGGCAAGCTCATCCAGCGCACGCTCGCCGGCCGCGGGAAGAAGCTCACGCTCGAGCTGGGTGGCAAGGCCGCCAACGTCGTGTTCGACGACGCCCCGCTCGACCAGGCCGTCGAGGGCATCGTCAACGGCATCTTCTTCAACCAGGGCCACGTCTGCTGCGCCGGCTCGCGTCTGCTGGTGCAGGAGTCGGTCGCCGACGAGCTGGTCGAGAAGCTGCACGCGCGGATCTCGACCCTGCGCGTCGGCGACCCGCTCGACAAGAACACGGACGTCGGTGCCATCAACTCGCGCGAGCAGCTCACGAGGATCACGTCTCTGGTCGAGGTGGGTGAGCAGGAGGGCGCCGAGAAGTGGGTGAGCCCGTGTCCGTTGCCGGACAAGGGTTTCTTCTTCGCGCCGACCGTGTTCTCCGGCGTCAGCCAGGCCATGCGGATCGCCCGCGAGGAGATCTTCGGACCCGTGCTGTCGGTCCTGACGTACCGCACGCCCGACGAGGCCGTCGCCAAGGCCAACAACACGCCGTACGGGCTGTCCGCGGGCATCTGGACCGAGAAGGGCTCGCGCATCCTCTGGATGGCGGGCAAGCTCCGCGCCGGTGTGGTGTGGGCCAACACGTTCAACCGGTTCGACCCGACCGCGCCGTTCGGCGGCTACCAGGAGTCCGGCTTCGGCCGCGAGGGTGGCCGCGCGGGACTGGAGGCATACCTCGATGTCTGACCGTCTCTCGGTCGCCAAGACCTACAAGCTCTACATCGGCGGTGCGTTCCCGCGTTCGGAATCGGGCCGCTCGTACCCGGTGAAGGACGGCAAGGGCGGCTTCCTCGCCAACGCCGCGCAGGGCTCGCGCAAGGACATCCGCGAGGCCGTCGTGGCGGCCCGCAAGGCGTTCGGCGGCTGGTCCGGCGCGACCGCGTACAACCGCGGCCAGGTGCTGTACCGGGTGGCTGAGCTGCTGGAGGGCCGACGCGAGCAGTTCATCGCCGAGACCGCGGCCAGCGAAGGGATCGCGACCAAGAAGGCACAGTCCACAGTGGACGCCGCGATCGACAGGTGGGTCTGGTACGCGGGCTGGACGGACAAGGTGTCGTCGGTGCTCGGCGCGGCCAACCCCGTCGCCGGCCCGTACTTCTCCTTCTCGGTACCCGAGCCGACCGGCGTGGTCGGTGTGCTCGCGCCGCAGTCGTCGTCGTTGCTGGGCCTGGTGAGCGTGGTCGCGCCGGTGGTCGCGACCGGCAACACGGCGGTCGTGGTGGCCGCGCAGGACCGGCCGCTGCCGGCGATCACGCTGTCCGAGGTGCTGGCGACCTCCGACGTGCCGGGTGGCGTCGTCAACATCATCACCGGCCGGACCGCCGAGCTGGCCCCGTGGCTCGCCTCACACGCCGACGTCAACGCACTCGACCTCACCGGCGCCCCCGAGTCGCTGCGGACCGAGCTGGAGGCCGCCGCGGCGCAGACGGTCAAGCGGGTCGTGCGGGCCAGGGCGACCGAGCCGGACTGGGCCGCGCAGCCGGACGTGTCGAGGCTGCGTGCGTTCCTGGAGATGAAGACGGTGTGGCATCCGACGGGTGTCTAGATGTACGGATTCACCGCGCGGCCCCACTGGTTTGACCTACTCTTTGCCATGAGCAGGGAGGGATACGGATGACAAAGCACGAGCCACCGCTACCGCCACCGCCGCCCGGCTACGACGCGGACGAGACCGCGTTCGCGAGCTTCACCAGGGGGCACCGGCCGCTCGCCGACGACCTGCACACCGTGACGCGCACGAACCTAGGCGCGCACACGACGCTGGACGACCACGCGTTCTCCCGCGTGGGCAACGACGTCGGGCTGTCCGCGGCCATCCGCAACGCCTCCCAGAGCCAGCTCGACCGGGTCCACGGCCTCGCCGGCAGGACCGACGACATGGCCGACGCGGTCGACCACACGTGGACGAACTACCGCGAGCTCGAGGACGAACACGACCGCAGGCTGCGCCGAGCGCTGGGTGAGAGCACATGAGCACCGTCGTCCCGCTGGTCACCCCCCTCGTCCAGCCCGCGGCCGACGCGCAGCGCCAGCTCGCCACCGACGACGGCGCGGTGTACGACGTCGGCCAGGCGCACGGGAACGTGCGGACCGCGCTGTACACCTACCAGACCGACTCGGGCACGCAGAACCGCGAGCTGCGGGAGGGCTGGACGGGCGGCTCCGCCGACCGCCAGGCCGCCGACGCCACCGGGATGACCAACACCGCCAAGGACATCAGCGAGTACAGCGCGCAGGTCCAGTCCGCGGTGCAGGAGGCGGCCGGCATCCTGAAGGTCGGCCAGAACAGCAACCAGCAGCTGATCGACAACTTCATGGACAAGGCGGCCGAGCTGCTGTCGGCCGCGTCGGCGCTGCGGGCCGCCGGTGACAACGCCGGCGCGCAGGCCAAGATCTCCGAGCTGATCCGCCTCGGCGCCCAGGTCAGCGGCGAGAGCAGCACGAACCTCGAAGCCGTGATGGCCCAGCTCACCGGGGTCGTCGACAAGCTCGACAGCAGCGGCGCGACCACCCCGGCCAACGCCGACGGCGGCGGCAACCCGCCGCCCGCCGCGTACAACTCCGGCGGCGGCAGCAGCCACGGCGGAGGCGGCGGAGGCGGCGGCTACCACGGCGGCGGTGGTGGCGGCGCGGTCGCCACCAAGAAGCGCCTCCCGGTCGCGATCCCGCCGCAGCCGGGCACGGGCGTGGCGATCAACCTGCCGGGCGGCGGCACGGTCATGGCCCCGAACGAGACGGCGGCGAAGGCGGTCCGGGCCGCGCTGACGCAGCTGGGCGTGCCGTACGTGTGGGGCGGCACCGCACCGGGCGTCGGCCTGGACTGCAGTGGTCTGACCCAGTACGCGTACCACGAGGCGGGCCTGGACATCCCCCGCACGTCGGGCGAGCAGGACATCGGCGCCGAGGTCCCCTCCGCGGACCAGCTGATGCCGGGCGACCTGATCTGCTGGGAAGGCCACGTGGCCATGTACATCGGCGACGGCCAGATGATCGAGGCCGGCGACCCGGTGGAGATCAGCCCCCTGCGCACGACCAACATGGGCATGCCGTTCGTCGGCTTCTACCGCCCGACGGGATGACCCGGCTCCTCGAGTACTGGCGCACGTGCCGGACCTTTCCGGCACACTGATAGCCGGTAGTGGGGATGGGGAGGCGGACTGGTGGAAGTCGACATCGACCACGAGATGGCGGTGTTGGACCGCAAGGTCACGCATGCCGACGACCAGGCGCAGGCCCAGGTCACGCGGGTCGGGAGGATCAGCGGGCGGGCCGCGTCACCCGACGGCGGGATCGAGGTCGAGGTGGCGCCCGGCGGCCTGCTCACCGGCCTGACACTGTCCCCGGCGGCGCTGTCGGGCGACATGGAGACCCTGGCCCGCAACATCGTCTCGCTCGCCGACCGGGCCACGCGCCGCGCCGGCAGCAACATGTACAAGGCGCTCTCGCCGGTGCTCGGCGAACGTGGTGAGAAACATCTGGAGTCGCT
>NZ_JBJMIE010000636.1:0-18449 GCF_045807065.1 Actinophytocola sp. | reverse complement strand
GGCACCTCGTCGGCGTAGGCGGAGATCCTGGCGAGCAGCGACTCGCCCGCCGGTGCCAGCCGGCCGTACCCGTTGACCGGCACCACGTTCTCGCCCACCACCATCGGCAGGCCGAGGCGGGCGGCCTGCCGGCTCGCGGCGACGCCGAGGTCGGTGCTCGCCACCCTGGTCGACCCGAACGCGGACAGGTACAGCGGCAGCGGCGAGGAGAACCCGCCGATCGACGTGTCCGACTCGACGTCGGGGTAGCCGGGCTCGCGCCCCAGCCCGATCAGCTTCTCCAGGCGCCGGGGCATGAACACCGGCGGCACCAGCCGCAGCGCGTCCAGCGGGTCGGCCACGCACCGCGGATCAGCGGCGCCGAACAGCGACCGGCCATAGCCGCCGGGTTCCGGGAAGGCGCCGGCCCGGCCCGCCCCGGCCCGGCGGCGGACCTCCGCCTCGGGGAAGTTCTCCGCCCGCACGCGGCCGGTCATGGCGCGGGGACCCCGGCGACCTTGGGGAACGCACTGGCCTGCCACACCGACTCGACGCCGGCGACGTAGCGGGTGAGCCGCTCGAGCCCGAGGCCGAAGCCCGCGCTCGCCGGGACGCCCTCCCGCACCATGCGCAGGTACCAGCCGTACTTGGCCGGGTTCTCGCCGGTCTCCCGCATCCGCGCGACGATCGTGGCGTAGTCGTTTTCGCGTTCGCTGCCACTGCACAGCTCGCCGAAGCCCTCCGGGGCGATCAGGTCGAAGTTGCGCAGGAAGCCGGGGTGCTCGCGGGACTCCCGGTCGTAGAACCCGCGCGAGCCCTTGGGGTAGTCGGTGAGGAAGAACGGCTTGCTCGCCTTGCGGGACAGGGTGGCCTCGCCGACCCAGTCGATCTCGCCGTCGGGGTTCTGGTCGTGCCCGGTGCCGTGCAGGTCCGTGACGGCCGCGGCGTGGGTGCGGCGTTCGAACGACTCCGCGACCAGGTCGGCGAATGCGCTCGTGTCCCGGCCGAGGGGGTCGAGCTCCTCGGGCAGGCCGGTGCTCACCGCCCGCACCACGTGCGTGACCAGCCCCTCGGCCACCGCCATGATCGTCTCGCGGCTCGCGTCCGCCGCCTCGACGTCGATCTGGTGGAACTCGACGAGGTGCCGTCCGGTGCCGGCGGTCTCCAGCGGCTCGAGCCGCACGTTCGGCGCGACGCAGAAGATCCGGTCGAACGCCGTGAGCGAGGCCTGCTTGTACAGGATGGCGCTGGTCATCAGCTTGTACCGGTGACCGTAGAAGTCGATGTCGACCTGCTTCGCGCCACGGGCGCCCGGGTCGGTGACCGGGCCGATGATCGGCAGCATCAGCTCGGTGAACCCCTGGGCGGACAGGAACTGCCTGGCCGCGGTGAGCACGCCGTGCTGGATCCGGAGCGCCGCGCGGGTGACCGGGCTCGTCAGGTGCTCGCGCGGGTCCGCCGCCGGTCCGTCCTGACCGTGGTGCTGCGTCATTCCCTCACTCCTCGGTGTGCCGTGGCTCGTCAGCTGGCCGCGGTCAGGTGGTCGTGTGCGGCCAGCCCGTCGAACTTCCGCCGCACGTAGGACAGGGAGGCGAGCAGGTCGGCCGCGGTCAGCTCGGTCGTGCGCGCGGACCGCGCCGGCAACGGCAGCGCGCCGGTCCGCGACCACGAGAGCCGGCCGTCCCGGTCGAGGTAGCTGCGGGCGCGGCCGGCGTTGTCGGGGTGCAGGCAGAACGGCACGTCCAGGTAGCCGCGCCGGACCGCCTCGGTGAGCGCGCGGCCGAGGTCGTCGTCCAGTTCGAGCACCGCCTCGACCAGCTCCCGGGCCTCGGCGTAGACCTCCGAGTCCGCGCTGTCGGTGGCGTTCACGGCCGGTTCCCGGGCGGCCACCGCCGCGGCGTGCTCCAGTGCCGCCACGTTCTCCTCGACGGTGGGGATCCGATGCGCCTCGGCGACGGTCTTGACGATGAGCCGGACCGACCCGGTGCGCACGGCCAGCCGCGCGGCCTCGCCGAGCAACCGCGTCGCGCCGTGTGGCGTGCGCGGGTACATGCCCATGTACGCGTAGACCACGACGTGCCAGTCCAGGTCGGCCAGCAGCTCCCCGGCCAGGCGGCGCAGCGCGAGCACGGCCTCGTGGTCCTGGGTCGCGTTGCTCTGCTGGGCGTAGCTCAGCGAGACACTGCGCAGGCCGTGCTGGCGGAAGAACATGGCCTCCAGCACGGAGATCGCCACCAGCATGCCCGGCGGGCAGAGCATGCCGAGCATGCAGCCGCCGAAGCTCTCCAGGTGCGGCTCGACGCCGGTCTCCCGCAGCCCCGCGAGCAGTCGGCAGCAGTGGGTCCAGTTACGCACCGAGTCCGCCACCGGCAGCCGGCTGTAGGGCAGGCAGTAGGAGATCGGGCCGCCCTCGGTGGCGTGCAGGCCGAGCCGGATGAGCGTGGCGACGATCTCCTCCGGCACGGCCGAGCCGTGCCGGACCTGCACCGGGAAGTCGACGCCGGCGAGTACCGCGGCGGTGGTGGCGTCCTCGTGTGCCGCGATCGGATAGCCGTTGAGGTCCGCGCCCGCCGCGAGGGCCGCGCGTGCGCCCGCGGTGTCGCCGACCCTGGTGTAGCTGTCCACGGTGATCGTGCCGACCGTCGTGGCGCTCGCGCGCCGGGTGGCGAGTAGCCCGGCACGCATCGTGGCCGGGTCGCCGAAGCCCATGCGCGGCTGGACCACCAGCCGGCCGGCGCGGCGGGCGTCGGCGACGAAGTCACCGAACGAGGGAGATGTCATGGCCGCACCTCTGCCACCAGTCGCCGCATGAACGCGGCGAGCGAGCCGATCCCCGCGCCGTCACCGAAGACCTCGTCGTAGCCGGCGGCGCGCAGCAGTGCGGTGTGCGCGGGGCGGCCGGGACCGCGGATGCCGAGCTTCCCGCCGATGACGACCGCCGTGGCGGCGAGCTCCTGGCAGGCGCGCAGCTTCTCGATCACCCGCAGCCCGTCGTGGCGGCCGTGCCCGTTCAGGCTGCTCACCACGACCAGGTCGGGTCGCCGCAGCCGGCACTGCGCCACCAGCAGGTCGTCGGGCACACAGGCGCCCAGGTTGTACACCCGGTGCCCCAGCTCCTCCAGCGCCAGCTGCAGGTAGACGAGGTTCCAGGTGTGCGAGTCGGATGCCACGCTGGTCACCAGGACGTCGAGCCCGGGGCAGACCCCCAGCTCCGCAGACCATTCCTCCGTGAGCGTCACTTCCCTCCAATCCCCGAAATTCGTTGGGTCGACCATAAACGTGGAAAATGGCGCCGACCGGCAGTTCTGCCGGCAAAATATGGGCAGTTTCCCTTCGTTTTCCCGTGATAGTCGGGCGATAGCCGAATGGCGCATCCTGGAGGCCCTTTCCCCTGCGCTGCACAGGAGTGCCCATGATCGACGGAGACGCAGGTGAAGAATGCGGTGTCGTCGGTATCTGGACCCCCGGCGTCGATGTCGCGGAATTGCTCACCGACGGTCTGTTCGCGTTGCAACACCGTGGTCAGGAGTCGGCCGGTATTTCCGTCGGCGACAAGAACGGAATTGTCACGCGCCTGGGCATGGGACTCGTCGCCGAGGTGTTGCGGGCGGAGGTGACCAGTGGTCTGCGCGGCCACGTGGGGATCGGGCACGTCCGGTACTCGACGTCCGCGGGCTCCTCGCTGGACAACGCCCAGCCCTTCCACGAGCGGGACTCCTGGCGGCCGGACTTCGCGCTGGCGCACAACGGGAACCTGACCGAGCTGCCGGTGCCGGCGCGGGTCGGCGCGGCGGGGGACGGGGGCGCCCGGTCGGACACCCGGCGGCTGGCCTCGCTGCTCGGGCCGGAACCCGGCACCCTCGGCGACGCCATGGCGGCGGTGCTGCCGAGAACCCGCGGCGCGTTCTCGCTCGTGGGGGTCTCCTCGGGTGCCCTGCTCGCGGCCCGCGACCCGCACGGCTTCCGGCCGCTGAGCCTCGGCAGGCTCCCCGACGGCGGCTGGGCCGTCGCGTCGGAGACCGCGGCGCTGGACGGCCTCGGCGCGACCGGGCAACGCGACGTCGAGCCGGGAGAGCTCGTCGAGATCGACGAGCACGGTGTCCACACGCGGCAGTTCGCGGCCGCGAAGCCCGCCCTGTGCGTGTTCGAGCACGTGTACTTCGCCCGGCCCGACTCGGTGATCGGCGGCCGGTCGGTGTTCTCGGTGCGGGATGCGCTCGGCGCGGCGCTCGCGCGCCACGAGCCGGCCGACGCCGACGTGGTGATCCCGGTACCCGACACCGCCCGGGTGGCCGCCCTCGGCTACGCACGGGAAAGCGGTATCCCCTACGGCGAGGGCCTGTTCCGCAGCACCTACGCCAACCGCAGCTTCATCCAGCCGTCGCCGGGGGAGCGCAGGCGCGCGGTCCGGTTGAAGCTGCGGCCGATCGCGCCCGCGGTCGCGGGGCGCCGGGTGGTGGTCGTGGACGACTCCATCGTGCGGGCCACCTCGATGCGGCATGTCGTCGCCCTGCTCCGCGAGGCCGGCGCGGCCGAGGTGCACGTACGGGTCGCGTCGCCCCCGGTGCGCTGGCCGTGCTTCTTCGGCGTCGACATCGGATCGGCGCGGGAGCTGGTGGCGGTGCGGTTGGAGCCGGCGGAGATCGCCGAGCTGGTCGGCGCCGACTCGCTCGGCTACCTGCCGGCGGCCGCGATGGTCGCCGCGGCGAGCGGGTCGACCGGCTTCTGCACGGCCTGTTTCACCGGTGACTACCCCGCGCGGTGACCCCGTCATGCCGGCGCGGTGACCCGGTTGGCGAGGATGTCCTGCTCCAGCCGCCGCAGCTCCCAGCTCGGCTCGACGCCGAGCTCGTCGACGAACAACGCGCGGGTGTGCCGGTACTCGCGTAACGCCTCCGCCTGACGGCCGGTGTGGCAGAGGGCGACCATCAGCTCGCCCCGCAGCCGCTCCCGGAACGGGTGGCGCTCCACCAGCGCCATGAGATCCCCGACGACGTGCGCGGACCGTCCGAGCCGGTTCTGCAGCTGGAAGTAGTCCTCGCTCACCGTGATGTACCGCTCGACGAGTTGCGTGACCATCGACTGGACGCGCTCGCTGCCGATGCCCGCGAACGGCTCGCCCCGCCACAGCGCCAACGCCTCGGCGAGGCACCGGCTCGCTTCGTCCGGCTGACCGGCGCCCATGAGGGTGCGGCCCCGGGTGACGAGGCTGTCGAACACGTGCAGGTCCAGCTCCCCGGTGCCGACCCGCGCGAGGTAACCGGGCGACTCCGTGCCCACCAGCTGGTGCAGGCCGCTGCGGGCGAGCCGCTTGCGGATACCCGACACACAGATGTGGACCTGGCTGCGCGCCGTGTCCGGCGGCGTCGCACCCCACAGCGCGTCGATCAGCGACTCGATCCCGACGACCCGGTTCGCGTGCCAGACCAACGTCGCCAGGATGATCTGCTGCCTACGCGCGGTGATGCGGATCGTCCCGCGCGGTCCGACGACTTCGAATCTGCCGAACACGGATATCTTCACTGCGGTCCCTCTTCCCCTGCGGCCGGAACGATGTCAGGCGCCCCCACCCAGCCGCTGAGCCTGACCGCGGCTACTTTCACCTCACTTTCGCGCCACTCTCACCACCACCTCCCCCCGCGAGAGCGCCCACGAGAGGGCTTCCGTTCCTGGAGCGTGCGGTGAAGGTGCCCGATAGTCACGCCCTTCCGTACCCGAAACGCTGACCCACGAGACGACCGCCCGGACCTGAGGGGTTCTCGAACTCCCAGCCACCGGCCGGGTCGATGCCGAGGAACAGTTGCCATCGCTCACCACCGGGGCGGCGGGTGCTGATCACGCCGCTGCGTCTCATCGCGGGACCACGAACAGCGTCATCCGGGCAACGTTCAGGTGTCGCGCTGTTGGTGGAGTACCTTCTCGAGTTTGCGCAGGAACGAGACCACCTCGTCCGCGCTGCCGACCGACACGCGCAGGTAGTCGACCAGTCCCAGGTCGGCGGTGTCGCGCACGAGCGTTCGATCAGCGCGTCGAAGGGTCTCCGCGACGTGCGACCCCAGCCCGGGCAACCGGATCAACACGAAGTTGGTCTTCGAGGGAAGGTGCTCGACACCGAGCTCGTCCAGTCCGCGACAGAGCAGGTCGCGAGCATCCCGGTTGCTGGTTCGCGTCCGTTCGAGGAACTCCTCGTCCGCGAGGGCCACCTCGGCCGCCGCTTGCGCGATCCGGTTGACGTGGAAGGGGAACGCGCTCTGGACCTTGTTGATCCGTGCGATCACGTCCGGATCGCCGATGAGGTAGCCGACGCGGAGGCCGCCGAGCCCGTAGGCCTTGGAGAACGTTCGCATGACGCAGACGTTGCGGCCCGCCGCGGCCCGCGGAATCGCCGACGCGAAGTCCTGCTCCGGGACGTACTCCGCGTAGGCCTCGTCGAACACGACGACGGCGTCGTGGCGCTGGGCGGCAGCGCAGAGCGAGTGGACCTCTTCCTCGCACAGCAACGCGGCCGTGGGATTGTGCGGGTTGCAGACGAAGGCGAGCCGTACGCCTTCGGCGAATGACGCGACGACCCGCTCCACGTCGATGCGGTAGTCGCGGAGCGGCTGTTCGATGCTCGGCAACCCGACGGCCCGCACACTCCTCGCATAGACCTGGAAGGTCTGGCTGTTCAACAGGACGAGTCTCGACTCCGCGCGGAAGGCGAGGGCGATCATGAGGATGACCTCGTCGACCCCGTTGCCCACCGCGATCCGCGCTTCGTCGACGGCGCGGCGACGCGCGATGGCCCGGATCAACCCGGTGTGCGCTGGATCCGGGTACCGGTTGATGTCGCGAAGCGCCAGCTCCGCCGCGGCCATGGCATTCGGGCTCGCTCCCAGCGGATTCTCGTTGAGATGCAGACGGCTGAACGTCTCTGTCGCTGCCGGGGACTGGTTGTGCATCGTCATCCTGTGAAGGGTGGGGGAGGCACCGCGGCACCGCGAGTTGTCTTTCACCGGAGACTTGCGATGCGGTACTCAGGAATCATGTCGGCGATACCTGCGGGAATTCCCGCATCGGAATCTTGGCGACCGAGTGGGACAGTTGCCGTCTTGACGGCGATACTGACCCGAATGCTTCTGGCGGTCAGCGTCGTGCGCGAAGTTCCGCGACCAGCCGGTCGAGATCGCGATCCTCGACGTTCTGACTACCCGCGAGGTGGTTGCGCCTGCGGTAGTGGTTACGTTGCAGTCCAAGAACTATCAGGGTCACCAGCACGGCCATCATCAACAAGCCCATGGTCTACGTCCTTCTCGGGTGGCGGCCTTGATCATGTGGCCCCATGGTCCCCAATGGTACTCACGCTGTGGCACGTCTTCTACGGATTTCGGTAATTCACGCCGGGCGCACTTTGATGCGGAGAACATTCATGTTGTAGACGGTGGCACGCCGGATCAGGACAGCGGGGCCGGGCCCGGTCTGGGCCGCGGCGGCCATTGGCTCGGGTGAGCTGGTGATCGGCACCAAGACCGGAGCGGACTACGGGTATTCATTCTTGTGGGCTCTGTGGATCACGTGGTCGATACATCATGCGGTCCTGGATGTGACGGTCTACTCCGAGCTCGACGCGAGTTGGTCCCGCAGCACTCGTTTGAGCAGTTTGCCCGCACCGTTGCGCGGAAGGTGATCTGTGAACCGGACGCGCTTGGGCACCTTGAAACCGGCGAGTCGTTCGCGGGCGTAGTCGAGCAGTTCTCGTTCCGCGACCTGGAACCGTGGCACCACCACCGCCGTGATCGCCTCGATCCACTGCGGGTCGGGCGTGCCGACGACCGCCGCCTCGGCCACCGCCGGGTGTGTGTAGAGGACGTCCTCGACCTCACGGGACGCGACCAGGACGCCGCCCGTGTTGATGACGTCCTTGATCCGGTCCACGATGAAGACATAGCCTTCGGCGTCGAGCCGTGCCAGGTCGCCCGAGTGGAACCAGCCGTCGCGGAACGCCTCGGCGGTCGCCTCCGGTGCGTTCCAGTAGCCGTCGCACAACTGCGGGGACCGGTACACCAGCTCGCCGACCTCGTCGACAGGTGCGTCCCGACCGCTTCGGTCCACGACCCGCAGCTCCACGAACAGCACCGGCCGCCCCGCGGACTCCGGTCGCCGGACATGCTCCTCCGGCGGGAGCGCCGAGGTCAGCGGTCCAGCCTCGGACTGCCCGAGACAGTTGAAGAAGCCAAGCGTGGGCAGCTGCCGCCGCAGTCTTTCCAACACCGGCCCCGGCATGGTCGACGCGCCGTAGTAGGCCTTGCGCAGCGAGCTGAGCTCGCGCGCCGCGAGCCCGGGGTGGTTCGCGAGGCGCACCCACACGGTCGGGGCGAGGAACATCGAGCCGATCCGGTCGCGTTCCGCTCTGTCGAGCAGGTCGTCGACCACCGGCGATTCGACGAGCTCGTTCGTCGCTCCGATCGCCAGGTACGGGACGAGGAAGGTGTGCAGCTGCGCGACGTGGTAGATGGGCATCGCGTGCAAGGGGTGGTCGTCCGGCTCCAGCCGCAGGGCATGGATCGCGGACACGTACTGATGCATCAGCGAGCGATGGGTGAGTCTCGCTGCCTTTGGTCGTCCGGTCGTGCCCGAGGTGAACATCAGCTGCACCAGATCCGAGTCCGCGGCGTCCGGCACGATGTCGGGAACCGCGCCTTCGCGTGCGGCGTCCAGCACGCAGTCCTCGGTTTCCCGCAACGGGATGGTCTGGGGGGTTGGCACCGACTCGGCGGCGGTGACGTCCACGAGCGCCGCCGCGGCGCCGGACAGGTCTACGACATACCGCAGCTCCTCGGCGGTGAGCGCCGTGTTCACCGGTGTGTGCACGAGACCGGCACGGGAACACGCGAGGAACCCGATCAGGTAGGCGTCGGAGTTGCGGCCGTGTGCGATGACCCGGTCGCCGCTGTGCAGTCCCCGCCGGCGGAACATGCCGGCGACCCGGCTCACACCCCGATCGAGGGCGGCGTAGGTCCACTCCCGGTCACCGAAACGCAGTGCGACGCGGTCGGGAGTGCGTGCCGCGCTGCGCCGCAGCAGGCCGTCGACAGTGCTCGCCCGGATCCCGTCCACAGGTTCCTCGCTTCCGTCGAGTAGCACGCTGCTCCGCTCGCTTCCTCGGCGCACCGCGACATGCATGTTTCCAACGAATGGAGACGGGAAAGATCGGATTGCACCGCGGCGGTGGGTGGGGGCACAACCGGATGTCAATAGACAACGCGTGGGGGCGACGTATCTCCGCTCGGTCATGATGCTACTTGGCAGCTCAGCGTTGGCAACCGCAGCAGAGCGGGCGGCCAGATCGACTTGGGATGTGTGTGGATTTCTGTGGGATTAGTTGACGTTGGTTTGTGATCCACGTCGTCGGTCGTCTGCTTCGGTGCGGTTCACGAGATCATACAGGGGGTGGTAATACCTGCTCGACAGTGGCGAGAAGGAGGCGGGCACGGCACTGTCGAATCAGGACGCATTCCGGCCCTTCGATTGCACGAACGAGGCCGTGCACACGCGATCCACAATCCTGTGCGGCCTCATCGCCTCGAATATGATCAATATCTGGTGTTGACCACCAGATCTACAGCGACCAGACTTCGATATTGGATTGATCGACACCGGGGACATGGTTACCGGCCGTAGGTAACTGGGGGTAGTGAGCCATGGGAGTGAGCCGTCTCCGTCTGCAGTCGCATGGTCGTGAAGGAGTTTTCGAGAGATCCCTGTGTGGCTTGAATTCCTCCGGCATTTCGCGGGGGTCAGCGCAGATATGACACCGCAGGAGGAAGCGGACGAAGTCACCGAGGTAGACCTCGACTTGCTGGTCCTGGGGGGTTCGCCGCGGTCGACAGGCGAGGATTCAGCCCACACGCAGCTGCTCGCCGAGACCGACGAGCCATTGCCACCCATTCTCGTGCATCGGTCGACCATGCGGGTCATCGACGGGGCGCATCGGTACCGGGCGGCCCGCCTGCGTGGTTGGCAGACGATCACGGTGCGATTCTTCGACGGCACGGAAGAGGAGGCGTTCATCCAAGCGGTAATGCGCAATACCGCTCACGGGCTTCCGCTGTCCCTGTCCGACC
The DNA here is from genome assembly GCF_045807065.1 of Actinophytocola sp. Lineage (GTDB taxonomy): Bacteria > Actinomycetota > Actinomycetes > Mycobacteriales > Pseudonocardiaceae > Actinophytocola. The sequence goes on along the minus strand of NZ_JBJMIE010000636.1, from coordinate 8,367 downwards.
GCAAGGCGGCGGCGCTGCGCATCCTCAACTCACATCCGTCGTGGTCGAACCGAAGAATCGGCGCGGCGACAGGGCTCTCGGACAAAACGATCCGAACCATCCGACGGGATTCGACTGCGGAAGATCCGCAGTCGAACATGAGAATCGGTCGCGATGGCCGGATCCGCCCGGTTGACCGCCATGCCGGCCGCCGCCGCGCACAAGAGGTCCTGGCGAGAAGCCCGAACGCCACGTTGCGGGAGGTCGCGTCGAAGACCGGCATCTCGGTGAGCACTGCCCGCGACGTGCGGGAGCAGGCGAACCGCGGGGAGAAGTGCTCGGTGCCGCATCCACGCAGCGAGACGACCGGTGAGACCAAGCGTGAACCGGAAAGGCGCAATGAGGTCGCGGGAACGGCCGTCGGTGACTCCATCAGCCGCAAGGACCTGCGTGCGATCCTGGAGAGGCTGAAGAACGATCCCTCGCTCAAGTTCAGCGAGTCGGGCCGCAACCTGCTCCGCCTGCTCTACTCGGGGATGGTCGACGCCAAGGACCTGCGGGATCTCCTCGACACGCTACCGCCGCACTGCACGGGCCTGGTCGCGCAGATCGCCCGCGGCTGCGCGGAAGCCTGGCAGGGGTTCGCCACGGCGTTGGAAGAACGGTCGACGACTTCGAGTTGACTCTCCTCGCGCGCAGCGCGCGTTCGGGACACCGCGGTGTCCCGAACGCGCTGTCTTTGTTGCTGTCTTTTGTTGCTGCGCGGGCAGGACGGCCAGAGTCCCGCGTGGTCCCGGTAGGCGGTTGGCGTTCCCCGGGATGTTCGCTACGTTCGCTGAGGGGCCCGCCAAGTTGTCCTCCGTCCTCCAACTGCGACAACGGCGATCCGTCGGGCGTGATGGGGGCTTTCGTCAATCTCGTGAGGAGAGTTGTTGATGACCGAACAGGCAGGCCGGTTGACGGTCACGCCGGTTCATTCGCACTTCGGCGCGCGCGTCGAGGGCATTCACCTTCCGGACCTGTCGAAAGACGATCCGGCGGCCAAGGAACTTTTTGACGAGTTGGTGGCGCTGCAACAGGAGTACTCGGTACTGGTCCTGCCCGACCAGCGGTTCGTCGACGAGCGCCAGATGGAGTTCACGAAGGAGTGGTACGGCCCGCTGGAAACGCAGGTCGGCACCATCGGCACCGAGGCGCGGCTCCATCCGAACCTCGCTGACTGGTCCAATGTGGACCCCGAGGGGAACGGAAAGCTGCTCTCCTGGTCGGACCAGCGCATGATCTACCAGTCCGGCAACCAGGTGTGGCACAGCGACAGTTCCTACAAGCCGGTCCCGGCGAAGTACTCACTGTTGTCCGCGCGGGAGGTTCCGCCGAGCGGCGGGGAGACCCAGTTCGTCAGCCAGCGGCACGGGTACGAGACGTTGCCGGAGAGCCTGCGGCGCGAGCTGGACGACCGCATCGTGGTGCACAGCCTGCTCTACTCGCGGAGCATCGTCGCGAAGGGACTCTTCCGACCGGAGCAGGAACGGGCGATCCCTCCGACGAGGCAGTCACTGGTCAGGACCAATCCGGTGAACGGCCGGAAGGGTCTGTTCATCGGCGCGCACGCCTGGTACATCGAGGACATGCCGTACCAGGAGTCCCGTGCGCTCCTGGACGACCTGCTGGCGCGCATCACGACGGACGACTGCGTCTACGAGCACAGGTGGACGCCGGGTGATCTGGTGATCTGGGACAACCGGTGTGTGCTGCACCGGGGGCGGACCTGGGACGCGGCGAGGCACCGCCGGGTGCTCCGGCGCACGACCGTGGCGGGCGACGGGCCGACCGCCGAACCGACGATGGCGACCAGGACACCGGAGTGGGACGGGATCGTCCCGGAAGGACTTGGGGTCGAGCCGGCGGAAGTGCCCACCGCGGCCGCGGACGAGGTGAGCGCGAGATGACGTGGGAGCGGGTGCCCGCTGGCTCGGTATGGGGCCCGGTGGTCGGCTACTGCCGTGCGGTCCGCTGTGGACAGATGATCGTCGTCGCCGGCACCACCGCGGCGTGTGAGGACGGCGGCCCGGTGGGTGGAACCGACATCGGCCTGCAGACGAGAGAGGCGCTCACCCGAATCGTTCGAGCCCTCAAGGAACTGGGCGCGGATGTCGAGCACGTCGTGCGGACGAGGATGTTCGTCACCGACATCTCACGCTGGGAGGAGGTCGGGCGGGTGCACGGCGAGTTCTTCGGCGGAGTGCTCCCGGCCGCGACCATGGTCGAGGTCAGTTCGCTGATCGAGCCGGAGCTGATGATCGAGATAGAAGCCGACGCTGTCCTACCGTGACGCTCCGACCGGTCGCGCGGGACACGCGTCTTCGCTCCACGAAACACAAGTGCGCGCGGTGCAGGGAGAACAAGCATGGCCGATACCAACGTGCTGATCGTCGACGGGGTGCTCGCGGCGGGGTTCGGGCTCCAGCACTCCGTCCTCGCGACTCTGAGGGTCAAGGCACGCATCAAGAACTGGTGGAACGTCGATTCACTGGCATGGCGTTCCGTCGAGTCACTGTGCAATGTGGTCTACGTGCTGGTGGCCGCCAGCTTGTGGACCCGCTCCGACGCGGTCGTCTGGGACCTGCGCGGCGGCGCGGCCGTCATCGTCGGCGCCGTGTTCGTGCTGAGCTGGCTGTGGTACTGGGAGCTGCACCTCGTCGAGTACGACTGCGGGTTGGCCTTCGGCTCCACCACCCTGGTGGCGCAGATGTCCGGTCGCGGTGCGCCGAAGCTGGTCCCGTGGAAGGTCGGTTCTCGCCGGTGGATCCGGTTCCCGGTGCACACCGCGTTCTTCGGGATGTTCTTCGCGATCCCGACGATGACCGCGGACCTGCTCGTGCTCGCCACGGTGCTCAACGTCTACAACGTGATCGGCAGCGTCCTGTACGACAAGAGGCTGGAGAAGTCGGCCGGTGACGCGTACTTCGGCTACGAGGCGGTCACCGGACTGATCTGGCCGCCGGTCTACCGCGCCCCGGCGGGCGCTCGTGAGCTGAAGATGCCGGCGCCGGCGCACTGGCGGCGACCCGCGCGGCACATTCCGGGCGTCTTCGGCGGCCTGCTGCTCGGGGCCTGGTACCTGCTGTTCATCGGGGACGCGGGCACCAGTCCGGCCACCATGCTCAAGGCCGGCGTCGCCGGCCTGGTCGGCGCGGTCGTGGTCGGCCTGCTGCACGGCCGGATCCTGCGGCCGGACCCGGAGGTGGCGTGGGACCAGCAGCAGACCGACATGTCGACCACGGTGGCGCTGTCCGCCGCGCTCGGCGTCGTGTCCTGGGCGGTCGTCCACACAGTGGTGTACGGCGCGATCCCCTCGTTCGCGACCTACCTGCCGCTGTGGTTCACCGTGCAGTACCTGGGCCACGTCTTCGCCTATCTCGCCGCGCCCACCCGCTGGGGCCGCCAGCGCGTGCCGGAGGCGCCGGTCGAGGTCGAGTCGGTGCGGGAGGACGTGACTCCCGCGCGGCCCACCGGTGTGTCGTCGTGACGTCACCGGACCTCATCACAGGCGGGCAGCCGCACCGGATGCCCGCGGGAAGAAAGGTCTGACATTGGCAATCACCACCCAGTCTCAGAAAGCGGCGACGTGGCCGTTCTGGCACCGGGCGGAGCCGGTCGCGGCCACGGTGCGCATCGACCCCGACTACCAGATGCTCCGCGAGGAGTTCCCGGACACCTGGCAGCACCTCGTCCGGGCGAAGCTGTGCCTGGACTGTGTGGCGACGCTCGACCGGCCCAACGTGGTCACCGACCGGGAGTACGACGCGCAGGCGCGGCGGCTGTTCCGCGAGACCGCCGGCAACCTCGCGGCGTTCGCGGACGGGGAGTCCGACGGGGAGGTCGCGGAGCAGGCGAGGCAGCTGGTGGACACCCTCGTCCGGTTCGCGGAGACCGGCGAGTGGCCGCCGTTCGTGGTGCGGCCACCGCGGCGGAGTGCCCGGTGGTTGTACTGCGGACCCCTTGGCACGTGGGCCGAGAACGAGGTGCGGAACCCGGTGTCGCTCCTCGTCACCGTGCACGACCCCGTGCCACAGCGTGCTGTCGACCACGTCACCGACGAACGCGAGAAGGTCGTCGCCGAGGTCGCCCTGACGCTGGGGGCGGTTGCCGACGACGAGGCGCCGATACCCGCCATGTACACGTCGACGCTGCTCCTGGCGGGCGGGCACAGCGCGTTCGGACACAAGAACTTCGCGCACTTCTTCCCGCTGGAGTCCCCCGGTGGGAAGGTCGAGGCGGAGGACTTCACGGTGGTGTTCACCAACATCCACCGGGAGCGGCTGCGCCGGTGTTCCCTGCCGCTGCTGGAGGACGTGCTCGAGGCGCCGGTCACCCACGACATCGAGGAGGTGCTCGCCGCGTCGCTGCGCTGGTTCCGAGCACACGATCTCGGGCACTTCTGGCGGCGGACGAGCGGGTCGGTCCGCACCGAGCCGTCCACGGAGCTGGACGCCTTCGGCCTGATGGCACTGGAAGAGGCGTACGCGGACTCGCTCGGCCTGCTGTGCGCGGCCGAGTTGGGTGACCAGCCCGCTCTCGTCGTCGCCTTCTGCGCCGAGCTTGTCCGGTACCTGTCCCGCGACCAGGCCTCCTTCGCCGACAGCGTCGCCGCCGCGCTGGAGGTGGGCTGGTTGATGAGCAGGACCGGGGAGTGGCGGCCGCTGGACTCGCAGTGGTGCAAGAACGCCGTGTACCACCTGCGTGAGCTGGTTCCGGTGCTGCACGACGTGCTGTGGGCCGGTCTGACCGACACCGAGGAGCTGGTCTCCGCCGTGGCGGTCGGCCGGGCGGACGCGCTCGGGCGGGACCGGACGTTTCGCCGGGTGCCGACCGATCTGGTCTACACCTTCGGTTGACCACTGTCCACAGCGGACCCCGGGGTGCTCGACAGGGCACCCCGGGACGACGAGACAGATCGAGGAGGCGCGTTGACGCGCACAGTGGTGATCTCAGGGGCCTCGAGCGGGATCGGCCGCGCGACGGCCGAGCGGTTCGCGGCGGCGGGGGACCGGGTGGTCAACCTCGACCTACGCCCGCCGGAGCCGGACACCGGGGAGAGCGGGTGGATTCGGTGCGACACGACGGACTGGGCCCAGGTCGAGTCCGTCCTGGACGACGTGCACCACCGGACCGGCCGGCTGGACGTGGTGATCGCCAACGCGGGCGTCAGCATCCGGCACGCGGTCCTGGACATCACCAGGGCCGAGGCGAGCCGCGTGCTCGAGGTCAACCTGCTCGGCGTGCTGGGCCTGTGGCGGGCCGCCGCGAGCGTCATGGTCGAGCGGCGCAGTGGTGTGCTGCTGGCGACGGCGTCCACCAACGGCTCCGTCGGCTACCCCTACTACGCCGACTACAACGCGAGCAAGGCGGGTGTTCTGGCGCTGTGCCGCAGCTTCGCCCTCGAGCTGAGCCCGTACGTGCGTGTCGCCTGCGTGAGTCCCGGCTACGTGCTCACCCCCATGCAGCGCGCCGAGTACACCGACGAGATGCTCGCCGAGGTCGATCGCGGCATTCCGATCGGTCGGCACGCCGCGCCGAAGGAGATCGCCGAGGCGTTCTTCTTCCTGGCCTCGGACGGTGCCGGTTACATCACCGGCCAGCAGCTCGTCGTGGACGGTGGCGAGCTGGCCGGTGGGGTCGCGTCCCGCTTCGGCACGACCTGGGCCCGGCAGAACGACGCGGCCCTGACCCGACCGTCCGGTTGAGACAGGAGGAGCCGAACAGATGGGACCAGTGGGCGTCGTCGGGGCCGGCGTGATGGGCACCGGGGTTGCGCAGTGCCTCGCCGAGCACGGCCACGACGTGATCCTCGTCGACGTGGGGGAGGACGTGCTCGCCCGTGCCCGGCAGCGGATCGAACAGGACATCCGGATGGCGCGCATGCTGCGGCGGGACCTGCTCAGGGACGGCGAGTCGATCATGGCCGCCATCACGTGTGCGGCCGAGCTCGACCCGCTGCGCGAGGCCGACTACGTGATCGAGAACATCACCGAGGACTGGTCGGCGAAGAACGAGCTGTACCGGCGCCTGGACGAGGTGCTCGCCGAGGAGTGCGTGATCGCCGCGAACACCTCCGCGATCCCGATCACCAGGATCGCCGGTGCCACCACACGTCCCGACCGGGTGGTGGGCATCCACTTCATGAACCCGGTCCCGATGAAGAACACCGTGGAGCTGATCGCCGGGTACCACACCTCCGCCGCCACCGTCGAACGCACCGAGGAGCTGCTGTCCGCGATGGGCAAGCGGGCCGTCCGGGTGGGGGACAGCCCTGGCTTCGTGTCGAACCGCGTGCTCATGCTGACCATCAACGAGGCGGCCTTCCTGGTGCACGAGAACGTCGCCGACGCCGCGGCCGTCGACGAGGTCTTCGTGTCCTGCTTCGGCCACCCCATGGGTCCTCTCGCGACGGCCGACCTGATCGGGGTGGACACGATCCTGCGCAGCATCGAGGTCCTGCACGACAGCTTCGCGGACAGCAAGTACCGACCGTGCCCGCTGCTGCGGCAGATGGTCGATGCGGGACTGCACGGGAAGAAGTCCGGCCAGGGCTTCTTCTCCTACGGGCCCGGGGCCCGGTGAGCACTGTCCGTCAACCAGTTCCCCCGGTGTCGACCGGGATCACGAAAGAGGCGATTGTGTCGGCCAGCGCCGAAATCCGCGAGTTCATCCACGGCAGGTACCCCACCGCGGAGCTCGACGACACCGAGGACATCTTCTCCCTCGGCTACGTGAACTCCCTGTTCGCGATGGAGCTCGTGACGTTCCTGGAGAACCAGTTCGCCATCCGAATCCCCAACGAGGAGCTGTTCCTCGACAACTTCCGGACCATCCAGGCCATGACCGGGCTCGTCGAACGGCAACGCGAGCTGGTGGATGGCACGCGGTGAACGGGCAGGCGCCTGTGGCCACCCCGACGGCGGGCGTGGCCGGTCCGCTGGACCGCGCGGCGTTCCGGGCGTTCGTCGACGCCGAGGTGCTCCCGCGTGCCGCGCGGTTCGACGCGACCGAGTGCGTTCCCCGCGACGTGCTCGACAAGGCCGCGGCGGTGGCCGCGTGGGCGGCGTTGATCCCGGCCGGGGCGGGTGGGGCGGACCTGGACATGCGGTCGCTGGCCGTCCAGCACGAGGAGGTCGGCCGCGGGTGCTCGTCGCTGCGCAGCCTGCTCACCGTGCACAGCATGGTCAGCTGGGCCGTCGTGCGGTGGGGCGGCGAGCCGCAGCTGTCGCGGTGGCTGCCCGTGCTGGCCGACGGCAGCGTGCTCGGCGCGTTCTGCCTGACCGAGTCCCAGGCGGGAAGCGACGCCGCCGCGATCACCACGTCGGCCTCCCGCGGCGGCGGCGACTGGGTACTCGACGGCCGCAAGATGTGGATCACCGGCGGCCAGGTCGCCGGCCTGTTCCTGGTGTTCGCCAGGACCGGCGCCGGGATGGCGGCGTTCCTCGTCCCGAGGGACGCGCCCGGACTGCGGATCACCCCGGTCGGATCGCTGCTCGGCACCCGCGCGAGCATGGTGGCGCACCTCGACTTCGAGGACTGCCGCATCCCCGGGGACGCGTTGCTGGGACCCGACGGGTTCGCGCTGCACACCGTGCTTCCCGGCACGCTCGACATCGGCAGGCTGAGCGTGGCGGCGGGATGTGTCGGCATACTGCAGGCCTGCCTCGACGCGTCGGTCAGCTATTCGGCCGGGCGCCGGCAGGGCGGCACCGAGCTGAGCGAGCACCAGCTCGTCCGGCGGATGGTCACCGACATGGCCACCAGCGCGGCGGCGGCGCGGCTGCTGTGCGAGCGTGCGGCGTCCCTGCGCGACAGCGGCGATCCGGAGGCGACCACCGCGACGTTCATGGCGAAGTACTTCGCCTCGACCGCGGCCTCGCGAGCCGCGAGTGACGCGGTCCAGATCCACGGTGCGGCCGGCTGCGCACCCGACGCGACGGTCGCTCGGCTCTACCGGGACGCGAAGGTCATGGAGATAATCGAGGGCAGCTCGGAGGTTCAGCAGGTGTACATCGCCGACGCCATCTACCGCGGCAGGCAGAAGTGAGCGGGGCGACCGGGAGCGACTCCCGCCGTGGGCGGATCAAGTGCGTCGTGTGGGACCTGGACGACACCCTGTGGGACGGGATCCTCCTGGAGGACCCGGCGGTGGCCGTGCGCGAGGACGTCGTCAAGCTGCTGCACACGCTCGACGAGCGCGGCATCCTCAACTCCGTCGCCAGCCGCAACGACCACGACCTCGCGATGCGCCGCCTGGCCGAGGCCGGACTCGACGAGATGTTCCTGTACCCGCGGATCAGCTGGGGCCCCAAGTCCGCGGCGGTCGCCGAGGTCGCCCGGCTGCTG
>NZ_JBJMIE010000635.1:0-2036 GCF_045807065.1 Actinophytocola sp. | reverse complement strand
TCGCCCGCTCGTTCAGCTCCCCGTAGGTCACCGGCGTGCCGTCGACGTCCACCACGGCCACCGCGTCCGGTGTCTCGCGGACCCGGGCCTCGAATCCGTCGACCACGGACCGCGTTCGCAACTCAGTCCCCATCGGGCACTCCACTTCGGATGACTGGAACACCAACCGACCGGCTGGCGTCCGCCAGACCGAGCGTGTGGTCGACCGACACGGCGCCGGCCAGCTCGGTGGCGGCGGCGGCGATGTCGGTGACCTTCTGCGCGTGCCGCGGGTCCTCGCCGGACACGACGATGCCGATCACGGTGCCGCTGTGGGCCACGGCGACGCCGAGCGCGCCGAGGTCCCGGCAGACCTCCAGCGCCCACGGCAGATGCCGCTTGCGGCACCGCTCCTGGTTGAGCACCGCGCTGCGGGTGGCGACGGCGCCGACCGTCCGCAGGTCGCCGGTGGACAGCGCGGTGGTCAACCTGTCGAGCAGTGCGGCGTACTCACGCCGCTGCGCCGCGGTGATCACCGGCCGGGACGCGTTGAACGCCACGGTGTCCACCTGGCCGCCCTCGTCGATGCCGACGATGGTGAGCGGCGGCACCGGGCCGAGCGTGCGGTGCAGCTTCACCTTCTGGTGGTAGAACGCCACGACGTCGCGGTACATCAGGCCGTCGGTCGGCTCGATCGGCCGCAGGTAGGACTCGGTCTCCTGGGGTGTGACGGGCACGCCGAGGGCGCTGGCGACGGCGCGCACGGTCGCCACCAGGTCGGCGGACGAGCTCGACATGCCCTTGCCCTCGGGCAGGTCGCTGGCGAGCTCGAGCGTGCCGCCGTGCCGGATGCCGTAGGCGTCCAGCATGAGCCGGGCGGCCCGCAGCGCCTTGTGCTTGCCCGCGGGCTCGACCAGCAGCTCCGTGGTGCCGGGCACCAGGGTGAGCCGCGCGGTGGACCAGCGTGCGATCGGCAGGGTGACCAGGAAGTCCTCACCGGCGCCGGGAAGCGCACCCTGCAGCAGTTCGCCGAAGGTGCCGAACGAGCTGCCGACACCACTGCGCCGGCCGACCCCCGCCTCCCGCACGGTGGTGCCCACCGGTTCCACGCCCGCCCCCTGCTGATGGTTCACTCCGCGAACTCCGTTCACCGGGCCGTCTCCGGGACCAGCGGCGCGTCCTAGCCCGCCGGTGTAGCGCCGAGGCGGGCGAGGACGAACGGCCCGGCGATGATGTGCACGACGCCCTGCAGCGAGATGACCGCGATGACGCCCACCACGTCGCCGAGCGTGCTGGCGACGACGACACCGAGGACCATGGCGGTCGCCCACCCCGTGCTGATCGCGCCGAACACCCGGCCCCGGAAGTCGTCCGGCGTCCCCAGCTGCTGGATCGTGTTGAAGCCGGTGAACATGGCCGCGGCCGGCGCACCGACGAGGCAGATGAGCACGAAGAGCGGCCACAGCCGCGGAATGGCGAGCGGATAGAGCGCGATCGCCAGGTCCAGGATGCCGAACAGCAGGGCGCCGTAACCGAGCAGGAATCGCGGCTGGAAGCGGGAGCCGAGCGCGGCGACCGCCAGTGCCCCCGCGATTCCGCCGATCGCCTGTGTGGAGAGCACCGAGCCGTATTCGGCGCTGTCCGCATTGAGCACGCCGATGATGAGGGGGGCGAGCAGCACCGACAGCACGCCCTCGCCGAAACCGTTCAGCACTCGGAAGACGAAAATGGTGGTCAGTTCCCGACGGCCGAAGCACACCCGGATGCCCGCCGCCCACTCGCGCCTCAGGCGGCCGGACCGGGGCGCGGGCCCGACGGCCTCCTCCCGCGCCGGCGCCGCCCGGACCATGGCGACCAGCGCCGCGGCCAGCAGGTAGCTGACCAGGTCCACGACGGCGACGAGCAGGACGCCGCCCGTCGCGGCGAGCACGCCGCCCAGCACCGGCCCGATCAGCCTCGTGAGCTGGCGGTTCTGCCCGTTGATCGCGTTCGCGGCGACCAGGTCGCCGGCCGGCACCAACCGCGGCACCACCGCGTCGAAGGCCGGCCCGAAGAAC
>NZ_JBJMIE010000634.1:0-16853 GCF_045807065.1 Actinophytocola sp. | reverse complement strand
CCTTGTGGCGGATGATGACCGGAGGTACGACACGATCGACAATGATCGCCTTTTTCTGTCGTTTCAGTGGAATGCCACCGAACCGGGTGGTGAGTGGCGCGCGTCCGTCATCGCGTTCCTTGTTGGCCTCGAAACATTTACGTGGCCCGTGTGGTGTGTCGACGACCGCATCGTACTTGGCTGCCATCTTGGTCACCGTCGAACGGTATTTCCGAGCCAGGGTTCGCAGTAGCGAGGACGCCATGACCCAGTGCACTTTGGTTAGCCGGTAGACATCACCGGCGAGCATGTAGTACTGGGTCAAACCCCGGTATTCAGCTCCGTAGGTGTTGATGATCGCGAGGTCGTCCCGGTTCACCAACTGGGGCCGGAACGCGGGTTTTCCGCGTTTCAAATAAGGGGCGCATTTCGCTTGGACCACCGCGCGAGGCACCCGCAGGCCAATGGCCGCGTTCGCCGACCGTCGTCCTTTCGTGATCTTGTGGTCGCTGTGCTGCACGGTGATCTCGTAGCCGAGAAAACGCGCCGCGCCTGTTCGGGCGTGGGTGATCAAGGTTTTCTCCTGGGACAGTTCCAGCTTGAGGTCTTCACGCAGGAACCGCGCCAGGCGTTGTTTGATCTGTTCGGCTTCGCGTTTCGGTCCGGTGAACCCGAGGAGATGATCGTCGGCGTATCGCACATATCGCAGTCGCCGATACCCCGGATCCTGTGGGTCCGCGCTGGGTAATCGGCGTAACTGCTTGTGGAGTCGGCGCACGGTGTCCCGGTCGCCGTGTCGACGCGCTCGTCTGATCATCACCTCGATGTCAAGATAGGCGCGGTTCCGCGCCCTGTTGACTCCACTGGTGTATTCCGGGATCAACACTGTCTCGACGAAGGTGTCCAGCTTGTCCAGGTAGATATTGGACAGGATCGGTGAGATCACCCCGCCCTGCGGTGCTCAGCTGAGCGTGGCGTTGAACCGCCAGTCCTCCAGGTATCCCGCCTGTAGCATCTGCCGTAGCAGTCTCAGGAACCGATTGTCGTGGATGTTCTCGCCGAGTATCCCGATCATGACCTCGTGGTCGAGTGATCCGAAACAGTCAGCGATGTCACCCTCGATGAACCATGCTGTTCCGCGCCAGGTTCTCCCCACCTCGCTGAGCGCGGTGTGACAGCCCCGGCGGGAACGGAACCCGTGTGAAAGATCGGAGAAACGGGGTTCGTAATACGCCTCCAACAACAGGCGAATCACTTCACCGACCAGTTTGTCCGACCAGGACGGCAAGCCCAGCGGCCGGCGTTTCCCGTTACGTTTGGGGATATACCAGCGCCGCGCGGGTTTGAATCGATAGCGCTCGTGGCGCATCGCATCGGCGATACGGTCGATCACACCCAGATGCATACCGTCCGCGGTTTCCCCGTCGACTCCAGGCGTCATCGCTCCCTTGTTGGAATAAATGCGCCCATAGGCAACCTGATACAACGCGGGGTTGAACAGTTGTCGATACAGCCCACTCAGCGGCAGTCCTCGCCTGCCGCGTTCACGGAGGACATTCAGCACCGTTTCGGCGTTCTGCATTACACATACCTCCCGGCTTCGAATATCCAGTCACCTGACCCCCTTCGCCCTGCGGACGGCGTTACCGTCCTCCTTGGCAGGTCGTGACTCCTGCGACTACTACGGGGCCTCCGTCACCATCGAAACTCGCGTCTCTCAGGTGATCCCATGTTCGTCCTCGTTGTACGTACTAGCGTGACTTAGGCGCCTCACTTATCTCCTTGAATTCCCTCGCTGGGAATCGCTCCACACCCCGAAGGTTGCGCCGATGGAAAGTAAACATCAACGCAGGGCATGGCGTCAGTTTCAGATGTCTTTCTGACGGATGAATCTTTGCATCTCCTGGAGATTGAGGTTCAGGCAATCCAGCTTTCGCCATATCACGCGGGTCCCGCGACACACCATCCCTGACACCTGGACCTGGCTGCCGCTTCACTGGCATGCTGCTGTCCCCTGCACCTTTCGGATTCAGGTAAGCCATTAGACCCAGAAACGTTCCTCCGAGTTCCTCCCAACTCAGCTGGGGATACAACGAGGCGCCTCATGGCGCACACATGCGCGATTGTCCCTCTCCCAGAGCGGTGTCAGCGAGCATCGGCACAACCTCGTGGTAGCTCTGCACGAATTCGGGATCTTCGAGGATCAACCCGCCATCGCAGAGATTCTCCAGGTAGACGATGGTTCGATGTTCGTGGAACTCCATCAAGTGGAACGCTCCGCCGAGGGCGGAGCGCTCGCCGATCACGCTCGGTACGATCCGCAGGGTGACATTGTCCAGTGCGGCAGTCAAGACGAGGTGCAGGAGTTGCTCCTGCATGATCTTTTCGGTGCCGATCCGGAGCCGTAGCGCCTGCTCATGGATGTAGAAGGTGAACGCCGGGGTAGTGGGCAGGTAGAGGATTCGCCGCCGCTCCATCCGGGTGCGAACCGCACCATCCACCCGGCTCTCGTCGATGTTGGGTTTGACCGCCGTGATGAGCGCGCGGGCGTAGTTGGGTGTCTGCAACAGGCCGTGGATCACCTGCGGTTCATAGATGACCGAGTGCTCGGCCGAGGATTCGTGGAAGATCAACGACTGCAGGCTCCCGCCGATCCGCCTGTCCGACAGGTAGTAGCCCTGCTTGCGTTCCGCCTGCCGGGTCAGCTCCAGCAGCGGCTGCGCCTCCCGCAACGTCATCCCGCACATCACCACGTACTGGATCACGTCCGTGGTACTCGACGTGCGCCTGCCGTTCTCCATGCGCGAGATCTTCGTGAGCGGCCATCCCATCTTCCGGGCGAGGCCTCCTTCCGACAGACCCGTCTTCTCCCGTACCCGGCGCAGCATCCCGCCCAGTTCCCGGTAAGCGGCCGACGCGTAACGAATGCCCATGCCGGCAACGCTAGGACTCACGCCGGCGCGAACCTGGGCACGCCGCGCCAGGTCCACCCCATCGGCGCACGTCAGGGTTCTGTTTTCACACCTGGCAACGCGCGGCGAGCGTGAGAATAAACCTCACCACGGGTGAGGTTCCATGATCGCCGGTTACGGTTTTTCCTGGCACGCACGTGACGGGAACACGAAACCAACATGCGATCGGACCGGACATGACCCTTGCCGCAGAAGAGCCAGTCGGCCGGCCACGCGGACTGGCCGAGCAGATCCTCGCGATGACGTTCCGGTTCCGCAGGCTCGCTGACCCCGACGACCCGTGCGGGGACGAGCCGTGTGCCACCTGCTTCGCGGTGCACGAGAAGCGGGTCCTGCGCTTCGTGGAACGCAACGAGCCCGTGCACTTCCTGCTGCCGGCGTTCCCGGCGAAGTCACGCAACCCCGGGAAGGTGCTCGGCGCGCTGCCCGACCTGGGCGAGCGGATCTCCGTCGAGTTCCTGCAGACGTTCTGCGAGCTGGTCAGCCACGTCCACGCCCCCGGCGCGCGGATCCTGATCTGCTCCGACGGCCACGTCTTCGCCGACCTCCTCGGCATCCCGGACGACGACGTCACCGCCTACCGGGCGGAACTGCGGCGGATCATCGACACGCTCGGCAGCGAGGCCGTGGGCCTGTACTCGCTCGACGACGCGCTCGGCTCGGGCGACTACGACGAGATGCGCGCACTGCTCGTCGAGCGCTACGGCACCCCGGTCGAACGGCTCCGCGCGGAGGTGCGCACCGACCTGTCGGCCCGTGCCATGTTCAACGGGATGCACCGGTTCATGGTCGAGGACCACGTGCCGCTCACCCCGGGCACCAGCCGCTCGCAGGTCAGCAAGCAGTGCAAGGAACTGGCCTACCGGATGATCCAGCGCAGCCGCGCCTGGGGCGACCTGGTCGGCGACGTGTTCCCGGACTCGCTGCGGCTGTCGATCCACCCGCAGCACAGCCACGCCGGCAAGATCGGCTTCCACCTCGTCCGCACCAAGGACAACTGGCTCACCCCGTGGCACGGCGTGGTCGTCGACGACGGGCGGAGCGTCACGCTCGTGAAACGCAGCCAGGCCGAGCGCGCCAAGGCGTCGCTGGTCTGGCGGCTTGGCCGGCCGAGCCACTACGTCAACCCGCACGCCGTCAACTCTCACGCCCTACCGGAGGAGAACGCATCATGACCGCGGCGAACGAAATCGTTGCCGAACACGTGGAACCGCGGCCGTTCGGTCGGGTGGTGACCGCGCCGGGCACCGACCTCCGCGACCTCGCGCCGGCCACGATCGAGGAGTGGACGGTCGCGTCGAAGGTGCTGGTGCTCCGCGGGATTCCCTTACTCGACAGGGCGGACCTCATCACCTACGCGCAGAGCTGGGGCGAGGTTCTCACGTGGGACTTCGGCGCCGTGCTCGACCTGGTGGTCGAGGAGGACCCGACGAACTACCTGTTCAGCCGCTCGGACGTGCCGTTCCACTGGGACGGCGCCTTCGCCCGCGCCACCCCGCGGTTCTTCCTGTTCCAGTGCGTGCGGGCGCCCGAGCCCGGCGGTGGCGGCGAGACGGTCTTCTCCGACACCACCGCGGTGCTCCACGCGGCGGGGGAGGACCTCGTGCGGCGCTGGGCGAACACGGAGGTCACCTACCGCACGGAGAAACTGCGCCACTACGGCGGTGAGATCGTCGCCCCGCTCCTGGCGCGGCACTCCGCGACCGGCGAGACCACCATCCGCTACAACGAGCCGCTCGACCCGGCACGCTACCTGAACCCCGTGTGGACGACGGTCGACGGGCTGTCCGACGAGGATGCGGCGCCGTTCCTGGCGGACCTGAGCGCCCGGCTGCACGACCCGGACGTCTGCTACGCGCACGAATGGCGCGACGGCGACATCGTCGTGGTCGACAACCAGGCGCTTCTGCACGGCCGCAACGCGTTCCGCGGCAACTCCTCCCGGCACCTCCAGCGGATCCAGATCCTGTGACCGGTGCCGGCGAGCCGGAACGGGGTGCCCCGTAGCCGCGGCACGAGCCGACCCACGACGAGCGGGCGAGCGCCCACACCCTGACGGACCTGGATCGACGCCGGGGTGCGGGTCACCCACGGGGGCGAGGTCCTGCGCGGCCGTGCGTTCCGACCCGCTGTTCGTCGTGCACGGCCACGCGAACGAAGTGCTTTCGTGCCACCACCCCAGCCCGGGAGGCGGCCGCTCGCCCGGATCTCGTCGCGTTCGGCGCCGCGCCGGCACCGGCGCGCTCAACCGGCGCGAGCCGGTCTCACTCGGCCGAGCCCGGCTCGGACATCTTGCGGTGCGCCGCGGCCTTCACGCTCTCCGGCGTCACCTTGGCCGTACCCGCCATCAGCTTGTTCTTCACCGAACCGGCCACCAGGTGGTCCTTGCCGTTCATGAGCGCCTTGAAGCCCTGCTCGGCCACCTGCGCGGGGTCGTCCTTCTTCGACTGCCCCAGCTTCGTGTCCGTGATGTCGGCGCGCTCGAAGAAGTCGGTGTCGGTCGGCCCCGGCATCAGGGCGGTCACGGTGACACCGGTGTCCTTCAGCTCGTCGCGCAGCGCCTCGGAGAAGGACAGCAGGAACGACTTCGACGCGTTGTAAGTGGCCATGAACGGGCCGGGCTGGGTGGCCGCGATCGACGAGGTGAACAGCACCCGCCCGGCGCCGCGGCCGACCATGTCGCGCACGACGAGCTTGGCCAGGTGCACGGCCGAGCGCACGTTCAGGTCGATCAGTCGCAGGTCGTCGTCGAGGTCGGTCTCCGCGAACGGGCCGCCGACACCGATCCCGGCGTTGATGGCGACGGCGTCCACGGGCCGCCCGGTCGCGATGACCGCCTCGTACAAAGTGGCCACCCCGTCCGCGGTGGACAGGTCGGCCTGGACCGGGGTCACGTGCCCACCGTGGGTGGACAGCTCCCGTGCCGACTCGGCGATCCCCGCGTTCTCCGCGGCGATCACGAGGTCGAAGTCGTGCTGGGCGAACTGCTTGGCCAGCTCGTACCCGATTCCGCTGGACGCTCCGGTCACGACCGCGAGCGCCCGCCCGTTGGCGGTGGTCATCCGGCGAACTCCTTGTCAGTAGGACTTGTCGCCTCCCCGACTACCCCCCAGGGGCGGACGCACACGCTCAGGGGCCAGGAAGTCGCGGAGCGCCCGGGCCAGGTCCTCGGGGGCGTCCTCGGCCATGTGGTGCCCCGACTCGACCGTGGCGCCCCGCAGGTCGGTGGTCCACGGGCGCCAGACCGCGAGCACGTCGCCGTAGAGGTCCCCGAGGTCGTCCCGCGTGCTCCACAGCACCTGCGTCGGGCAGGCGACGCGCCGCCCGGCCGCCCGGTCGGCGTCGTCGTGCGCCCGGTCGATGCCCAGCCCGGCGCGGTAGTCCTCCAGCATCGCGCGCACGGTCGCCGGGTCGTGGATCGCCCGGCGGAAGTCGGCGAAGTTCTCCTCGCCCATGCGTTCCGGGGTGTTGCGGGTCCCGACCCGGTACCAGGCGTCCGGGTCCGCGCCGATCACCCGCTCCGGAGTGTCCGGCTGGGCGAAGAAGAACCAGTGGAACCACTCGCGCGCGAAGCGGGCGTCGCACCGGGCGAGGGCCTCACCGATGGGGACGGAGTCGAGCACGGAGAGGGCGCTCACGTGGTCCGGGTGGTCCAGTGCCAGCCGCAGCGCCACGTAGCTGCCGCGGTCGTGCCCGGCCACCGCGAACCGGTCGTGGCCCAGCTCCCGCATGAGCCCGACCATGTCGTCTGCCATGGCCCGCTTCGAGTACGGCGCGTGGTCGTCGGTGGTGGGGACCTTGGTCGACTCCCCGTAACCACGCAGGTCCGGACAGACCACGGTGTGCTCGCCGGCCAGCAGCGGCGCGACCCGGTGCCATGTCGTGTGCGTGCGCGGGTGGCCGTGGAGCAACAGCAGCGCGGGACCGTCGCCGCCGTGCCGCACCCGCAACGTGACCTCGCCGACGGTGATCCGAGCCAGGGTGAAGTCGTCGAACATGATCACGGAATGCACCAGGCGCGTTCGTCCGAAACCTTCGGCTCCCAGCGCTCCTGAGCGACCGGGGTGGGAACTACACTGCGCCGGCGTGCAGGGAACGCGTCTCGACATCGCCCGGATCCAGGCGGCTCGGCGGGTGATCGACCCGATCTTCCTCGACACCCCGCTCTACCGCTGCGAGGCGCTGGAGCCCGGCCTCGGGTGCGCGGTGAGCGTCAAGCTCGAAACGGCGAACCCGGTCCGCAGCTTCAAGGGCCGCGGCACCGAGCTGGTCGCGAGCCTGCTCGCCGGGAACGGCTCGCGAGCCGTGGTGTGCGCCAGCGCGGGCAACCTCGGCCAGGCCCTCGCGTGGTCCGCCCGCGGCCGCCGGCTCGACGTCACCGTCGTGGCGTCCCGCTCCGCGCCCGCGGTCAAGCTCGACCGCATCCGCGCGTTGGGCGCCACGCTGGAGCTGGTGGACGGCGACCACGAGTTGGCCCGCGACCGGGCGGCGGCCATCGCGCGGCACGACGGCATTCGGCTGCTCGAGGACAGCCTGGACATCGAGACGTGCGAGGGCGCGGCGACCATCGGCCTGGAACTGGTCGACGCGCTCCCCTCGTTCGACGCCGTCCTGATCGCACTCGGCGGCGGGGCGCTGGCCACCGGCGTGGGTCACGTGCTCAAGGCGCGGGCGCCCGAGGTCGAGGTGATCTGCGTCCAACCCCTGGGCGCACCCGCGATGACACGCTCCTGGCACGAACGCCGCGTCATCACCACCGACTCGACCGATACCATCGCCGACGGCGTCGCCGGCCGCCGCCCCATTCCGGCCGTCCTGGACGACCTCCTCCTCATTGCCGACGACGCGGTCCTGGTGCGGGAGGCGTCGATCACCACCGGTATGCGGATGCTCCTCCACCACGCCGGCCTCGTCGTCGAACCGTCGGCCGCGCTCGGCGTCGCCGCCATCCTCGAGGACCGCGACCGCTTCGCCGGCCGGCACGTGGTCACCATCGTCTGCGGCAGCAACGTCGACCTGGACGCCTACCACCGCTGGATCGGCGCGACGGTACCCGTGCGGGCCGGCGAGCGGGCTTCGTGAGGTGGCGTGGAACTACGGCGCCGGCCTGGCCGTCGCGCTCCGCGCCGCGTGGTCGGCGGTCACCGCGGGGGTGAGCCCGGCCCAGAAGGCGCACCGGTGGTCGGCGGCGAACCCGGTCTCGACCGTGGGCCGGGGCGGCACGAACGACTCCAGCCGCTGGGTGTCGGCGCGGTATCGCGGCCAGCCCCGCGGCGCACCGGACGCGGCGAAGGACGTCCAGCCCTGGCGCATGGCGGCGGCCAGCCGCTCCTGCTCGGGTGCGAGCGGCCCGCCGATGGGCAGCCCGAACAGGTACTTCAGCTCGCTGGCGTGGAAGGCACCCGTCGGGAAGCTCACCGGAGGCAGGAGCGACGGCGCGTTCTCGTCGTTGAACTCGTACCCGTAGGTGGGCACGTACCGCGAGGCGGTGTTGTCCACGGTCAGCGCCGGACAGGCGAAGATCGCGTCGGTGCCGAGCGCGCCGAGCGCCACCGCGGGGCTGGAATAGTCGCCGAGTGGGTACTCCGCGGCGATGGCCGCCGCGGTCTGCGCCGGCACCCCGAGCGTCGCCGAGATCATGGCGAGGTAGTTGCCGGCGGTCACGGGATTCCCGGCCAGCTCGTTGGACGCGACGAACAACCGCCACTCGTCGTGCGTGCTGCCGTTGATGACCGGCACCCTGGCGAACTGTCCGGTGGACAGCGCCGGCCCGATCGACCGGGTGAGCACCCGGCCGTCGATGTTGGGCACGTACCCGCTGCCCTGGCGGGCGAGCAGCGTGGTCACGGGCACGGTACGCAGGCAGGCGGCGGACTGGTCGGCACACCCGACCGAGGCGGCGAACGCCTGCCCCTGCGCCTCGGCGTCGGCCAGCGACGGTTCGGTCAGGGCGTAGGCGCCGCTCTGCACGACGGCCCGGTCGAACAGCCCGCGCGACGCGGGGGAGACGAGGTGGGAGAGCACGCTCAGCCCACCGGCGGACTCCCCGAAGATCGTGACGTTGCCCGGGTCGCCGCCGAAGCGGGCGGCGTTGCGGGACACCCACCGCAGGGCCGCCTGCTGGTCCATCAGCCCGTAGTCGCCGGCCGGGCCGCCGGGCGCCCCGGCGAAGGCCGGATGCGCGAGGAACCCGAGCGCCCCGAGCCGGTAGTTGATGGTCACGACGACCACGCCGTTGTGCACCAACCGCGTCGGGTCGTAGATGTCACCCGAACCAGTGACCAGGCTTCCGCCGTGGATCCACACCATCACGGGCCGGTGCCGAGCCGGGGTGGCCGGCGTGGTGACGTTGAGGTAGAGGCAGTCCTCGTTGACACTGGGCGCTCCGAACCCGCCCGCCGGCTGCGGACAGGCCGACCCGGCTTCGTCGGCGTCACGCACCCCGGCCCACGGGGCGGCGGGCCGTGGCGGCTGCCACCGCAACGCCCCGACCGGCGGCGCGGCGTAGGGAATGCCGAGGAACTGGTCGTTGCCGGCGGCCGTCACGCCGCGAACGAGCCCGCCCGTGGTGGCCACCACGGGCGCGTGGGAGGCGGGACTGGCGTCCGCCGTACCGGTGAAAGTCGTGGCCATGGCGATCGCGATGGCCACGAGCCCTCGAACAGCCGTTGCAGGAGACATCGTGGGTTCCTTCCCCAGAGACCGTCATCCACCCTGGCACTCCATCCGGGTGATCGGAAGGCCCAGCTGCCCCGACCTGTTGTTCACTACACAATGGGCACTCGCGCGCGGAGGTCGACGATGAGCAGATCCGTCCCCGAGATCCTCGAGAACATCGACCTCTACGCGGACGACCAGGTGGACCACCTGCTGGACGCCCTGGCGGTCGCCAGAACCGAATGCCCGATCCGGCACACCACCGCGGACGGCGGCTACTACGTGATCACCCGGTACGAGGACGTCCGCACGGTGTGTGAGAACCCGGAGTTGTTCAGCTCGGCACAACCGGCGCTGCGAGGAGTCCCGGTCCGCATCATCCCGGTCGACTCCGACCCACCCGAACACCGCCATTTCCGCGCCTTCCTCAACCACTACTTCTCCCGCACGTTCCTGCTCCGCCACGAGGAACAGATGCGAAAGATCGCCAGAACGGCCATCGCCGCCTTTCTCGACAGGGGCGAACTGGACGTGGTCCGCGACTACGCGATTCCCTTCAGCGCGGGCTCACTGGCACGCGTCGTCTTCGCCACCGACAACCAGGACCTGGTCCAACGCGGCGTGGCGGCGGTGAACAGGGTGGCGGTGGAAAGCACCCCGGAGACGTTCCAACGGGTGGCCGAACTAGCCATGGAAGCCATGGCGGAAGTAGAGAACGCGGCGCAGGAGCGGGAAGACGTCCTGGCCGCCCTGACGACGGCAGAGTTCGACGGCCGCCCCCTGACGGTCGAGGAACGCCTGGGCATAGTCACCGCACTGTTGCTCGGCGGCCTGGACACCACCCGCGGCATGATCGTCCACATAGCCCACCACCTGGCGACCCGCCCAGGCGTGGAACGGGTCCTACGCACACCCGACTGGTGGCGCAATCCCCTGGACGAGTTCCTCCGCTACCAGACAACGGTGTCCTTCATGGCAAGGGTGGTGACGAAGGACACCGAACTGTCCGGCGTACCGCTGCGAAAGGGCGACCGCCTGGCCGTCCACTTCTACTCGGCCAACCGCGACCCCAACCGCTTCGACCACCCGGACGAGCTGGACCTCACCCGCCCCAGCAAACCGAACGCGGCCTTCGGCATGGGCATCCACCGCTGCCTGGGCCAACACTTCGCCAGAATCCAACTGGCAACGGCATTCGAGGAACTACTGACAAGGACAACGAACTTCCGCCTGAAGGAGGGCCAGGAGATCCGCCGCATGGCCGGCGTCCCACTGGGCACCCCACAACAACTGTGGCTGACCTTCGACAAACGCTGACCCGGTCCCGAAACCGAGATGGCCAGGGCACCCCTAGCCCCCCGGAACACCAAACCTAAAGAGCAAGATTCAAGGAGCCGGCCGGCACCGGACGCCCAAGATAGAACCCCTGCGCGGCATCACACTCGAGCTCCCGCAGAACCTCGAACTGCCGCGAGTTCTCGACCCCCTCCGCGACAACACTCAAATCCACCGCATGAGCCATGGCGATGATACTCCGCAAAATAGCCTCAGCATTCTTGAAATCAGCGGCATCCCCCAACCGGGCGGTGAACGTCTGGTCGATCTTGAGCATGTCCAACGGCAGCGTCAACAACTGCGCCAACGAGGAGTACCCGGTCCCGAAGTCATCGATGGCCAACCGAGCCCCCAACTCCCGCAACGCGTTCAACGTCCGTGCGGCGCTGACGGGATCCCGCATGATCGCGGACTCGGTGATCTCCAGGCACAACGCGCCGGTGGGCAACCCGGTCGCCTCGGTGGCCGCCCCGACGGCACGGACCAACCGGTCGTGATCCAGCTGCCGCACGGAGACGTTGACAGTCAACCCGAGGTCGGGATGGCGAGCCCGCAACTCGATGATCTCCGCGATGGCCACCCGCAACACGTGCTCACCGAGAAGATTGATCAGGTCGCTCTCCTCGGCGAGCGGGATGAACTCCCCGGGAGAGATGGAACCGAACCGCGGATGCGTCCACCGAGCCAACCCCTCGACCGCGGTCGCCCGCCCGCTGCGCAGGTCCACGATCGGCTGGTAGGCCAACCACAGCTGACCCTCCCGCGGCGCCGCGCGCAGGTCCTGCTCCAACCGCATCCGCCGCTGGCTGCGCTCCCGCAGCTCGACGTCGAAGAACGCGTGCTGCCCGCGCCCCTGCGTCTTCGCGTGGTACATCGCCAGGTCGGCGTCGGACAGCAACGCCTCACCGTCGCGCGGGTCGTCCGGGCCGGCGATCACGATCCCGATGCTCGCGTCGAGGTGCAGGCTGCGACCGTCGACGACGACCGGCCGGTTCAGCTCGGCGCGGATGTGTGCGGCGAGCCCCTGGGCGCTGTCCGCGCTGGCGACCCCGTGGGAGATCACCGCGAACTCGTCGCCACCCAGACGGCCGACGACGTCACTCCTTCGGGTGCCGTCGCGCAGTCGTTCGCCGACGATCTGCAACACCTTGTCACCGACGCTGTGCCCCAGCGAGTCGTTGATGACCTTGAACTTGTCGAGGTCGATGAACAGCACCGCGGTGGCGCCGGACCGGCCGACCCGGTTCGCGTGGCTGAGCTGTTCGATCGCGACGGTCCGGTTGACCAGCCCGGTCAACGCGTCGTGGGTGGCCTCGTGCTCGCGGCGCCCCTCGATCATCCTGCGCTCGGTGATGTCGCTGAACGAGATGACCACGGTCGCGGGCAGGCCCTCGTCGGGGTTGAGCGCCCGGCAGCTCATCGACATCCACACCCGCGTCCCGTCCGGACGCGCGGCGCACACGATCTGCCCGTTGCGCGGCTCGCCGGTGGTCCGGGTGTGCACGGTCGGGTACCGCTCCGGCGGGATGCGGGTGCCGTCCTCGTCGTACAGCTCGGCCAGCGAGCTCGGCGCGCCGAGCGTCTCCTTCTCGTTGATGCCGAGGATGCGTTCCGCGGCCGGGTTGACCGACTCGACCTCGCCGTTCGAGGCGATGACGATCACACCCTCCTCGATGGCCGCGACCACGGTGGTGAAGTACTGCTCCGCCCGCCGCCGCGCGGTCTCGTCGGCGCAGATCAGCACGTAGCCGTCGGGC
The DNA here is from genome assembly GCF_045807065.1 of Actinophytocola sp. Lineage (GTDB taxonomy): Bacteria > Actinomycetota > Actinomycetes > Mycobacteriales > Pseudonocardiaceae > Actinophytocola. Next base: position 4,153 of record NZ_JBJMIE010000634.1, on the reverse strand, counting down.
ATCCGGGCGACCGAGACGCGGACGGCGAGCGGCCGGCCGCTGGCGTCGCGGTGGTCGGCCTGCGCGACACCGCCCACCTCCAGCACGGTGGCGGGGTCCAGCGCGGCGCCGACCAGCTCCTCGATCGGCCGGCCGATGGCCTCGGCCGCGCAGTGGCCGTAGATGCTCTCGGCCGCCGGGTTCCAGCTGGTCACCGTCCCGGTCGCGGTGGTCGCGACGAGCGCGTCGCTGACGTGCGCGACCAACGCGGCCTGGTAGTGCAACGCGGCCGCCGCGGCCTTCTGCGCGCTGACGTCCCGCATGATCACCTGGTAGGCAGGTCTGCCCTCCCAGGTGGTGCGCACGGAGACGGACTCGATGTCGAGGACGCCGCCGTCGAGGCGCTGGAGCGCGACCTCGGTCGTCTCGGTGACCGCGCCCGGCTCGGTCAGCTCGGCGATGCGCTCCAGCATGGCCGCGACGGAGTCGGTGTGGACGAAGTCGGTGATCGGCCTGCCGATCAGGTCGGCGGTGGACGAGGCACGCACGAACCGCACGGCGGCCGGGTTCGCGTACACCAGCGTCCCCGCCTCGTGCACGACGATGCCGTCCGGGCTCAGGTCGACCAGCAGCCGGTACCGGTCGGTGAGGTCGGAGAGCTCCTGCCGCTCCGTGCGCCGACCGGTCACGTTCGTGACCACACCGACGAGCCGCCGGCGACCCTCGTGGCTGGTGAGCCTGGCGCGGAACTGCAGCCACCGGACGGTGCCGTCCGCCCCCTCGCACGGCTGCTCCAGGTCGAACTCCTCCCACACCGGCGCGCTGCGCGCGGTGAGGGCCAGCGGGGCGACCAGAGCGGACACCCGGTCGTGGAGCGCGTCCGCCGCCAGGCCCGTCATCTCCGCCATGCCGGTCGTCCACGTCAGTTCGTCCGTGGCGAGGTCGAGTGACCAGGCGACCGCGGCGCCGACCGACAGCGCCAAATCGACCAGCAGCTCGGGAGAGGCGTCCGCCTCCGCCATGAGCTGATGGAAGTCATGGCGTCCTGGCCCCATGTTCTGTCCAATCCGTCGCGTGCGGCCACTGTGGATATTTCAACTGCCGGAATTCATCCGAGTTACGATTGATACACGAGGTCCGCGAGTGGAGGGGGACCGGGGCATGGTCGCGCAACGGGTCGGAATCCACGGGATCGGCGTCGTCAGCGGCTACGGCTGGGGCCGCGAACTCCTGTGGGACGGGCTTGTCGCCGGCAAGCCCGCGGCCGTCGCCACGTGCGACGAGTCCGGTGAGACCATGTGGCTGGCCCGGGTGCCGCGGGGCGGCAGCCCGAGCGACGGGCCCAGCCGGTTCGCCAGGGCCATGCGCGCGGCGGCCCGTGAGGCGATCGAGGACGCGCGTGGTCGCGGCTGGCGTCCCGGCCCGAGGGTGGGCCTGCTGCACGCGATCGTGCTTGGCGAGGTCGACCTCTGGCGGGAGTTCTACACCGCACACGACGGCGAGCTGCCGTCCCGGCAGTACCTGGCGCTGATGCCGTCCACGCCGATGTCCACGCTCATGCAGGAACACGGCTTCCACGGGCCGGCCATGGCGGTCTCCGCCATGTGCGCGTCCGGCAACGCCGGGCTGATCACCGCCAAGGCCTGGTTGGACGCGGGAATCGTCGACGACGTGGTCTTCGTGGCCACGGACCTGTCGCTCATCCCGGAGAACGTCCGGCATTTCGTCCGACTGGGTGTCGCGGTGACGACGATGGAGCCGCTCGAGGCGTGCCGCCCGTTCCAGGAGGGCAGTCACGGCTTCGTGATGGGCGAGGCGTCGGTGTCGTTCGTGCTGTCGGCGCGGGAGGGCCGCCCCTACGCCCACACGCTGGGCGGGGCCATGTCGCACGACGCGCACCACGTGACCTCGATCGAGCCGTCGCTCACCGCGATCTTCGCGTGTGTGCGCGACGCGCTCGCCAACGCGGGGGTGCCGGCGTCGCAGGTGCGGTACTTCAACGCGCACGGGCCGGGTACCGCCCAGTGCGACCGCGCGGAGGCGACCGTGGTGGAGCGGCTGTTCCCGCCGGAGGTCGGCGTGTACTCGGTCAAGCCGCTCACGGGCCACTGCCAGGGCGCCGCGTCCGCCATCGAGGTCGCGGTGGCCGCGCTCGGCTACGACCGGGGGCTGATCCCCGCCCCGCCGATCGTGGCGCCCGCGCACCCGCGGCTCTTCGACGGACCGACGCCGGTCAGCGGCGGCATCACGGTCAAGTCGTCGATCGGGATGGGCGGCCACAATTCCGCGGTCGTGCTGGCCGCGCCCGTCTCCTAGGGCAGCTTCCCCTGACGGTACGGGCATTTCCCGGCCCCGCCCCGTCCCGGCCGAACACAATTGCTCCATGGGGAGAGAATTCGGTATTTCGCGGTCCGCGTACCGCAATTCGGACCGAGATACGTTGGCGGCGTTGTGGCGTTGCTGGCACGAGGCCGGGCTGAGCATGCCGCCGGGTCGTTGGACGGCGCCGACCGGGCTGGGGGAGTGGACCGTTCGCGAGCTGTACGCGCATGTCGGCCGTGGCGTGTGGACGCTGGCCGACCTCATCTCCCAGCCGCCGCACGGCCGTGCTGCGGACCTGCCCGACGCCGCGGGCTACTTCGCGACCCTGCGCGCACTGGGCGCGGCGGGCGCGGCCCAGGTGGCGCAGACGGCGTCGGCATGGGCCGGGGCACGCACCGACGACGTCCTGGTAGACGCGTTCGACGTGCCGGCCGAGAAGGTCCTCGCCGCGCTACCGGCGGCCAGGAACACGGTCGTGCGGGGCGTCGCCGGCACGGTCCGGGTCGCCGACTACGCGGTGACCCGCATCGTCGAGGCCACTGTCCACCTGCTGGACCTGCGGGACGTGGCGCCGCACGCGAGCGCGCCGCCGCCCGAGGCGTTGCGCCGCGCCGTCGACGTCCTGACCGATCTGAGCCCGCCGGTCGACCTCATCCGGCTCGCGACCGGCCGGCCCGTCGCGGCGCCGGTGTATCCCGTACTCACCTGAAGGGTCACCGCCGCACGTCCACGGGCGGGCGGACGAGACCCGGTACCTCATCGACGGCACCGTCGAGTACACAGTGGACGGTGTGCCGGGGTGATGCACCTGCCGAGGGGTCTGGCGCACCGGTTCGAGGTGACCTTCACCGCCCGCCGCGCGTCACCGTTCGGTGTGCGGCGCGAAGTCCTCGGGTTTCATGGCGAGCAGGTCCTCGACGTACCGGCGCAGCAACCGGTCCAGCTCGCCGAGGTCGCGGTCGCTCCACTCGGCGAAGGCGGCCGCGTTGAGGCGGTGCCGTGCCGCGTCGAGTGCGTCGGTGACGCGCCGGCCCGCGCTGGCGAGCACCGCCTCGTTGACGCGGCGGTCCACGGGGCTCGGCCGGCGCTCGATCAGCCCCATCTCGGCGAGCTTGGCCACCTGCCGGCTCACCGTCGTGTAGTCGCGCCCGGCCCGATCGGCCAGCTCGCCGACGCCGATCGGGCCGAACCGCTGGATACCCACGAGCAGCGGGAAGAGCGCGCGGTCGAGCGTGACCCCCGCCTCGGCGAGGAGGACGTCGTCGCGCTGGGGCAGGTTGATGAGCGCGATCAGGTCGACGATCGACTCGTGCAGGTGCCGCATCGCGACCTGCCGCCGCCTGCTGGTCATGCCACCTCCGTCAGTCGCGTGCCGGCAGCACTTGTGGCGCGGGCAGTCTTCCACCCTGCCTTGCGCCGGGCAACGACGGTCAACCCTGATGCGTGTATCCCGCACGCATCAGGGTATCGCGGTGGCCGGTCAGCTCCTCGTCAGCGCCGCCACCTCGGCCGGGGCCAGCGCGATGCCCGCCGCCGCCACGTTCTCCTCCAGGTGGGAGACGGTGCCGGTGCCGGGGATCGGCAGGATCGACGGTGACCGGGCCAGCAGCCAGGCCAGCACGATCTGCCGCGGCGTGGCGTTGTGCCGCTGGGCGACCTCCTCCACCGCCGTCCGCGCCAGCTCCTGGATCGGCGCCCACGGCAGGAACACCAGCTGCTCCTGCTCGCACAGGTCCACGAGCGACTCCGACCGGCGGTCGGACAGGTTGTAGCGGTTCTGGATCGACACGATGGCGGTCAGCGCCTGCGCCCGCCGCAGCTCGTCCTCGGTCATGTTGGACACGCCGATGTG
>NZ_JBJMIE010000633.1:0-7635 GCF_045807065.1 Actinophytocola sp. | reverse complement strand
CGCGTGGCGTACGCGTTCGGGCTCGAGGGTCCGGCGCTGACGATCGACACCGCCTGCTCGTCGTCGCTCGTGGCCATGCACCTGGCGTGCCACGCGTTGCGCCAAGGGGAGTGCACGCTCGCGCTGGCCGGTGGGGTGACGGTGATGGCGACGCCGGGGGTGTTCGTCGAGTTCAGCCGGCTGCGGGGAATGTCGCGCGACGGGCGGTGCAGGTCGTTCGCGGCCGCCGCCGACGGCACCGGCTGGTCGGAGGGCGTGGGCGTGCTGGTGTTGGAGCGGCTGTCCGACGCGCGCCGCAACGGCCACCAGGTGCTGGCCGTCGTGCGCGGCACGGCCGTCAACCAGGACGGCGCGTCCAGCGGCCTGACCGCGCCGAACGGGCCGGCGCAGCGCAAGGTCATCCGCGCCGCGCTCGCCGACGCCGGACTGTCCACCTCGGACGTGGACGTGGTGGAGGCGCACGGCACCGGCACCACGCTCGGCGACCCCATCGAGGCGCAGGCCATCCTGGCCACCTACGGGCAGAAGCGGGAGCGCCCGCTGCTGCTCGGCTCCCTGAAGTCGAACATCGGGCACACCCAGGCCGCGGCCGGGGTCGGCGGGATCATCAAGATGGTCGCCGCGATGCGCGAAGGCGTGGTGCCCAGGTCGCTGCACGTGGACAAGCCCACGCCGGAGGTCGACTGGTCGGCGGGCGCGGTCGACCTCGTCACCGAGGCGACGGCGTGGCCGTCGACCGACCGCCCGCGGCGGGCCGCGATCTCCTCGTTCGGCGTGTCCGGCACCAACGCGCACGTGATCATCGAGGCCCCGGACGAGACCGCCACCGCGGCACCGCCCGCGAGCGGTGCGGGCCGAGCCGCCACCGCGACCCCGGCCTGGCCGGTTTCCCTTGCCGTGTCGGCGAAGACCGGGGCCGCGCTGCGTGCCCAGGCCACGCGCCTGTTGTCCACCGTGGACGCCGGGAGTCTCGCCGATCTCGCGTTCTCGCTGGCCACCAGCAGATCCGCGTTCACCCACCGCGCCGTCGTGCTGGCCGAGGACGCCGATGCCGCGCGTGCCGGGCTGCGTGCGATCGCCGACGGCGACGAGAGCGCGCCGAACGTGGTGCGGGGTGTTGCCGGGCCGGGCAGGACGGCGTTCGTGTTCACCGGGCAGGGCGCGCAGCGCGTCGGCATGGGGCGCGAGCTGTACGAGACGTTCCCGGTGTTCGCCGCCGCGCTGGACGAGGTGCTGGCACACCTGCCCACCGGGCTGCGGGAGGTCGTCTTCGGTGTCGACGGACCCGGTGCCGGGGATCTGGACGACACCGGGTGGACCCAGCCCGCCCTGTTCGCGATCGAGGTCGCGTTGTTCCGGCTGTTCGAGTCATGGGAGGTGAAGCCAGATGTGGTGGGTGGACATTCAGTTGGTGATGTGGCGGCCGCGCATTGTGCCGGCGTTCTTACGCTCGCGGATGCGGCCAAGCTCGTCACGGCCCGTGCGTCGCTGATGGCCGCCCTGCCGCGAGGCGGGGCGATGGTGTCCCTGGTCGCCACCGAGGACGAGGTCCGACCGCTCCTGACCGGTCTCGTGTCGGTCGCGGCGGTCAACGGCCCGTCCTCGGTGGTGATCGCGGGGGACGAGGCGGAGGTACTGGCCGTCGCGGCGAACTTCGCGCGCACCAGGCGCCTGTCGGTGTCGCACGCGTTCCACTCGCCGCTGATGGAGCCGATGCTCGAGGAGTTCCGCGCCGTCGTCGCGGACCTCACCTTCACGAAGCCGACCATCCCGATGCTCGCCGACGTCACCTCGGTCGACTTCTGGGTGAACCACGTCCGCGACGCCGTGCGCTTCGCGGACCTGGTGACCGCCATGCGGGCCAAGGGCGTCACCCGCTTCGCCGAGCTCGGCCCGGACGGCGTCCTGTCCGCGATGGTCCGCGACACCCTCGCCGAGGCGGATCCGGTGCCGGACGCGCCGCTCACCGTCGTCGCCGCACAACGCCGCGACCGGCCGCAGGTCACGACCGCGCTCGCCGCGCTGGCCACCCTGCACACCGCGGGCGCGTCGACCAACCTGGCGCTGCCACAGGGCACCAGGATCGACCTGCCCACCTACGCGTTCCAGCGCGAGCGGTACTGGCTGGACGACAGCGCCGAGGTCGCGAACGCCGTCGACCTCGGCCTGACCAGCACCGACCACCCGCTGCTGGCGACCGTCACGACCCTCGCCGACGCCGACGGCCTGCTGCTCACCGGCCGGCTGTCGGTGCGCACCCATCCGTGGCTCGCCGACCACGCGGTGGCCGGCACCGCGATCCTGCCCGGCACCGGGTTCGTCGAGCTGGCCGTGCGGGCGGGTGACGAGGTCGGCGCCGACCGCATCGAGGAGCTGACCATCGAGGCCCCGATGGTCCTGCCCGCGTCCGGCGGCGTGGCCGTCCAGGTCTGGGTCGGCCCACCGGACCAGCACGGCACGCGCCCGGTGACCATCCACTCGCGACCGGACGACGCGGCGGCGGACGCCCCCTGGACCCGCCACGCCAGCGGGGCGCTCGGCTACCGCGGGCAGGCCACCCGCCAGGAGCTACCCGCGAGCTGGCCGCCGGCAGAGGCCACGGCGCTGCCGGTCGACGGGCTGTACGAGCGGCTGGCGGAGATCGGGTTCGGCTACGGGCCGGCGTTCCAGGGTCTGCGCGCGGCCTGGCAGGTCGGCGGCGACGTGTACGCCGAGATCGCGCTGCCGGCCGAGCAGGCGGACGCGGCCGGGCGGTTCACCATGCATCCGGCGCTGCTCGACGCGTGCCTGCACGCGGTCGGCGTGTCCGCCATGTTCGCCGACCAGGCCGGCCGGCTCCCGTTCGTCTGGTCCGGCGTCCGGTTCACCGCGTCCGGCGCGACCGCGCTGCGGGTGCGGCTGTCCCCGGTCGCCGACGACGCCTTCGCCATCGATCTCGCCGACGAGTCGGGCCAGCCGGTGGGCCGGGTCGACTCGCTGACCGTCCGCGCCATGTCCACCGACGCCGTCGCCGCGCCGGACCCGGCCGCCGACGCGTTGTTCCACGTCGACTGGGCGCCGGTCACCGGCACCGCGGCGGCGGCCGGCGCCTGGGCCGCCCTCGGACCGGACGTGTTCACGGTGGACGGCGAGCTGGCCGCCGCCGGCGTCACCGTCGCGCGGTACGCGGACCTGGCCGACGTCCCCGACGCCCCGGCCGTCCTGCTCGTCGAGTCCACACCGGACGGTGACGTGCTCGCCACGACCGACCGCGTGCTGTCCCTGGTGCGGAACGTCCTCGCGGACGGCCGGTTCGCGGCGACCACGGTCGTCGTGGTGACCAGGGGCGCGATGCCGACCTCGGTGACCGAGCGCGTCACCGACCTCAGCGGCGGCGCGGTCTGGGGCCTGGTGCGCTCGGCGCAGGCCGAGGAGCCGGACCGCGTCCTGCTGGTCGACCTCGACCCGGCACGCCCGTTCGGCATCGGCCCGGACCCCGTGCCGGCCGCGTCGGCACGCGCGCTGCCCACCGTCCTCGGTGCGGGCGAGCCGCAGCTCGCCATCCGTGCCGGCGCGCTGACCGCGCCCCGGCTCGCCAGGGTCCCGGCCGACGGCGGCGCGCTGTCCGTGCCGGGCGGCTCGTGGCGCCTCGACCAGCCGGCCAAGGGCGTGCTCGACGACCTCGCGCTGACCGAGTTCCCGACCGGCGAGCTGGCGCCGGACGAGGTGCGCGTCGAGCTGCGTGCCGGCGGCCTGAACTTCCGCGACGTGCTCAACGCGCTCGGCATGTACCCCGGCGAGGCCGGCCCGCTGGGCAGCGAGGGCGCCGGCGTCGTCATCGAGGTCGGCTCGGCCGTGACCGGCTTCGCCGTGGGCGACCGGGTGTTCGGCCTCGTCGAGGGCTCGTTCGCGAACCAGGCCGTCGCGCCGGCCCACTGCCTCGCGCCGATGCCGGCCGGGTGGTCGTTCGCCATGGCCGCGTCCGTGCCGATCGTGTTCCTGACCGCCTACTACGCGCTCGTCGACCTCGGCGGGCTGCGGGCGGGGGAGCGGGTGCTGGTGCACGCCGGCGCCGGCGGTGTCGGCATGGCCGCCATCCAGCTCGCCAAGCACCTCGGCGCCGAGGTGTTCGCCACCGCGAGCCCGGCGAAGTGGCCGGCGCTGCGGGAACTCGGTGTCGACCACCTCGCCTCCTCCCGCGACCTGGACTTCCGCGAGCGGTTCCTGGCGGCCACCGGGGGCGAGGGCGTCGACGTCGTGCTCGACTCGCTGGCCAGGGAGTTCGTCGACGCCTCGCTCGAGCTGCTGCCGCGCGGCGGCCGGTTCCTGGAGCTGGGCAAGACCGACGTGCGTGACCCCGAGCGGGTCGCGACCGACCACCCGGGCGTCGTCTACCGCGCGTTCGACTCCGGCGAGGCCGGCCCGGCACGCATCCCGGAGATCCTGCGGGAGCTGGTCGAGCTGTTCGAGGCCGGCGTCCTCGCGCCGCTGCCGACGCACGTGTTCGACGTGCGCCAGGCCCGTGCCGCGTTCCGCCACGTCAGCCAGGCCAGGCACGTCGGCAAGGTCGTGCTGACCATCCCGCGTGCGCTCGACAGGAACGGCACCGTGCTGATCACCGGTGGCACCGGCGTGCTCGGCGCGGCCGTCGCCCGGCACTACGTCACCGCGCTCGGCGCCGAGAACCTGTTGCTCACCAGCCGGCGCGGCGTGGCGGCCGAGGGCGCGACCGAGCTGGTCGACGAGCTGACCGCGCTGGGCGCCACCGTCCGCGTCGAGGCCTGCGACGTGGCCGACCGCGCGGCGCTCGACGCCCTGCTGTCCACGGTGGCCGACCTCACGGCCGTGGTGCACACGGCCGGTGTGGTCGACGACGCCATGATCGGCTCACTGACCACCGAACGGCTGGCCGGCGTCATGGCGCCGAAGGTCACCGCCGCGGTCAACCTGCACGACGCGACCGCGGACGCCGACCTTGCCGAGTTCGTGCTGTTCTCCTCGGCCGCCGCCACGTTCGGCGGTCCGGGCCAGGGCAACTACGCGGCCGCGAACGGCTTCCTCGACTCACTCGCCCACCACCGCGTCGCGAACGGCCGCCCCGCGGTCGCCACCGCGTGGGGCCTGTGGGCCGAACGCACCGGCATCACCGCGCACCTCGCCGACGCCGACCTGCGCCGGATGAGCCGGGGCGGCATGGTGGCGCTGTCCACGGCGGACGGCCTGGCGCTGCTGGACACCGCACGCACCCTGGCCTCGCCGCACCTGGTGCCGGCCGGGGTCAACCCGACCGCCGTGCGGGCCTCCGGCGCGGTCGCCCCGCTGCTGCGCGGCCTGGTCCGCGCACCGGTCCGGCGCACCGTCGACACCTCGGCGGAGGCCGCGGGCGTCGCCGACGCGCTCGCCGGGCTGGACCGCGCGGGGCAGGAGCGGCTGCTGACCGACATGGTCGCCACCAACGCCGCGCTCGTCCTCGGCCACGCGTCCACCGACGCGATCGACGCGCACAGCCAGTTCGTGGAGCTGGGCATCGACTCGCTGACCGCGGTCGAGCTGCGCAACCGCGTCTCCGGCGCCGCCGGGGTCCGGCTGTCCGCCACGGTGGTGTTCGACTACCCGACGCCCGCGGCACTGAGTGGCTACCTGCTGACCCAGCTCGGCACCGGGACCAGGGCGACGCCGACCACCGTGACCGCGACGGCACCCACCGACGAACCCGTCGCGATCGTCGGCATGAGCTGCCGGTTCCCCGGCGGCATCGCGACCCCCGAACAGCTGTGGGCGTTGCTGGCCGAGGGCGGCGACGCGATCGGCGAGTTCCCGACCGACCGCGGCTGGCCGGACGTCTACGACCCCGACCCCGAGCGCGCCGGCCACGCCTACACCCGCAACGGCGGCTTCATCGACGACGCGGCCGACTTCGACCCGGCGTTCTTCGGCATCTCGCCGCGGGAGGCGCTGGCCATGGACCCGCAGCAGCGGCTCCTGCTGGAAACCTCCTGGGAGGCCGTGGAACGCGCCGGCATCGACCCGCTCTCCCTGCGGGGCGCGAAGGTCGGCGTGTTCGCCGGCATCCACGGCCAGGCCTACGCCACCCGCCTGGACTCCGTGCCGGACGACATCGAGACCTACCTGGGCAACGGCAGCGCGCCGAGCGTCGCGTCCGGGCGCATCGCCTACACCCTCGGCTTCGAGGGCCCGGCGGTCACCGTGGACACGGCCTGCTCGTCGTCCCTGGTCGCGCTGCACCTGGCGATCCAGTCGCTGCGCAACGGGGACGCGGAGCTGGCGCTGGCCGGCGGCGTCACCGTGATGGCCACGCCCGGGTTGTTCATCGGGTTCAGCCGGGCCCGCGGCCTGGCCACCGACGGGCGGTGCAAGGCGTTCGCCGCCGCCGCGGACGGCTCCGGGTTCTCCGAGGGCGCCGGCATGGTCGTCGTGGAGCGGCTGTCCGCCGCGCGCCGCAACGGCCACCGGGTACTGGCCGTGGTACGTGGTTCGGCGATCAACTCCGACGGCGCGTCCAACGGCCTCACCGCGCCCAACGGCCCAGCGCAGCAACGGGTGATCCGGCAGGCACTCCAGTCGGCGCGACTGTCCACCTCGGACGTCGACGTCGTCGAGGCGCACGGCACCGGCACCAGGCTCGGCGACCCCATCGAGGCGCAGGCGCTGGCCGCCACCTACGGCGCCGACCGGGACCCCGGCCGCCCGCTGCTGCTCGGTTCGGTCAAGTCGAACATCGGGCACACCCAGTCCGCGGCCGGCGTGGCCAGCGTGATCAAGGTGGTGCTGGCGCTGCAGCGCAACGAGCTGCCGAGGACGCTGCACGTGGACGCGCCCAGTCCGCACGTGGACTGGGACACCGCCGGGGTCCGGCTGCTCACCGAGCCGACGCCGTGGCCGGCCGGTGACCGGCCACGCCGGGCCGGGATCTCCTCGTTCGGCATCTCCGGCACGAACGCGCACGTGATCGTCGAGGAGGCCGAGCCGGCGGACGTCCCGCCGGCGCCCGAGCCGGTGCCGGCGGCGGTCCGCCCGTTCGTGCTCTCGGCCAGGTCGGCCGAGGCGCTCGCCGGTCAGGCCGCCACGCTCCGCTCCTTCGTGGCGGCCGGCGCGGCCCGACTCGAGGACGTCGCGCACACGTTGCTGGCCGCGCGGGCCACGTTCGGCCACCGCGCGGTGGCCGTCGCCGGTACCCGCGACGAGCTGGTCGCCGGGTTGGCGGAGCCGGCGGTCACCGGCTCGCCCGTGAGCGGGAAGACGGCGTTCGGGTTCACCGGTCAGGGTGCGCAGCGGGTCGGCATGGGTGCCGACCTGTACGCCACGTACCCGGTGTTCGCGGCGGCGTTCGAGGAGGCGCTCGCGGTGCTGCCCACCGGCCTGCGTGAGGTGGTCTTCGGTGCCGGTGGAGCGGGCGCCGGCGACCTCAGCGACACCGGGTGGACCCAGCCCGCGCTGTTCGCCTTCGAGGTGGCGCTCCACCGGCTGGTCGAGTCGTTCGGCGTGCGGCCGGACTTCGTGGCCGGCCACTCCATCGGCGAGATCGCCGCGGCACACGTCGCCGGCGTGCTCTCCCTGGCCGACGCCGGGACGCTCGTGTCCGCACGAGCCGCGCTGCTGTCCGCGCTACCGGCCGGCGGCGCGAGGATCTCGGTG
>NZ_JBJMIE010000632.1:0-2157 GCF_045807065.1 Actinophytocola sp. | reverse complement strand
GACCGCGGCCGGCGTGCTCGCCGGCGCGATCGAGACCGCCGAGCGGTCGACGACGGCGCACTCGTCACCACCCGTCAGCACGCTCGTCCTCGCCACCGACGGGGTGCTCTCCGCGGGCACCCCACAACTGGTCGAGGCGTTGCGTTCGACCGGGCCGAAGGGCTTCCTCGACGTGGTGCGGGCCGTCCGCCCGGAGACGTTCGACCTGCCGCCCCGGGCCCCGGTCTCTGGTCAACCCCACCCGGTTGAGCGATAGTGGAGAGACGGGTCCCGCGGGGACCCGCGACAGGTGGGCGCGCTCGAGCCGCCCGACCCAGCACCGATCCGGCGAAACCGGTTTGTGCGTGGCGGTCCCGGGCTATTGCCACGAGAGGTACACGCGAGCGACACCGGAGGACACGATGGCGATGGATCCGGAACCGCGACACCGGTACGACGCGGGCCGGCTGTGGGCGGGTGGTGTGGCGACCGCCATCGTGGCGGCGCTGGTCGCGATCCTCGGCATCCTGGTCGCACGCGGCATCCTCGACGTGGCCGTGCTCGCCCCCAAGGGCGAGGGCGTCTGGGGCAACGCGAGCACCGTGACCTACGCCCTGGTGGCGGCGGCGTGCGCACTGCTCGCGACCGGTCTGCTGCAGCTGCTGCTGGTCAGCACGCCGAGGGCGGGCCAGTTCTTCGGGTGGATCATGGTGCTGCTGACGCTGATCGCCGTGGTCATGCCGCTCAGCCTGTCCGTCGACCGCGCCAGCACGATCTTCACCGGCATCCTCAACCTGCTGATCGGCCTGGTCATCACCCTGCTGCTGAACAGCGTGGTGACGAGCGCCGCGCGCTTGGCCCCGGAACCCCGCACCCCCCGCGACTCGACCGCGGAGACGGTCCAGTGGCGCCAGGAGCCCTGGTCGCGCTGAACAACCCGCCCAGCCTGTTGTGAGGCACGGACTTCCGGTCAGGGCACGACCTGCATGGGCCGCCGGGGGGCCGGGGCCGCGACCTGGCCTTCGGGTGAGGTCGCGCCGGCCTGCTGGTAGACGCGGACGAACTCGGCGGCGATGCGCCGCCACACGAAGCGGGCCTCGACCCGGTCGCGGCCGGCGGCACCGTACTGCTCCCGGGTGACGGACTGGGCGAGCAGGCGGCGGAGGGCGGACGCGAGGTCGCGCGGCCTGTGGGGCGGCACCAGCAGACCGGTGACCTTGTCGACCACGATGTCGGGCAGCGGTCCGACGGTCGTGGCGACCACGGGAACGCCACACGCCATCGCCTCGAGCACGCCCGGTTGGCACGGCTCGTGCCACGGTGTGCAGACCGCCACGTCGGCCGAGCGCAGCAACGCGGGCAGCGCGACGTAGGGCAGCGGGCCGGTGAACCGCACGCGGTCGGTGACCCCGAGCAGGTCGGCGTACTCGCGCAGCTCCTCGGTCGGGTCGCCGGCGACGACCAGTTCGGTGTCGGGCAGCGCCCGCAGCGCGGCGATCGTGGTGCTGACCCCGGCGTGCGGTGACCGGGCGTCGAGCGCGACCAGCCGGTGCCGGCTGCCGGTGGGCTCGGCCAGCCCCTCCGGCCGGAAGAGGTCCGCGTCGACACCGTCCGGCACGATCGAGACGTGCGCGCGGGGCATCCCGGCCCGCACGAGCACGTCCACGTGCGCGGTACAGGTGGACGTCACCCGGTCGGCGGTCGTGGTGAGCACGCCCTCCAGCTCGGCCGAGCCGTTCGAACCCGGGTGCGGCCGGAAGCTGTGCACGGTCGGGATGCCGCGTGGCGCGGCGGCCGCCGCGGCGGCGGGGACGGTGGTCCACGAATGGGTGTGCAGCACGTCGGGCCGGTCCCGCGCCCATGCGGCGTCGAGGGCGCGGGTCAGCACGGCCGCGTCCGCGGTGACCTGGTCGTCGGGGCCGGATGCGGTGCGCACGACCCGGTAGCCGGCGGCCGTCACGACCTCTCGGGGCGCGCCGCGGTCCTCCTGTCGGCAGTAGACGGTCACCTCGTGCCCCTGCGCGGTGAGTGCGGCCGACAGCTCGGCGACGGGCCCCGCGCCTTCCTCCATGAGCTCGCCCACCATCGCGATCCGCATCGGTCCCCTCTCCCGTCGTCGCCCAGTTCAGGCTGGCGCTCGGCTCGGGCACGCGCTATCCGGTGCTTCGTTTGACGGCT
>NZ_JBJMIE010000631.1:0-9399 GCF_045807065.1 Actinophytocola sp. | reverse complement strand
GCGGTGGCGGTGGCTACCGCGGCCCTGGTGGCGGTCCCGGTGGCGGCGGTGGTGCGCCGGCCGGTGGTGGCGGTGGCTTCCGCGGTGGCGGTGGCGGCCGTCCCGGCTCCGGCGGTGGTCGCGGCGGTGCCGCGGGTGCCTTCGGCCGTCCCGGTGGGCCGTCCCGGCGTGGCCGCAAGTCGAAGCGGCAGAAGCGCCAGGAGTACATGGAGAACATGCAGGCGCCCAGCGTCGGCGGTGTTCGCCTGCCCAAGGGCAACGGCGAGGCCATCCGGCTCCCGCGTGGCGCCTCGCTGACCGACTTCGCCGAGAAGATCAACGCCAACCCGGCCTCGCTGGTGCAGGTGCTGTTCCACCTCGGTGAGATGGTCACGGCGACGCAGTCGGTCTCCGACGACGTCCTCGAGCTGCTCGGCACCGAGATGAACTACAAGGTGCAGGTCGTCTCCCCGGAGGAGGAGGACCGCCAGCTGCTCGACTCCTTCGACATCTCCTACGGCGAGAACGCCGGTGGCGAGGAGGAGCTGCAGTCCAGGCCGCCGGTCGTGACCGTCATGGGTCACGTCGACCACGGTAAGACGCGGCTGTTGGACACGATCCGCAAGACGACGGTGCACGAGGGCGAGGCCGGTGGCATCACCCAGCACATCGGCGCCTACCAGGTGAAGGTGACCGTCGACGGCAACGACCGGCTGATCACCTTCATCGACACCCCGGGTCACGAGGCGTTCACCGCCATGCGTGCTCGCGGTGCGAACTCCACGGACATCGCGGTGATCGTGGTCGCCGCCGACGACGGCGTCATGCCGCAGACGGTGGAGGCCATCAACCACGCGCAGGCCGCCGGCCTGCCGATCGTGGTGGCGGTCAACAAGATCGACAAGGAGGGCGCGAACCCGCAGAAGGTGCGCCAGCAGCTCACCGAGTACGGGCTCGTGGCCGAGGAGTACGGCGGCGACACCATGTTCGTCGACATCTCCGCGCGCCAGAACATCAACATCGACGGGCTGCTCGAGGCTGTCGTGCTCACCGCGGACGCGGCGCTCGACCTGCGGGCCAACCCGGACATGGAGGCGCAGGGCGTCGCCATCGAGGCGCACCTGGACCGCGGTCGCGGCCCGGTCGCCACGGTGCTGGTCCAGCGCGGCACGCTGCGGGTCGGCGACTCGATCGTCGCCGGCGACGCGTACGGCCGCGTGCGGCGGATGGTCGACGAGTTCAACGAGGACGTCATCGAGGCGCTGCCCTCGCGTCCGGTCCAGGTCATCGGCTTCACGTCGGTGCCGGGTGCGGGCGACACGTTCCTGGTGGTCGACGAGGACCGCACGGCCCGCCAGATCGCCGAGCGCCGGGCGGCCCGCATGCGCAACGCGGCCAACGCCCAGCGGCGCAAGCGGGTCAGCCTCGAGGACCTGGACTCCGCGCTGAAGGAGACCAGCCAGCTCAACCTGATCATCAAGGGTGACAACTCCGGTACCGTCGAGGCACTGGAGGACGCGCTCACACAGCTCGACGTGGGCGACGAGGTGGAGCTGCGGGTCATCGACCGCGGTGTCGGTGGCATCACCAAGGCCAACGTGGACCTGGCGATCGCGTCCGACGCGATCATCCTCGGGTTCAACGTCCGCGCGGAGGCGAAGGTCTCCGAGCAGGCCAACCGCGAGGGCATCGACATCCGCTACTACTCGGTCATCTACCAGGCGATCGACGAGATCGAGCAGGCCCTGAAGGGCATGCTCAAGCCGATCTACGAAGAGGTGGAGCTCGGGCGCGCCGAGGTGCGCGACGTGTTCAAGTCCTCCAAGGTCGGCACGATCGCGGGTTGCATGGTGCTCTCCGGTGAGATCCGGCGCAACGCGAAGGCCCGGCTCATCCGCGATGGCGTCGTCATCCAGGAGAGCCTGCCGATCAGCTCGCTGCGGCGGTTCAAGGACGATGCCGTCGAGGTCCGCGAGGGCTTCGAGTGCGGTCTCACGCTCGGCTCGTACGGTGACCTCAAGATCGAGGACATCATCGAGACCTACGAGCTGCGCGAGAAGCCGCGCGACTGAGTTTGTCTGCCCCGGCGCCGTCTCCCGGACGGCGCCGGGGCCTGGCTCGTTTGAGGATTTCCGTTGTACGTGGGGGCTCTCGAGCTGGATGTGCTGCTCGGCGACATCCGCTCACTGAAGGAGAAGCGATCGGCCGTGCGGCCGGTCATCGCCGAGCTGCGCCGGAAGTTCGAGGTGACGGCCGCCGAGGCCGGCCACCTGGACAAGCACCGGCGATCACTGATCGGAGTCGCCGTGGTCGCCGCCGACGCGTCACATGTGGACGACGTGCTGGACGCGTGTGAGCGGCTGGTCGCGGGTAGACCCGAGCTGGACCTGCTGTCGGCCCGCCGCCGATGGCTGGGCCCCGAAGACTGACCCCGTCGACTGAGGAGTTTCGTCGTGGCTGACGCACCACGCGCCCGCAAGCTCGCGAAGCGCATCGCGCAGATCGTGGCGTCCGCGCTGGAGCACCAGGTGAAGGACCCGCGGCTCGCCCGCGTGACGATCACCGACGCCCGCGTCACGGCGGACCTGCACGACGCGACCGTGTACTACACCGTGCTGGGCGACAAGCTCGACGCCGCACCGGACACCACCGGCGCCGCACTGGCCCTGGAGTCGGCGAAGGGCGTCCTGCGCTCGATGGTCGGCGCCGGCACCGGCGTCCGCTTCACCCCGACCCTGACCTTCGTCGCGGACACCGTCCCGGAAGACGCGAAGAACATCGAAGACCTCCTGGCCCGCGCCGCCGCGGCCGACGCGGAAGTAGCCCGCCTGGCCAACGGCGCCCAACCCGCCGGCGACCCGGACCCGTACCGAGCCCCCCGCGAAGACGACGACGTCGAGGTCGACTGACATCGCGTCGTGCCGTCGCGCTCCACACGGTCGACCCGCCGCGTCAGGTCCGCCACGTACTGACCGTCGTTGAGCACTCGCATCTCCGTCAGTACGTCACGACGGGTCACGAACCGTGCGCGCATATATCTTTCCAGTGGTAAGATAACCGCATGCCCTACCACCACGGGGACCTGCGGCGGGCCATCCTGGACGCGGCCGTCGAGTCGATCACGGCGAACGGGCCGGCGGCGTTGAGCCTGCGTGAGGTGTCCCGCCGTGCCGGGGTCTCCCACGCGGCGCCGATTCACCACTTCGGTGACAAGGCGGGGGTGCTGACCGCGCTGGCCGCCGAGGGCTACGGGCTCCTGGCCGACGCGCTGGACGCGGCCGGGGACGAGTTCGTCGAGGCCGGGGTGGCGTACGTGCGGTTCGCGACCACGCACCGGGCGCACTTCGAGGTGATGTTCCGCCCCGACACCTACCACCGCGACGACCCAGCCGTGGTGGCCGCCAGGCAGCGGGCGAGCCAGGCGCTGGTGCATGGCGTCCGCACCAGGACCGCCCGCACCGGCCGCGAGGCCCGGCTCACGGGCATCGCCGCGTGGTCGCTCGTGCACGGGTTCGCGACGCTGTCACTCACCGGCGCCCTGCCGGACGATCTCGGTGACGATCTCGGCGAGGTGGCCCGGGACGTCGCCAAGATCCTTGTCCCCGGCGAGTGACGGACGCACGGCACCACGCCCCGAACGGGTCCGCCGTAGGACGGTGGACAATGGGTCTGTACCGCGAACGCGGTTAGCGACATCATTCACGTGTCTCCGCCCTCGGCGCACGCGGTCACCCCGCTCGACCCACGGCGAGTACTGGAACCCGACGAAGGTGGTTTGTTCTCGTGGTCGCGGCATTCACGGCGTACGACAGGCCGGCACTCGAGGCGGACCGTGCGCCATGAAGCGGATGTTCCTGTTGTTGCTCACCGCGCTGCTGCTCGCCGGCTGCGGGTCGAGCAGGGCCGAGCTCGAGCCGGTGACGGAGTCGGAGGCCTACGACCGCGTGGAGGCCTACATCCAGCGCGCCGCGGCCGCGCTGCCGGCGGGTGCCCACCTGGAGGCCGCCGCGCAACCGTCCTCTGTGGTCTGCAAGGGTCAACCCAAGGGGCGCGTGACCGTCGTCAGCACGTACTTCGTCCGCGGTGTCGCCGTCGACGACAAGTACTTCGACACCCTGCTGCACTGGTGGGAGGCGCACGACTTCAAGCTGCTCGACGACCTGCGCCCGGAACGCCACTACCTGTGGGTCCAGAGCACCACCGACGGGTTCCGCATGTCCCTGCGCGACAACGATCACGACGAACTCCTGCTGGGGGCGGAGTCTCCCTGCCTCGCGGCCGAGTAGCGCCTGGTCAGACCCCGGTCGCAAGCCCGGACTGGACGAGGCCGGCCGGGTGCGTGAGGCTGGGCCGATGCTGACCGCCGATCTTCGCGTCGCCGCGGACCTGCTCCGCGACGCCTCCGACGTGACGCTGCTCGCGCATGTCAACCCCGACGCCGACGCGCTGGGCAGCGCCCTCGCGCTCGGCCTTGCCCTCCACCGGAGGGGCGCCACCGTTCGGGTGTCGTTCGGGTCGCCGGCCGAGCTGCCGGAGACGCTCCGGCCCCTCGACACGGCGGGTCTCGTCGTGCCGGCCGGCGACGTGCCGGCCGACCCGGAGCTGCTGGTCGCGCTCGACGCCGCCAGCGCGGCGCGCCTCGGCCGGCTGGAGGACCGGATCGCCAGGGCCGGCCACGTGCTCGTCATCGACCACCACGCGTCCAACACCCGTTTCGGCACCCACCACGTCGTCGACGACACCGCGGAGGCCACCGCGGTGCTCGTGCTCGCCGTCCTGGACGAGCTGGGGGAGCGGCTGGACGCGGACATCGCCCGCTGCGTCTACGCCGGGCTCGTCACCGACACCAGCTCGTTCCGCCGCGCGAGCCCGCACACCCACCAGATCACGGCGCGGCTGATCGAGGCCGGCGCCGACCCGGACGATCTCGGCCGGGCACTGCTCGACACCCACCCGTTCGCGTGGCTGCCCATGCTCGCCCGCGTGCTCGCGCGGGCCGTGCTGGAGCCGGACGCCGCGGGCGGGCTCGGCCTCGTGCACACGTCGGTGACGCTGGCCGACCAGGTCGGCGTGCGGTTCGAGGAGGTCGAGTCGGGCGTGGACGTCCTGCGCACGACGGTCGAGGCCGAGGTCGCGCTGGTGCTCAAGGAGAAGGCGCCGGGGGAGTGGACGGGTTCGCTGCGTGCGAAGAGCGCCGTCGACGTGCGGGCGGCGGCGGTCGGGCTCGGCGGTGGCGGCCACCGGCTCGCCGCGGGCTTCTCCGCGACCGGTACAGCAGCGGAGATAACGGAACGTGTTCGGACGATGTTGCGAAATCCGGTGCCGCTCGTAACCAGTTGAGGACGATCGGCGGCGTCCGGGTGAACAAGTGGTATAAACCAATCGCCGTTCGGCCCCTTGGGTGCGCGGGCGGTGACCCAGCCAGGCGGAGCGGACCGGCCAGGCGGAAACGGAGGACATCTTGAGGCGCGTCACAATGGCTGTCGTGGTGGCTACCACGGCGGCGCTCGGACTCGCCGGCTGCGGCAGCGACTCCGGCAGCGGCGACGGCAACGTCAGCCTCGACCTGCTGGTGCCCATCTACGGTGACAAGACCAAGCCGTACTGGGAGCAGCTGGTCAAGGACTTCGAGGCCAAGAACTCGAACATCGACGTCAAGCTCGAGACCCAGAGCTGGGACGACATCTACAAGGTCGTCGACACCAAGATCCAGAACAACAAGGCGCCGGACATCCTCGAGCTGGACGCCGCCGGCCCGGCCTACGCCACGGACGACCTGCTGTACAAGGCCGACGAGATCGTCTCGCCCGACACGTACAAGGACATCGAGCCGGCCTTCATCGACAGCGCCAAGATCAAGGGCCAGGCCTACGGCGTGCCGACGGTCGCCTCGACCCGCGCGCTGTTCTACAACAAGACCCTCTTCCAGCAGGCCGGCATCGCCGCGCCGCCGAAGACCTGGGACGAGCTGCTCACCGACGCGAAGAAGATCTCCGCGCTCGGCGGCGGCGTCTACGGCTACGGCATGCCCCTCGGCTCCGAGGAGGCGCAGGCCGAGACGTCGATCTGGGCCTACGGCGCCGGCGCGTCCTGGGAGAAGAGCGGCAAGATGACGATCGACACGCCGCAGGCCACCGAAGCCCTGACCTTCATGAAGCGCATGATCAGTGAGGGTGCCACGCAGCCGGACCCCGGCGCGACCGACCGCACGCCGCTGCTGAACGTGTTCATCCAGGGCAAGATCGGCATGATCGAGGGCCTGCCGCCGATCGTCGGCCAGATCAAGGAGAAGGCGCCGGACCTCGACTGGGCCATCGCGCCGAGCCCCACCAAGGACGGCAAGCCGGTCACGCTGGGTGTCGCCGACTACTTCGTCGGCTTCAACAACGACAAGGACAAGCAGGCCTCGATCGCGAAGTTCCTTGACTTCTTCTACGAGAAGACGAACTACGTGAAGTTCAACGACAACGAGGGCTTCATCCCGGCCACCAAGTCCGGCGCCGACGCGGCGGCCGCCAAGCCGGAGCTGAAGACGTTCCTCGAGTCGCTGCCGAGCGCGAAGTTCTACCCGGCGACCAACCCGGCGTGGGGGCAGACGTCCGGTGCGTTCAAGTCCCTGGTCGGCGAGATCGCGTCCAAGTCGCCGGCGGACGTGCTCAAGGAGATCCAGGCCAAGGCCGACGCCAGCGGCTGAGGCACAGAAAACCGTGAGATCGGGCGGCGTGGGGTCCCGTCGGGGGCCCCACGCCGGTACCCAGGAGGCGTTCGGTGGCAACCACACGTAACAAGGCGTTGAAGCGGCATGCTCGCCGGCAGACGACCCTGCAGGCTCTCCCGTGGCTGGCACCGGCGCTGGTCCTCATCGGCGGGGTGGTGATCTTCCCCGTCGGCTTCATGGTCTACACGTCCTTCCGCGACCTGTCGCGGTTCGGCAAGGACCGCGGCTGGACCGGTTTCGACAACTACAAGACGGTGTTCGGGCTCGACCCACTGCCGACCGTGCTCGTCAACACGATCGTCTGGACCTTCGGCATCGTGCTCGCGACGGTGCTGATCTCGCTGGTGCTGGCGCAGTTCCTGAACAAGAAGTTCCCGGGGCGCAAGATCCTCCGCATGGTCATCATCGTGCCGTGGGCGGCGTCGGTCGTGATGACCTCGACGGTGTTCGTCTACGGGCTAGACCCGTTCTACGGGATCATCAACAAGTTCCTCGTGGACATCGGGATCCTCGACCAGCCGTACGGTTTCCTCAAGAACGCGACGCCCGGCTTCCTCTCCGCGATGGCGGTCGCGGTGTTCGTGTCGGTGCCGTTCACGACGTTCGTGGTGCTGTCCGGCCTGCAGACGGTCCCGGAGGACGTGCTGGAGGCGGCGCAGATCGACGGCGCCGGCAGGGTCCAGACGTACTGGCAGGTCGTGTTCCCGATGCTGCGGCCCGCGCTCGCGGTCGCCGCGATCATCAACATCATCAACGTGTTCAACTCGCTGCCGATCCTGAAGACCATGACCGGCTCGATACCCGGCTACGACGCGGACACCACGACCACCCTGATGTTCAAGATCATCCAGAGCGACCGGCAGATCGACACCGCGAGCGCCCTCTCGGTGGTCAACTTCGTCGTGATCCTCGTGGTGATCGCCATCTACCTGAAGGTCGTCAAGCCGATGCGTGAGGTGTCCGCGTGAACGGAGCTTGCGGAGTGAACCGTCGAACGCGCGCCCTCCGCGGGCCGCTCGGAGCCTGCGAGGAGCGGCCATGAGCGAGGTCGTCACCAGGGGAGCGGTGCTCGATCCGCCCAAGGCGGTGAGGACGGCCACGCCACCCGCCCCGCGCAGGCGGGAGTCGAAGCGGTGGGGGCTGACGATCATCGGCGTGATCGTGGCGCTGGTGTTCCTCGCGCCCTACCTGATCATGCTGAGCGGTTCGCTCAAGTCGCGGCAGGAGATCCTGCGGATCCCGCCGGACTACCTGCCGACGAACTGGAAGCTCGACAACTACGTCAACATGTGGGGCACGCCGGAGGCGCCGCTCCCGAACAACCTGCTCTCGACGGTCGTGATCTCCCTGGGCGGCACGGCCCTGGCACTCGTCGTCGCGCTGCCCGCCGCGTACTACACCGCGCGGCACCAGTTCCGGCTGAAGCTGCCGTTCATGCTGCTCGTGCTGGTCACGCAGATGCTGCAGCCGACCGTGCTGGCGTCCGGCCTGTTCCGCGAGTTCGTCTCGCTGGACATCAACGACACCTGGCTCGCGATGATCCTCGTGAACGCGGCGTTCAACCTGTCGTTCGCCATCTGGATCATGCACAGCTTCTTCGCGACCGTGCCGAAGGAGATCGAGGAGGCGGCCTGGATCGACGGCTGCAACCGCGGGCAGTCGCTGTCGCGGATCATGCTGCCGCTGGTGTGGCCGGGCATCGTCACGGCGGTCATCTTCACGTTCATCGCGTGCTGGAACGAGTTCGCGGCGAGCCTCATCCTGTTGCCCACGGACACCAACCAGCCACTCACCGTGGCGCTGACGAAGTTCATCGGGCAGTACGAGTCGGCGTGGCAGTACGTGTTCGCGGTGTCGATCATCGGCATCCTGCCCGTGGTGGCCCTGTTCGCCATGATCGAGAAGCACCTCGTGTCCGGCCTGACCGCGGGCGGGGTGAAGTGAATTTGTGATTCTGAATCGTGGTGTTCAGTTTGTTGTTGTTCTAGATTGGGGCTCGCGCGCCGGTTGACGACCGGGCCGCGACGACGAGGTGCGGTCTTGTGACCGGCGAATGGAAAGGACCACCATGGCGACAGTGACCTTCGAGGGCGCGAGCCGTTTCTACGCGGGCACGGAACGGCCCGCGGTCGACCAGCTGAACCTCGAGGTGGAGGACGGCGAGTTCCTGGTTCTGGTCGGACCGTCGGGTTGCGGCAAGTCGACCACCCTCCGCATGCTCGCGGGTCTCGAGGGCGTCGACGAGGGTGCGATCCGCATCGGCGAACGCGAGGTCACCGACCTCCCGCCGAAGGACCGGGACATCGCGATGGTGTTCCAGAACTACGCCCTGTACCCGCACATGACGGTGGCGGACAACATCGGCTTCCACCTGAAGATCAAGAAGGTGCCGAAGGCCGAGCGTGCCGAGCGGATCCTCGAGGCGGCCAAGCTGCTCGACCTCGAGCCGTACCTGGAGCGCAAGCCCGCCAAGCTGTCCGGTGGCCAGCGCCAGCGCGTGGCCATGGGTCGCGCGATCGTGCGCCGGCCGCAGGTGTTCTGCATGGACGAGCCGCTGTCGAACCTCGACGCGAAGCTGCGTGTGCAGACCCGCACCCAGATCGCGTCGCTGCAGCGGCGGCTCGGCGTCACCACGATCTACGTGACGCACGACCAGATCGAGGCCATGACCATGGGTGACCGGGTGGCCGTGCTGAAGGACG
>NZ_JBJMIE010000630.1:0-7830 GCF_045807065.1 Actinophytocola sp. | reverse complement strand
CGGTGAACGCCTCGAACACCAGCTCCCGTGGGGCGTCGATGACCCGGGAGATGACGATCTCGCGGTCGGCCGTCCCGGACTGCGCCTGCGCTGCTCGTCCCATCGCGCTCATCAGCTACTCCTCCTGCCGTGCCTGCTTCAGGTCCTGCACGTAGGCGTCCAACCGGTCGAAGCTCTCGTTCCAGAACCGCTCGAACCCGCCGGTCCACTCGTGGACCGGCCGCAGCCCGCGGGCGTCAAGGCCGTACACGCGCTGCTTGCCTGCCTTGCGGTCGGCCACCAGCCCGACCTCCCGGAGCACCCGCAGGTGTTTCGACGCGCCCGGCTGCGTCATCCCCAGCTCCCGGGCCAACTCGGTCACCGGCCGCTCACCCGTCCGCAGCAGCACCAGGATCTCCCGGCGCTGCGGCTCGGCGATCGCGTTGAAGACGTCCGACGTCGTCGCTGCTCGTGCCATGGCCGCCATCATATTCCCATATGGGCATGCGTCAAGCCGCGATGAAGCAGACGGGTGTTGTCAGCTGAGAACCGGTGATCGTCAAATGCCCGAGCTGGCGACCTCGGCAACCTCGAGCCCGAGGTCCCGTTCGGGCGGCCGAGTCAGGTCAGAGTTTCTGGCCGCGGTGGACCCGGCGGGTGACCGCGCGCTCGGCGAAGAACGAGCCGACCGGGACCACGCCGGACAGCATGACGAGGATCGTGCCCTTCACGGACCAGCGGGCCTTCAGGGCTAGGTCGACGATCGTCAGCAGGTAGACGATGTACAGGAAGCCGTGGATCGGGCCGATGATCGCGCTGTACTGGGGTTGGTCGAAGGCCAGCTTCATGGTGAACGAGACGCACAGGGCCAGGAGGCCGACACCGACGATGTAGGCCATCACCCGGAAGCGGGCCAGTGCGCCCCGCACGCCCGCGTCGCTGACGGCCTGTGCGGGGTTCTCCTCGTCGGTGACTGGGGAGTCGGCGGTCATCGCGTCTCCTGCTGGTGTCGGGCGTTCAGCTGGGCCAGGTAGCGGTTGTACGCGGCCAGCTCCGGGTCTTCGTCGTGGCCATCCTGCCGCGCGTTCGATCCGTCCGGTTCACGCGGGGGCGGCTGGTGTGACTCCACCCGCTCGGGGGCGGGCGGTGCGGCGGGGGCGTCCGGTGGGTCGCCGGCGGCTCGCGTGATGAGGGCATGGTCGGCGGTCGACCTCTCCTGGGCGCGGAGCTTGTGGAGCCGCCAGAACATGAACGCGGGGAACAGGCCGAACAACGGCCACTGCAGCACGTAGCCGAGGTTCTGCCAGGTGCCGCCGTTCTCGAAGCGCTGCCACTGCCACCAGGCGAGCCCGACGCACACGACCACGGACAGCACACAGAGAGTGATGATCCCTGCCCGGCGAGCCAGCACTCCGCCCTTCACACCCCCGACGCTAACACTGTGGGCGCGCTCACCCGCGACCGCCGGGACCTCCCCGGCCGGACGTGGCGCCCCGGCCGGCCCGATGACACGCGGTGCGCATCTGGTAACCCTTCTATTAACTTTGACTCATTCCTCGGGAATGCACCGTCGGATGTCTGACCACTCAGGACGCACAATGCAATTTGCGCACCGTATCGGAGTCGTGCTACCGGCCTAGAGAGTAGGGCGGATTGGCGCGTTCCGTTGGGCCGAACCGCCTATGTACCTGGGGATTTGGGCGACATAGGGTAACCGAATCCGAGGTGCTGCCGATTGCCGTGGCGATGCCTGCCGCGTGTCTGGCACCAAACCAGTCAGTACCGCACCAGACGAGGGAGAAACTCGTGGTGATGAGGAGGAGAACCGGCGGAATGAATATCGAAACCGCGCTCAAGGAGGCCATGACCATTGACGGCGCTGTCGGCGTCGCACTGGTGGACTACGAGAGCGGCATGTCACTCGGCACGCTCGGCGGGGGCGACTGGCTCGACCTCGATGTCGCCGCGGCCGGGAACACCGAGGTGGTGCGGTCGAAGATGCGCGTCATGTCCGCGCTCGCGCTCAACGACACCATCGAGGACATCCTCATCACGCTGAAGCGCCAGTACCACCTGATCCGGCTGCTGGGCGACGGCCGGAGCGGTGGCGGGGCCCTGTTCCTGTACCTGGTCCTCGACCGCGAGCGGTCGAACCTGGCCCTGGCCCGGCACCACCTCAGGCGCATCGAAGGTGAACTGGCGGTATGAGTTTCGCCCAGCCCCGGGACTCCGCCGAACCGGCGCCGCTGCCCAAGCGCCGGACTCCCTCGGCATCGGGAGACGGGGTGTGGTCCACCGTGGACGCTGACCGCCAGGGCTCGCGCGGCGACCCGCTCTCGGTGTTCGAGAACGCCCTGAACACGGTGAGCGGCAAGGACCCCAACGTCTACGGCATGCTGCTGGCGAGCGCGGACGGCTTGGTGCTCGCCAGCGACATCCGGGGCATCGTGGTCGACACGGTCGCGGCCATGGCGGCGGCCGCGGCCAGCATCGCGGGTCAGTTCACGAGCCAGGCCGACATCGGCGACTCCAAGGCGTCGCTGTTCGAGGGCGACTCGGGCTACGTCGGCGTCTTCCCGGTGGAGACCAGCGTGCTGCTGGTCGTGTTCGGCCGCAAGGACATGACCATGGGCCTGTTCAACGTGGCCGCGCGGACCGCGTTGTCCCGGGTGCAGAAGGCGATCGAGCGGCAGCGGACGCCGAGTCCGCGCAACGGCTAGACGAGGCCGCCCTTCACACCCGTGGCGAACGTCCGCCACGCCACGTCGCCGAAGTCGAGGTGGGTGCCGCCCCCGTGCCTGGAGTCCCGCACCCCGACGGCGGCACCCACGAAGGCCACCTCGACGCAGGGGATTCCCGCACCCGCGCGGTGAGCCACGAGCCTGGTGTGAACGGTCAGCCGCCGGTGACCACCGACCGGGCCGCGGCGAGCAGGGCCGGTAGCTGGCCGGCGGCCGCGGCGAAGGCGACGTGGTCGCCGTAGTCGTGGGACTCGGTGATCAGCCCGTCGCGGACTCGGGTGACGTACACGTTCCTCGTCACCACCGGGCTTCCGGAACCGGTCGTGCCCGCGTACTCGAACTCCGCGACGACCAGCTCGGGGTCGGCGCCGTCGTGGAAGACGACGTTCCTCGGCCGCAGGCCCGCGCCGCCACCGCGCGAGAAGTGCTGCCGCAGCTCGTCCCTCCCCGTCAACGGCGGCGCGCCCGGGTAGAACGGGCGCGTCACGAAGGCGTCGTCCGCGTAGAAGTCGGCGCGGCTGAGCGGGTCCGCCGCCGAGATGCTGTCCAGTTGCCGCCACAGCACGTCCCTGGGGCTGCCCGGAGGAGCCGGCGGCGGCGACGGGCGTGCCGGCGACGGTTCGTAGGACACGACCAGGCCGTCGAGGTCACCGCGTGCGGCGGCCATCCGCAGGTGGTCGTGGTAGTCGCGGGAGTGGGTGATCAGCCCGTCCCGGACCCACACGACCTGCACGTTCGCCGCGGTGAAGCCCGGGCCCCGGGACGTGTACTCGGCGACGACCACCGCCGGGTCGGTGGTCTCGTGCACGACGACGTCGAAGAGCCGCATCCGGAACGTGCCGAGCCTGGCGAACCGCTCGCCGAGCGCCGCCCGCCCGTTGACCCGCGTGCCAAGAAGGGGGTGCTCGACGATCGCGTCCTCGGCGTAGAGGTCGGCGATGTCGGTCCACCGCCCGTCGTCGATCCGTCCCACCAGCTCACCGAAGACTTCCGCGGCAGTGTTCACCATGCCGCGAAGGATATGGAGACTGTCTCCGCTTGTCCAGGGTGGGTTCAGTCTTCAAACGTCTGTTCGCATCGTACCGAGCGATCGTGGGCGCTCGATCTGGGAGGCCGGGAAGCGGGGAGGTCAGGCGGCGGCGTGGGCGTAGTCGTCGGCCAGGCCGAACACCTTCTGGCCGTAGGGCACCGAGTTGTTGTACGAGAACACGGCCGCCCACCAGCCCTTCGGCGTGGCGAGGTCGCGGCCGCCCGCGCACAGGTAGCGCCCGGCGGCCAGCGCGGCGTCGTCGATCTGCTGGGGGTCGCCAATGCCGTCGAGGTTGGCGTCCGACGTCCACTTCCGCCAGGTGGACGGGATGAACTGCATGGGGCCGACGGCGCGGTCGACCGCCGGGTCGCCGTCGAACTGGCCGTGGTCGGTGTCGGTGATGGCGCGCACGCCCGTCGACCCGTCCAGGGGGACGCCGATGATCGGCTTGGACGGGCGGCCGTCGTCGCGCAGCACGGCGCCGCCGAAACGGCCGTGGTTGGACTCGACGCGGCCGATGCCGGCGAGGGTCGCCCAGGAGAGGTGGCAGGCGGGCTCGCTCTCGCGCAGGGCCAGCTCGGCGTTGCCGTACGCCATGAGTGCCCTGGCGGGGATGTCGATGCGGCCTGCGACGCGGTTCGCCCAGGTCCGGAGCGGGTCCTCGCCCACCGCGCCGGCTTGGGGCTGCGGCGGGACGACGGCTCCGGGGATCACGTCGGCGGTGGGGACCGAGGCGGCCGGGATCTCGACGGGGCTCTGCTCGGGCTGGGAAGCCGCTCGAAGGAGCCAGACTCCACTTCCCGCGAGTGCCAGGACCAGCAGCACGAGTCCGGCGCGGAGGAGTACGCCCCTGAGATCAGGGTGCTGGCCGTCGGTCACACAAGGTCAACGACGGCCTCGCCACAACGTTACTGATGAGTTCAGGCCGACCGGCGCTCGTTCTGGCGCTGCAGCCGGTTCACACACCACGCCGGCGCGCTGCCGCGGCGCAGGTGGTCGAGGACGGTGAGGGGACCGAGTCGGCGCGCGAGGTCGGACGGTGCGAGACCGGCGGCACGGTAGTCGAGCGCACGCTGGTCGAGCGGGCTGATGCCGGCGTCCCACCACTCCTTGGCCTCGGCGAGACCGCCGACCATCTGCCACCAGCCGGCGGCCGCGGAGATCAGTTCCGCGGGGACGCCGGGCAGCCGCTCACGCATGGCGGCGAAGAACCGTGGGTCGGTGGCCTCGACGGGTGCCCACTTGGCGTTGCCGCCACGCGCCCGCTGGCCGGGGATCCCCTGTGGCTGGACCGGCATATCGGCGAGCCACTCCGACGCGATGCGGTTGATCTCGTCCGACTCAGCGGCCTTCGAGTGGTCCTCTGTCCACTGCCGCACCAGGTCATCCACCCCGGGATCGTCGAGCATCCTGCCTCCTTCGAGAACTGCGGACTGCCCCGCCACACTTCGATGCGGGAACCGTAAAGGCCGACACCGACAGTTCGCCAGACCTGATCTCGAGGAAAGGCGGCCAACAGGGCCTACGGGGCCATAATCCACCCGTACGGTCCAATGTGGCGCCTCGTTCGTGGGACGGCTGTCACTGTACGTGATACGGGCGAACGGTGGCGCGGGACAGCTCCGCCGAGCCTCGCGCTGGGCGGCGCCTACCAGG
Organism: Actinophytocola sp.; assembly: GCF_045807065.1. Classification (GTDB taxonomy): domain Bacteria; phylum Actinomycetota; class Actinomycetes; order Mycobacteriales; family Pseudonocardiaceae; genus Actinophytocola. The sequence continues at coordinate 2,424 of NZ_JBJMIE010000630.1, read as the reverse complement.
TCAGGGGTGCTAGGCGAAGACGTTCTGGACGAAGGTGATGATCGCCTCGGCGCCCTGGCGCAGCCAGCCGAGGATTTCCTGCACGGCCTGCGCAGCCGGTCCTGGCTGCGTGATCACGTAGAACAGGACCAAAGCCACGCCCACGAGCATCAGTACCTTTTTCGCCTTCATCGCAACTCCCCTTCACGCGGATGGCTGCGCACAGCTTACGGTGCGTACACCCTTGACCGCAGCACCTCTACCAGTCCAGCTACACGTTCACCAGACTTAGTGAGGAGCTATACCCATGGCCGAGACGGTCCGTGTTGACAAGGCCGGGCCGGTGACAACGGTGCTGATCAACCGGCCCGACGCCCGCAACGCGGTCGACGGGCCGACCGCCACCGCACTCGCCGCCGCCTTCCGCGCCTTCGACGCCGACGAGACCGCGTCGGTCGCGGTGCTCGGCGGGGTGGGGCCGGCGTTCTGCGCCGGGGCCGACCTCAAGTCGGTGGGTACCGAACGAGGGAATCAGCTCATTCCAGTGGCTGACGGTGACGGCCCGATGGGGCCCACCCGTCTCGTGCTGTCGAAGCCGGTCATCGCCGCCGTCCAGGGACACGCGGTGGCCGGCGGCCTGGAGCTGGCGCTGTGGTGCGACTTGCGGGTGGCGGACACGACGGCCGTGTTCGGCGTGTTCTGCCGGCGCTGGGGCGTGCCGCTCATCGACGGCGGGACGGTACGGCTGCCGCGGCTGATCGGGCAGAGCCGGGCACTGGACATGATCCTGACCGGGCGACCGGTGCCGGCCGAGGAAGCGCTGGCCATGGGGTTGGCGAACCGCGTCGTGCCGCCGGGCACGGCCCTGGCCGCCGCGCGGGAGCTGGCCGCGGGACTGGCGGCGTTCCCGCAGACGTGCCTGCGGACGGACCGCGCCTCGGTGTACGAGCAGTGGGAGTCGCCCCGGCCGCTCGTGACGGAGTTCGCGCACGGCGGAAAAGCTCTACTGGAAGCCCAGCGGGGCGCGAGCCGTTTCGCGGGCGGAGCCGGGCGGCACGGGTCGTTCGAACAGCCCTGAAGGTGCCCCGCCGACATCGAGCGGCCGGGGGGGTCAGCCGCGGGGGGCCATGACCTGGCGGACGGCATCGCTCGGGACGACGCGCAGGGCCACCGCGCGGTCGGCGCACACGGACTGCGCGTGCCGCACCGCGGCACAGACCGCCCGGTCACACGCCGACACCGTGCTCAGGTCCAGCGTGAGCACCTCGATCTGCGCGGTGTCCGCCAGCTCGAAGAAGTCGGTCACCGAGCGGTTCAGCTCGGGCAAGGTGGTCCCGTCCAGGGTGCCGGTGACGCTGATCCCCGACGTGCCGTCGACGAAGATCGTCACCGGCGATGTTTTCTCAGGCCCTGTCATGATGCAGAGACTAGGTGGACACCCGCCCGTAACACCTCGGGATGTGACCCTTGATTCAGGCGACAACCCCGTCGGCACGGAGACCGTCGATGTCCGACGGCGAGAAGCCCAGGTCAGCGAGTACCTCACCGGTGGAGGACCGCGGCTCGACCGGTGCCGTCGGCGTGTCGGGGGCGGTCCGGGAGAACCGGGGTGCCGGTGCCGGCTGAGTGTCCCCGTCCAGGGTCACGAACGAGCCGCGCGCCACGTTGTGCGGATGGCCGGCCGCCTCCGCCGGGGTCAGCACCGGGGTGAGGCACGCGTCGGTCCCCTCGGCCCGCTTCGCCCACTCGTCCCGGGTCCTGGTGCGGATCACCGAGTCCAGCACCGACCGGACCGCGGGCCACTGCTCCGGGTCCAGCCGGCCCGCCACCGTCGCCGGGTCGATCTCCAGCACACCCAGCAGCGCGTGCCAGAAGCGCTCCTCGATCGCGCCGACGGCGACGTACCTGCCGTCCGAGGTCTCGTAGGTGTCGTAGAACGGCGCGCCGCCGTCGAGCATGTTGGCCCCGCGGCCGCGGCCCCACATGCCGAGGTTGAGCAGCCCGTGCATGCCGGCGGTCAGCAGCGCGGAGCCCTCGACCATCGACGCGTCCACCACCTGCCCGCGGCCGGACACGGACCGCTCGACCAGCGCCGCCAGCACGCCCATCGCCAGCAGCATCCCGCCGCCGCCGAAGTCGCCGAGGAGGTTCAGCGGCGGCACGGGCCGCTCCCCCGCGCGTCCGATCGGCTCCAGTGCGCCGGACAGGCCGATGTAGTTGATGTCGTGCCCGGCGGTCTGCGCCATCGGGCCGTCCTGGCCCCACCCCGTGATCCGGCCGTACACCAGCCGCGGGTTGCGCGACAGGCAGTCGTCCGGCCCCAGGCCGAGTCGTTCCGTCACGCCCGGCCGGTAGCCCTCGACGAGGACGTCCGCGCGGTCGACCAGCCGCAGCACGATGTCCCGGCCGGCCGCGGACTTCGTGTCCACGCCGATCCAGCGCCTG
>NZ_JBJMIE010000629.1:0-4952 GCF_045807065.1 Actinophytocola sp. | reverse complement strand
TCTGACGCCGGGACCTGCCGGGAAAGGCGCGTTCGGGACTTCCGAGCGCGCCTTTCCCGTCCCGAGCGCGCCGGTCAGGAGAGGTTGCCGGCGATCGGCAGGTCGCCCGGCTCGCCCCAGTTGCTGTGCATGACGGCGCCGGGTTTGTGCCACGTCTTCGTCGACGGCCGGAAGACGCCGATCTCGTCGGTGCCGTCGGCGTTCCAGTCGCCGGCGACGGGGAGATCCCCTGGCTCGCCCCAGTTGGTGGCCAGAGTGTGCCCGGGGTAGTACCAGTCGCCGGTCGACGGCCGGAAGACCCCGATCTCGTCGGCGCCGTCGTTGTCCCAGTCGCCGGCGACGGGGAGGTCGCCCGGCTCACCCCAGTTGGTCGCGAGGGTGCGGCCGAGGGCGAACCAGTCCCCGGTCGACGGGCGGAACAGGCCGAGCTCGGCGGCGCCGTCGCCGTTCCAGTCGCCGGTGACCGGCAGGTCGCCCGGCTCGCCCCAGTTCGTGCGCACGGTGTGGCCCGGGGTGAACCAGTCGCCGGTGGACGCGCGGAACACGCCGATCTCGTCGATGCCGTCCCGGTCGAGGTCCGCGGCGAACGGGCGGTCGCCCGGCTCGCCCCAGTTGGACGCGAGGGTGCGGCCGGGGGAGAACCAGCCGCCGGTCGATGGTCGGAAGACGCCGATCTCGTCGACCGCCGTGCCGCAGTTGCGGCTCGTGATCTGGTAGCTCTGCGAGTTGGCCTGGCCGTACGTGACGCCGTTGAACACCGGTGGGGTGCGTTCGTCGTTCGGGTAGCCCCACTCGGCCTGGCCGTCGCCGTTGCGGTCGATCGCCATCTCGAAGTGCACGTGGGACACGCCGTTCGACGTCTCGCCGGTGTGCCCGACGCGACCGATCGGCGTGCCGCGCACGACCCGCGTGCCGACGCCGACCGTGCGGGACTGCAGGTGGAGGTAGGTGGTGAACCAGCCACCGCCGTGGTTGATCTGGATGATGTTCCCGGCACCCGCCGGGTTGCTGTAGGACTGGTTGACCACGCCGGGCGCGGGTGCGACCAGCTGCGCGCCCTCGGTGGCCTCGGTCGGGTTGCGGAAGATGTCGATCGCGGGCGCGTGCGCGAAGGACTCGGCCCGCAGCGCCGTACCGCACGGGAACGGCGCCTGGAAGTTCGGTCGTGCCGCCGCCTCCTGGGCGGGCAGGGCCAGTAGGACAGCGGGCAGGGCGGCCGCCACCACGCCCACCCGGATATGCCATCTCGGCATGCCGATCAGACCTCCACGATTGGGGAATTTCCTACCGTTGAAGGGTGCGCGGATCGCGTCGTCGCGGCGACACCATTCGGTCAGGTCCGAAATGATCGGAGCCGGCCGGCGAGCACCGCGTCCGCGAGCGGGGTCAGCGCGTGCTGCACGGTCCGGCCGGTGCGCCGGCTCACGACCAGGCCCGCGTCCCGCAGGACACCGACGTGCTCGCTGGCCGATGCCGTGGAGATGCCGAGGCGCGCACCGAGCTCCGTGGAGGTGGACGTGGTGGCCAGCGCGGCGAGGACGGCCGCGCGGGTCCGGCCGAGCAGTGCCTCCAGTGGCCGGCCGTGCCGGCCGGCCACGCCCTCGAGCCAGTTCGGCGGGTGCTCGACCGGGTACACCAGTACCGGCGGCAGGGCCGGGTCGACGAGCACGACCGGCTTGCCCCAGCAGAAGTACGACGGGATCAGCAGCAGCCCGCGCCCGTCGAGGCGCACGTCGAGCGGGACGGGGTAGTCGGCGGACAGGACGGGCGGGTCCCAGCGCAGTACCGGCCGCAGCGAGGCGAGCATGGTGTCCACCCCGCCGTCGAGCAGTGCGGTGGCACGCAGCGACCGCTCGACGCCGACCGCGGCCTCCACCTCGGCCCAGACCGGGCGGACGATCGCGCCGTGTACCAGCTCCATGGCCCGCACCACGTCGTCGAGGACGCCGCGCTCCCCACGCCCGAGCCGGTGCGCCCACGGGGGCAGCTCCCGGGTCCGCTCCGCGTAGCCGATGTCCCGCGACAGCCGGTCGCGGGGCGTGTCCCGGACCGCGGCGAGACCGGCGGCCAACCCCTCGCCCGCCTCGGCCGGTGTGAGGAAGTCGGGGAAGTAACCCACTTTGGGCACGAGCGCGCGGAGCATGCCGACCGCGCCGTGCAGTCCCCGCTCGTGGACGGCGACGCGGGCCGCCCGCTGCCAGCCGCTGGACACGAAGGCCCCGGCGACGTCGGTGGTCAGCCGGTACAGACCGAGAACGGTCTCCCACAACGGGTCCGGTGCCTTGGCCACCCGCACCCGGGACAGGTCCGCGTCGTCGAAGTAGATCCGCAGCACGGCTCGGGACCCTACGCGGACCTGCCCCGGCAACGGTGTCCTCAGCCGGAAACTGCCACGTACCCGAGGAGGACGCCCAGGACGCGTGCGCCTGGTCACCGTGTGGGCTGGTGGTGGACGGGGTATTGATGGTTCATGAGTGATCAGGTCGATCCCGGGGCGCTCACCGCCGTGTTGGACGGGCGGTGGAGGGAGTTGCGGCGCCGGTTGCGGGAGCGGATGACCGGGGCCAAGTTCGTCGACACCTACGACCTCGACCGGGAGGCCCACCGCGCGCTGGTGTGGGACCAGCTGCGGGAGCTGGTGGACTCCGGGCACCCGCGCCTCGGGTTCGACCCGGCGTACGGCGGCGCGGGCGACATCGGCGGCTCGGTCGTCTCCTTCCAGCTGCTCGGGTACGGCGACCTGTCGCTCATGGTGAAGGCCGGCGTGCAGTGGGGGCTGTTCGGCGGGGCGGTGCAGATGCTCGGCACGACCCGCCACCACGAGAAGTACCTGGCCGACATCATGTCCCTGGAACTGCCGGGCTGCTTCGCCATGACCGAGTCCGGACACGGGTCGGACGTCCAGCACCTGCGCACCACCGCGACTTACTCCGACGGTGAGTTCGTCATCGACACCCCGGACGACGACGCGCGCAAGGACTACATCGGCAACGCCGGGCGGGACGGGCGGATGGCCGTCGTGTTCGCCCAGCTCGAGGTCGGCGGCCGGGGGCACGGCGTGCACGCGTTCCTGGTGCCCGTGCGCGACGCGTCGGGCCGGCCGATGCCCGGCGTGCGCATCGAGGACTGCGGACCCAAGGCCGGGCTCAACGGGGTGGACAACGGCCGCCTGTGGTTCTCCGGCGTGCGGGTGCCGCGGGAGGCGTTGCTCAACCGCTACGGGGACGTGGCCGAGGACGGCCGCTACACGAGCCCCATCGAGGGCGACAGCCGGCGGTTCTTCACCACGCTCGGCGCGCTGGTGCGCGGCCGGATCAGCGTGGCCGGCGGCGCGGGCAGCGCCACCCAGCGCGCGCTGACGATCGCCGTGCGGCGGGCGGAGAAACGGCGCCAGTTCCGGCGGCCCCACGAGGACACCGAGATCGTCCTGCTGGACTACCTTGCACACCAGCGCAAGCTGCTCCCGGCCCTGGCCACCTCCTACGCGTTGCACTTCGCGCAGGAGGAGCTGGTCGCGATGCTGCACGAGGTGCACAGCGCGGCGGAGCCGGACGAGCGGGCGCAGCGCGTGCTGGAGTCCCGGGCGGCCGGCATCAAGGCCGTCGCCACCTGGCACGCCACGACCACCATCCAGGCGGCGCGGGAGGCCTGCGGCGGTGCCGGGTACCTGGCGGAGAACCTGTTGCCCGGCCTCAGGGCGGACACCGACGTGTTCACCACGTTCGAGGGTGACAACACCGTCCTGCTGCAGCTGGTGGCGAAGGGACTGCTGACCGACTACCGCGACAACTTCGCCGACCTCAGCCCGCTCGCCACCGCCCGGCTGGTGGCGGAGCAGGTGATGGGCGCGGTCCTGGAGCGGTTGCCGGCGCGGTCGATCAGGCGGCCCGAGCCGCGGGACCGGGCCTGGCAGACGGACCTGTTCGCCGACCGCGAGCAGCACGTCCTCGAGGGGCTGGCGCGCCGGCTGCGTGCGGCGGCGTCGTCGGACGGCGACGCGTTCGAGGTCTTCAACGACGCCCAGGACCACGTGCTGCGTGCCGGGCGCGTGCACATCGACCGGCTGGTGCTGGACGCCTTCGCCACCGCGGTCGACGAGTGCGCCGACCCGGCCGCGCGGGACCTGCTGAGCCAGGTCTGCGACCTCTGCGCCCTGTCGACCATCGAGGCCGACCGCGCCTGGTTCCTCGAACACGGGCGCCTCACGCCGCAGCTGGCCAAGAAGGTGGTCGCGGAGGTCAACGCCCTCTGCAAGGCGCTGCGCCCGCACGCCCGCACCCTGGTCGACGCGTTCGCGATCCCGGAGCAGTTCGTCGCGACCCCGTCGACCGCCTGACCGGCCGGAACCGGGGCCCGTGCGTAGCGAGTACGTACGAGCTTGTTCACCCGCTCATCCGCGCGCCCCCCTTCTGTCAGGTGCCATCGGTAGCCACAATGGGAAGATCTTCGGTCTGGTCCAGGAGGAACGACGTGAGTGTGGACTCGTCCTCGTCCAAGGTGCCCAGTCCCGCGAAGCGGGAGTGGCCCGGTCTCGCGACCCCGCCCGACTCGCCCTTCCGGGCGGCGGTGGCGCGGCGCCTGTTCCTGCACGCCGTCCGGCGGCTGCCGATCGCGGTGGAGCTGCCGGACGGCCGGCGGTTCGGCGGTGGCGGCCCGGACGCCCCGGTGATGCGGCTGGTCGAGCCGGCCAACTTCTTCCACCGCCTCGGCAGCGACGGCACGATCGGCCTCGGCGAGGCCTACATGGTCGGCGACTGGACCAGCGACTCGCTGGTCGAGGTGCTGACGTCGTTCGCGTCGCGGATGGACGACCTGGTACCCCGACCGCTGCGGGCGTTCCGGCAGCTCGCCCGGCCGCACAAGCCCTCCGGTGAGCAGAACACGGTCGACGGCGCGCGGCGGAACATCGAGCGGCACTACGACCTGTCGAACGAGCTGTTCGCGCTGTTCCT
>NZ_JBJMIE010000628.1:0-55771 GCF_045807065.1 Actinophytocola sp. | reverse complement strand
GTCGCTCGACGCCGCCGACAACACCGCGGGACGTTTCTGGACCGCCGTGCTGAGCGCGGTTCGCGCCTGTGCGGCGGTCCCTCCGGCGAACCGCCTGCACGACCTGCGCCCGCCCGTGACCCCGGACGCCCGCGGGTTCTTCGCCGAGTTCATCGACGCGTTGGCGACACTGCCGACCCCGATCCACCTGGTTCTCGACGACCTGCAGACGATCGTCGGCGACGAGGTGGCACGCGGCATCGCCACACTGCTGCGCCACCTGCCGAGGACCCTGCGGCTCCTGCTGTCCACGCGGTCGGATCCGCCGCTACCGCTCGCCCGGCTGCGGGTCCAGGGGCTCCTCGGTGAGCTGCGGGCGCCCGAACTGCGCTTCTCGCTCGACGAGGCGGCGGAGTTGCTCCGGCTCGCCGGTGTGACACTCACCGGGGACCAGATGCGGCGACTCGTCGAGCAGACCGAGGGGTGGCCGGCCGGACTGCGCCTGGCCGCGCGGTCGCTGCGCCACGCGCCCGACCGCGAGGCGTTCCTCACCGAGTTCGCGGCCACGGACCGGACGATCGCCGACTTCCTCGTCAGTGAGGTGCTCGCCAGCCTGCCCGTGGTCACGACCGACGTCCTGCGGCTGGTCAGCATGTGCGACGAGGTGACCCCGCCCCTGGCCGCCGAGCTGGCGGGCCGTGAGGACGCCGGTGCGATCCTCGCCGCGCTCGCGCACGACAGCGACCTCGTCCTCGACATCGGACCGGACCGCCAGTGGTTCCGGGTCCACCCGCTGCTACGCGCACACCTGCGTGCCGACCTCACCCGCAGGCGCCCCGACCTGGTCGTCGAGCTGCATCGCACAGCGGCGGTGTGGTTCGCCGAGCGGGAGCGACCGGACCTGGCGTTCGACCACGTCATGCGCACCGACGAGGACCGGATGGCGGTGGACCTGCTGCGCCGGCACGCCCCGACCGTGCTGTTCTCCGGCGACGACCACGGGGTCATCCGCAGCGCGCTGACCAAGGTCGGCGCCGCGGTCGCGGACGACCCCCGGCTCGGCCTGATCTCCGCGCTCGCGCACCTGGCCGCCGGCGACTACGCACGGGGTGCGGCGGACCTCGCGCGCGTGTCGGCCACGTGGCCGGCCGATCCCGATCCCGAGCTGGTGCGGATGAGCCAGCTGGTGCTGACCACGAAGGCGGTGATCCAGGGCACGCCTCCGCCGCCGGCGTCGGTCGACTGGCACGCGGTCCTGGCCGCGTACGAGGGCGCGGAGCTGGAGGCGTGGACCCGGCTCGGTCTCGGGTGGACCCACCTGTGCGCGGGCGCGCGCACAGAGGCGCGGCGCGAGCTCGAGACGGCGGAACGGCTGGCGAGCGAGAACGGGTTCGACCGCCTGGCCGTGGACTGCCTGGCCGTGCTGGGCACACTGGCCGGCCAGCAGGGGGACTTCACGACCATGGCGGCGGTGGCCGAGAACAGCATCCTGCTCGCCGGGGCGCACGGCTGGACGTCGTCCCGCTGGCTCTCGGCGGACCACCTCATGGTCGGCCTCGCCCAGCTCCTGCGGCTGGACCCGGCCGGAGCACTGGAGCATGCGCGCAACGCCGTCGCCGCCCTCACTCCCGAGACCGACTCCCCCGTGCTCCGCTACCTGACCGGCGTGCTCACGGGCGCGGCCCATATCGACGCCGGCCGTCTCCAGGACGGTCTGGCGCAGGTGCGGCGGGCCCGCCTGGACCACGACACCGCGAACGTGCCTGCCCCGCTGCTCACCACGGGCGCGCTGATCGAGCTCCGCGGCGCACTCGCCCTGGGCCACGGGACCCTGGCACAACAGCTCATGGCGCGGACCCGCGACCAGGTCGGCGAGGTCGCCGAGGTGGACCTCATGCAGGCGTTGACCTCGTCCGCCCACGGGGCGTGGGACGCGGCGGCGCGATCGGTCCGCCGCGTGCTCGACGGTGTCCGGCCGGCGCTGCGCCCGACCACCCGCCTGGAGGCCATGCTGTTCGAGACCGCGCTGGAGATGCGCCTGGGCAGGCGGACCAGGGCGCGCGGCGCGCTCAACGCGGCATTGGTCATGGCGGAGCCCGCTTCGCTGATCGAACCGTTCCACCAGGCCGACGCCCCGGTGCGGCAGCTGCTGCTGGAACAGGTCGGCGGGTTCGGCACCGCGAACGCCTTCGCGGCCCGCGTCAGCCAGGCACTGTCCACAATGGCCAACCGGCGCGCGGACCCGCTGACCGGCCGGGAGCACGCGGTGCTCATCCGGCTGTCCTCCACGCAGTCGCTGGACGAGGTCGCCACGGACATGTCGGTGTCGGTGAACACGGTGAAGACCCACGTCCGGGCGATCTACGCGAAGCTGGGCGTCAACAACCGTCGCGAGGCCGTCGTGGCCGGGCGCCGGTACGGCCTGAACTGACCACTGTTCACCCGGGCCGGGTGAGGTCGCCCTGTCCACTACCCCGGTACACGTTGGTGCGCCTGACTTCCGGGCACTTCCGACGAGGGGATTCGACGATGACCGCAGCACAGGCACGACGTGTGGCCGAGCTCATCGAGCCGCTGCGGGTCGAACCCGGCTCGACAGTGCGGCTCGGCAAGGACTTCGACCCCGCCTACCGGGCCGAGTTCCTGCGGAAGAAGGACGGCCGCAAGCTGCTCGAGACGGGCATCACGCTGCTCGCCGACTACCAGCGGCGCCTGGCCGCCCAGAACACCCACGGTGTCCTGGTCTGCCTGCAGGCACTCGACGCGGGCGGGAAGGACGGGACGATCCGGCACGTCATGAGCGGGGTCAACCCGCAGGGCGTGCACGTGCGCGGCTTCAAGGCCCCCTCGACCGAGGAGCTCGGTCACGACTACCTGTGGCGCTACGCCGGCGGCCTGCCGAAACGCGGCGAGATCGGGATCTTCAACCGGTCCCACTACGAGGAGGTGCTCGTCGTCCGGGTGCACCCGGAGCACCTGGACCGGCAGCGGCTGCCCGAGCCGGACCGGCACGGTGGGCTCTGGCGCCGGCGCTACCGCGAGATCAACGACTGGGAACGCTACCTGGTGGACAACGGGTTCCGGATCGTGAAGCTGTTCCTGAACCTGTCGAAGGAGGAGCAGCGGACCCGCTTCCTCAAGCGGATCGACGTGCCGGACCGGAACTGGAAGTTCTCCGCGGCCGACGTCCGCGAACGCGAGCGGTGGGACGACTACCAGGCGGCGTTCGCCAGGATGCTGTCCGCCACCAGCACCGCGTGGGCCCCCTGGTACGTCGTGCCGGCGGACCGCAAGTGGTTCGCACGCATCTGCGCGGCCGCGGTCCTCGCGCACACGCTCATCGAGATCGACCCGCGGTACCCCGCGGTGAGCGAGGACCGGCGCCGCGAACTGCTCGGGGTGAAGGCGCAGCTGGAGCACGAGGCGCCCGAGGGCGCCGCCCGCGACCCGTACGCCGCCGCGCACGGGAAGCGGAAGGCCAAGCGGGGCAAGGACAAGTAATGGCCGGCACGCACTGGTACGCGTACTCCGCGGAGGACACCGCCGCGGCCCTCGACGTCGACGTGGCCGTCGGACTCGCCTCGGCCACAGCCGAGCAGCGGCTCGCGGCCAACGGCCCCAACGCGCTTGCCGAGGAGGAGCCGAAACCCGGGTGGCGGCGGTTCCTCGACCAGTACCGCACCTACATGCAGATCATCCTGCTCGTCACCGCCGTGGTGTCGCTGCTGATCCAGGAGTGGGGCACCGCCGCGCTGCTGGTGGTGCTGACCGTGTTCAACGCGGTCGTCGGACTGCGCCAGGAAGGCAAGGCCGAGAGCGCGATGAACGCGCTCAAGGCGATGATGAAGGCGACCGCGCGGGTCCGGCGGGACGGCCGCGAGGCGACCATCCCGGCCGAGGGACTCGTCCCCGGCGACGTCGTGCTGATCTCCAGCGGTGACCAGGTGCCCGCGGACTGCCGCATCACGTCGGCCAGTGCGCTGCGGATCGACGAGTCGTCGATGACCGGCGAGAGCGTCCCCTCGGCGAAGGACGCCGCGCCGTTGCTCGACGGCGACCTCGGTCCCGGGGACCAGACCAACATGGCGTTCATGAACTCACCGGTCACCCACGGCAGCGCCACCGCCGTCGTCACCGGCACGGGCGCGGACACCGAACTGGGGAAGATCTCCGGCCTGCTGTCGGCCACGGTGCGGGAGAAGTCACCGCTGACCAAGGAGCTCAACACACTCACCCTGTGGATCGCCGCTGCCGCCGGGCTCACCATGATCGTGATCTTCGTGCTGGGCCGCGCTCGCGGCCTGGCGTGGGACGCGCTGTTCGTCAGCGCGATCTCGCTGGCGATCGCCGCGATCCCCGAGGCGCTGCCCACGGTGAGCCAGGTGATCCTCTCGCTCGGCAGCGTCGACCTGGCCCGCCGCAACGCGATAGTGAAGGACCTCCCCTCGGTCGAGACGCTGGGGTTCACCTCGGCGATCAACTCCGACAAGACCGGCACGCTGACGATGAACCAGATGACCGCCGTCGAGGTGGTCGACCCGGGCGACAGCTACACGGTCACCGGGATCGGCTACGGGCTCGACGGGCAGGTGCGCCACCCGGTGGGCGCCGCGGCGAGCATCGAGGAGGCGATCCTGCCGTTCCTCGTCGCCAACGACGCGGCGATCGTCGACGGCGCGGTCGTCGGCGACCCGACCGAGGGCGCGCTGCTCGTCCTCGCGCACAAGGCAGGCCTGGACGTCGACGCGACGCGTGCGAAGCTGCCGCGGCTCGCCACCCTGCCGTTCGACCCGTCCTACAAGCTGATGGCCACCTTCCACACCGCGGTCGACGCCGCCGGCCGACCGGTCGTGCGGTGCTTCGTGAAGGGCGCGGCACCCGCGGTGATGGACCGCGCCGCCACGGCCAGGGCCGGCGACGGCGCCACGGTCGACTGGGACGCCGGGCTGCGCGCACGGGCCGAGGGGCACATGGTGCGCATGGAGGAGCAGGGCCAGCGGGTGATGGCGGCCGCCCAGCGCGATCTCGACCCGGACTGCTTCGACGCGGCCGGAGATCTGCTCGGCTACGTCACCGACCTGCGGATGACCAGCCTCGTCGCGATGGTGGACCCACCGCGCGAGGAGTCCCGGGAGGCCGTCGCCAGCGCGCAGGCCGCCCACATCCGGGTCCGGATGGTCACCGGCGACGACGTCACCACCGGCGCGGCCATCGCGCGCCGCCTCGGGATCGGTGGCGACGCCGTCCTCGGCACGGAGTTCGCCGCGATGTCCGAGGCCGAACGGCTCGCGCGCATCGACGACATCGGCGTGCTCGGCCGGGTCGCCCCCGAGCACAAGGTCCTCCTCGCCGACACGCTCAAGAAGAAGGGCGACGTCGTCGCCATGACCGGTGACGGGGTCAACGACGCGCCGGCGATCAAGGCGGCCGACATCGGCATCGCGATGGGCAGCGGCACCGAGGTGGCGAAGAACGCCGGCCGGATGATCCTGTCCGACGACAACTTCGCGACCATCGTGTTCGCGGTCGAGCAGGGCCGCAAGATCTACGACAACCTGACCAAGTACGTCCGTTTCGTACTCGTCCTCCTGGTCGTGTTCGTGCTGACCTTCCTCGGCGCGAGCCTGTTCAACATCGCGGCGGGGGAACCGTTCACGCCCGCCCAGGTGCTGTGGATCCACTTCGTCGTCAACGCCCCGTTCGGGTTCGCCCTCGGCTTCGACCGGCAGACCCCCGGGCTCATGTCCCTGGCGCCCCGACCGCGCGGGCAGTCCGTGCTGACCACGTCGATGATCGTCACCGTCGGCCTGGCCGGGTTCGCCACGACCGTCGGGCTGCTCGTGGTGCTCGCGCTCGGTGACCCCGGGACCGCGAACTCGGTCGCGTTCACCGCGTTCGCGCTGTGTCTGATCGTGGCGGCCGTCGAGTGCCGCGGCGCGACCGGCACCGCGCTGACCACGGCGACCTTCGACAGCAGGCACATGAACTGGACGATGCTGGGTGAGCTCGTCGTCGCCGTCCTCGCGGTCCAGATGGACGCCCTGCAGCGGCTGCTGGGCACCACCGACCTCACCCTGGCCCAGTTCTCCTGGGCGCTCGTCCCCGCCGTCGCGCTGTTCGTGTTGTGGGAGCTGGGAAAGCTGGTGGCCCGGCGCTCAACCGGTGGGTGAGGCCGGCGCCGCGGACACCCACTGGGCGCCCGTCTCGGCCTGGAACGCCGCGATCGCCGCCTCGGCCGTCGGGAAGAAGTGGCCGGGGTCGATCGTGTGCGTCAGGCCGTAGCGTTGGAGCTTGCGGCGCACCGGGTCCTTGAGCCCCGCGAAGACCAGGCTGGTCCCCTGCGCGTTCAACGCCTCGTCCAGCCGCGCCAGGACGTCGGCGGCGGTGGTGTCCACGTCGGTGATCGGCTCCGCCGCGATGACGATCCACCGCGGCGCCGGTTCGGTCCGGGCCAGCCGCGTGATCTCGGCGCGGAAGGAGTTGGCGTTGGCGAAGAACAGCGGCGCGTCGAACCGGTAGATCAGGGCGCCCGGCAGGTGTTCCGCGTCCGGGTAGGAGTGGGTGTCGTGGAAGCCCGCCAGCCCCGACACCCGGCCGAGCACCGTCTGGTGCGGCCACCACGCGCGCCGGAAGACGTTGAGGATCGACAGCCCGACCGCGATGCCGATCCCGGGCAGCACACCGAGCAGCGCGACGCCGAGGAAAGCGGCGACCGACAGCAGGAACTCGGCCTTGCGCTGCCGCCACAACCGCACCGACCCGGCGACGTCGAACAGCGAGAGCGACGCGGTGATGACCACCGCCGCGAGCGCCGGCTGCGGCAGGTTCCGGAACAGCCCCGGCACCAGCACGATCATCAGGAGGATCAGGACCGCGCCGACGAGTCCGGTGAGCTGGGTACGTGCGCCGGCCTGGTGCGCGACGGCCGTGCGGGAACCGCTGGTGGACACCGGGAAGCCCTGGAACAGCCCGGTGGCGAGATCGGCGGCGCCGATCCCGGCCATCTCCTTGTTGCCGCGGACCTGCTGTCCCGTGCGAGCCGCGAACGCGGAGGCGGTGGAGATCGTGTCGGCCAGCGAGACCACGGCGATGCTCACCGCGCCGATCAGCAGCGGCCAGATGTCGGCGACCCTGATGTGAGGGATCGTGAACGGCGGGAAGCCCTTGGGCAGCTCCCCCACCAGGCTGACACCGTGCGCGGCCAGGTCGAAGACGGACACCGCGATGATCGCGAGCACGACCATGAGCAGCACGGCCGGCACCTTCGGGGCCCACCGCCCCAGCGCCAGGATCACGGCGGTCCCGCCGAGGCCGACGACGGCGGCCGCCGCGACGACCTGTCCGGTCGCCACACCGCGGACGAAACCGGTGAACTCGCCGACCAGCCCGTCGGCGTCGACCGTGAACCCGAGCAACTTCGGCAGCTGCCCGACGAGGATGGTCAGCGCGAGGCCGTTGAGGTAACCGATCATCGTGGGCTTGGAGATCAGGTCGACGATGAACCCGAGCCGCCCGACCGCGGCGGCGACCATGATGCCGCCGACCATGAGCGCGAGCATCGACGCCAACGCGACCGCCCGCGCGGGATCGTCGCCGCCGGCCAGCGGCAGGATCGTCGCGGCGATCATCGGGCCGAGCGAGGAGTCCGGGCCGAGCACGAGGACCCGCGACGGCCCGAACAACGCGTAGGCGACCAGGCAGGCGGTGGAGGCGTACAGGCCGGTGATCGCCGGCAGACCGGCCAGCTCCGCGTAGGCCATGCCCTGCGGGACGAGCACCGCCGTGAGCACGAACCCCGCGACGAGGTCTTTCACCAGCCATCGCCGCCGGTACGACGTGACCAGCTGGACACCGGGCATCCTGCGCAACATGGCATCACCTCGGCTTCCTCGGCGGTGCGCCCGACGCTAGGCCGCCCGGACCGGCGTGCCCTCGCGTGTCGCGGGTGAGATTCACCCACGACGGATGACCGGCGTGGTGTCGTTCGGTGCCTACCGTGCACCATGACCACGCACCCGCAACCCGCGCCGTTCACCACCGACGACTACGCGGCCCGCCTCGCGCATGCGACCAAGGACGCGGTCCGGGCAGGCATGGACGGCGCGATCGTCGGTCCCGGCCCGGACCTCGAATGGCTGACCGGCTACCGCCCCACCGCGATCACCGAGCGCCTGACGGTGTTGATCCTGCTGCCCGGCGACGTGCCCACCCTCGTCGTCCCCGTGCTGGAACGTCCCGACGCCGAGGGGGCGGTGGGCGCCCCCGCCCTGCGGATCGTCGACTGGGCCGACGGATCCGACCCGTACCAGACGGCCGCGGCACAGCTACCGGCCAGCGGTCGCTTCGCCATCTCCGACGCCACGTGGTCGGTCCACCTGCTCGGCCTGCGGCACGCACTGCCCGAGACCACGTACCACGCACTGGGCTCGAACCTGCCGATGCTCCGCGCGGTGAAGGACACGGGCGAACTGGACCGCCTCGCCATGGCGGCCGCCGCGGCCGACGAGACCTACACGATGATCGTCCACACGCGATTCGCCGGCCGCCGCGAGAGCGAGGTCGCCGCGCACCTCGCCCGGCTGCTGCGCAAGCACGGCCACGAACAGGTGGACTTCACGGTCGTCGGCTCGGGCCCCAACGGCGCCAACCCGCACCACGAGGCGGGCGACCGCGTCATCGAACCCGGCGACGCCGTGGTCCTGGACTTCGGCGGCCTGATGCACGGCTACGGCTCCGACACGACCCGCACGGTGTCCGTCGGCGAGCCACCGTCCGAGGTCCGCGAGGTGCACGCCATCGTGCGCGCGGCACAGCAGGCGGCGTTCGAGGCCGTCCGCCCGGGCGTGCCGTGCGCGGAGATCGACCGAGCGGCCCGAACCGTCATCGCCGAGGCGGGCTACGCCGACCGGTTCATCCACCGCACGGGCCACGGCATCGGCGTCACCACCCACGAGCCGCCGTACATCGTCGAAGGCGAGGACCAGCCGCTCGTGCCCGGCATGTGCTTCTCCATCGAGCCGGGCATCTACCTACCCCAGCGGTTCGGCGTGCGGATCGAGGACATCGTCACGGTCACGGAAACCGGCGGCCGACGACTCAACAACACCGACCGCGCACTGCTCCTCGTGGAATGACCGAGGAACCACCCGCCGGAAGCCCCGGCGGCGGCGCCAACGGGACACCGTGATCACCGAGGGCTTCGCCTTCGCGGTGTTCGCCCGGTATCCGCCGCGTCTCGGCTCACCTGCGGTGGATGAGGCGGCCGGGACCGGTGCGTGTGACAGTCCTTTCGACCGTCGAGTGACAACCGGAGGGAAGAGACATGGCCATCGGGCCCGTCCAACTGCTCGTCCTCGGATTCCCGGAACCCAACTTCCACGGCCAGGTCGTCGCCGAGCTGGAACGTCTGCGGGAGACCGACACCGTGCACGTCATCGACGCCGTCGCGGTGCACAAGGACATCGACGGCGCGATCGAGGTGCTGCACCTGTCGAACATCTCCGACGAGGAGGCCGTCGAGCTGGGCAGCAAGATCGGCGCGCTGGTCGGGCTCGGCATCGACGGCGAGGACGGCATGGCGGCCGGCGCGGTTCTCGGTGCGGAGGCCGCCGCCGAGTCCGGGGGCCGGATGTTCTCCGAGGAAGGCGCGTGGGACGTACTGGGGGACATCCCGAACGGCACCGCCGCGGCACTGATCATGCTGGAGCACCGCTGGGCGATCCCGCTCCGGGACGCCATCGCGGCCGCCGGCGGCTACCGCGTCGGGGACGCGTTCATCAGTCCGCTGGACCTGGTCGAGATCGGGTTGGTCACCGCGGATGTGGCGCAGCTGTTGCACAGCCAGGAGAAGGCCCCGCTGTGAGGTTCACCGGACCCACCGAGAGGAGGTCACCATGTTCCGGTCACGCCGGATAGCCCGCCGGGTCGGGCGGCGCACCGCGCGACGCGTCAGCCGCCGCCACTTCTTCTGACCAGATCACCGGTCCTGATGATCACCCGAGCCGGCCGGGTGCTCACGGGCGGAGCGGTTTCGACCTGACCCGGCGACAGCGGCAGGCTCGGGGACCCGTCGGCCACGGCGGCCAGCGTCAGGTGGTCGTCGAGCAACCGGCGCCACGCGCGGACATCGTCGAGCACCGGAGGCAGCCGTGAACGACAGGTCGATCTCGCCGATGATCCGGCTGGCCAGGTTGGTGCGTCCGCGCCGCAACTCGCTCAGACGCGGCATCGACCGGCTGGAGGGCGCGGTCCTCGCCGTGATCGTCCTGATCGGACTCATGCTGGTGCCGATCCTCCTCGCCCTCGGTTCGCTCACCTACACGAACCTCGCCGAGACAGCCGCACGGGAGGCAGAGGAGCGCGCCGAGGTGGGCGCCACACTGACCGAGAACGCACCGGCGGCGAGCATCCCCACCCCCGAGGACGGGAGCAGCAGCAAATCCGCTGTGCCCGCCGAATGGCGAACACCCGACGGCGCCCGTCACACCGGTCGGGTGTGGGCCGAGGACGGGTTGCGGGCCGGCGCGAAGGTCGACGTCTGGGTGGACGAGAAAGGCCGCCTGGTCGACGAGCCGACCACCTCGTCCGACGCGCTGTTGACCGCCGCGGTGACCGGCGTCATCGGCTGGCTGGCCGCGGCCGGTCTGCTCGTGTTCACCCAACTGAGGCTGCACCGCATGTTCAACCGACGCCGCTTCCACGCCTGGACGCAGGAATGGGCCCGCGTCGAACCGGAGTGGAGCAAGCGGCACCGCCGACCCAGGTGATGGAGTGCCGTCCCGCTCGAGAAACGCCGATGCCGTCCGGGCCGAACGGCAGAACCGGTCGACGGTGCGATGAACACGCCACCGTCAGCACCTTGCCGACAGGCTCAGCGGCTGCGGCTCGGCCGGCGCACCGCAACAGCCACCCGACTGGTCCGCGGCGGAGTCGTCGAACACGCCGGCTCCCCCGCACACACCGGTCTCCGGCAGCACCAACTCGACCCGCTCGGCCGCCTCCCGATCCCCGGCCAGCGCGGCCACGATCGAGCGAACCTGCTCGTAGCCGGTCATCGCGAGGAACGTGGGCGCGCGGCCATAGCTCTTCATGCCGGCCAGGTAGACGTTCGGCTCCGGGTGGGCCAGTTCCTTCACACCGTGCGGGTAGACCGTGCCGCAGGAGTGGACGTTCGGGTCGATCAGCGGTGCCAGCGCGACCGGCGCCTGCAGCGTCGCGTCCAGGTCCAGCCGCAGCTCCGAGAGCCAGGTCAGGTCGGGACGGAACCCGGTGAGCACGACCACCTCGTCCACCTCGGACACACGCTGCCCGTTGTCGGACACCAGGTCGCGTCCGTCGATCCGCTCGGTGCGGAACCCGGTCACCACCGAGATCCGGCCGGCGTCCACAGCGGACTTCGCGCGCAGGCCGAGTGCGCCACGTGCCGGGAGCTGGTCCGCCGCGCCACCACCGAACGTGTCGGCGACCGCACCCCGTCGCAACAGCCAGGTGACGCGGGTCTCCGGTGCCCGCTCGGCCAGATCGGCGAACGCGACGAGCGCGGTCAACGCGGAGTGTCCACTGCCGGCGATGACCACGTGCCGGCCCGCGTACCGCACCCGCACCGCGTCATCGGTCAGGTCTGGCACGCGATAGGAGATCCAGCCGGACGCCGCGTGCTCCCCGAGCGCCGGCAAACCGTCGCCGCCGAGCGGGTTCGGCGTGCCCCACGTACCGGACGCGTCGATCACCGCGCGAGCCGTGATCCGCTCCTCGGCACCGTCGGCCTGACGAACGTGCACCGTCAGCGGTTCGGTGTCCCGACCGTCGTCCACGACCCGGTCCCGGCCGCGACGCGCAACTCCCACGACCTCGACGCCCAGCCGCACCCGGTCCCCCAGCGCCCTGGCCAACGGCCGCAGATAGCCCGTCGCCCACTCCGCGCCCGTCGGGTACGCCGAGCCCGCGGGCCGTTCCCAGCCCACACCCGTCAGCAGCCGGTCAGCCGCCGGGGCAACCAGCTCCGACCACGAGGAGAACAGACGAACGTGGTGCCATTCGGCGACGGCGGCACCGGGCCGAGCCGCCCTCTCCAGCACGAGAGGCGGCAGACCGCGCTCGACCAGCTCGGCCGCTGCCGCCAGGCCCACCGGACCGGCGCCGACCACCACTACGGGCAGATCCGCCATCGCCATCTCCATTCATCGACCCTGCTCGATCCAACTTGGCCGACTGTATCGACTTGCATCGATGAAGACAATCGTCGTTGTCGCGTTCCTCGACGCCGAGGAAGCCGGCGCCCAGGTTCCGCTCACCACGCCGCCCGTGTCTCAGCCGGCACACGCCTCATCAAACATCGACGGCGCCGCAGCCCCCCGCGGTCGAAGCCGGCGGCCCGGCCCACGCTCTGCTCACCACCCTCGACCGGCAGGACGCGACACCGGCCGCCCCTGCGCCCCGGTGCGATGGCCTCGGACAACCGCGGCTACGCAACGGTCGGCCATCCAGCGATCTGCATCGGCATCCCCGGGGTACCAAACCCCCTTTGAAACCCCCGATCGCGTGGACGCCGCCACCCGCCTGATCGTCGCCACCGCCCGCCGCCCTTGTTTGACGCACCATCGATCGGTGTCGATACTCGGCGGTATGACCGCCACCGCCCCGGCCACCTCGGTCCTCCCCGAGCAGGAGGCCGCGACCTACGCCGAGTGGTTCGCCAGCCTCGCCGAACCGACCCGGATACGGCTGCTGCACATCGTCGCCACCAGCCCGGGCGGCACCACCGTCGGCCGGCTCACCGAACTGCTCGGCATCAGCCAGTCAACCTGCTCCCACCACGTCCGCAAACTCGCCGACGTCGGCTTCCTCAAACTCCACAAGGAAGGCACCAGCACCCGCGTGACGGTCAACTCCGCCTGCTGCGTCGGCCTACCCCACGCAGCGGACGCCGTCATGGGTCTGCTCGCACCCCGCCCCTGTTGCCCGGCTGACGTCCCGGATGACGTCACCGTCCGCGCCCTCCGGCCAGCGGACTGGCCGGCCGTCCGGCGCATCTACGGCGAAGGCATCGCCACCGGCATCGCGACGTTCGAGACCACCGTCCCCAGCCGCGCCTCCCTCGACGCCAAATGGCTCCCCGACCATCGTTGGGTCGCCGAACTCGACGGCCAGGTCGTCGGCTGGACCGCCCTGTCCCCCACCTCGAACCGCGAGTGCTACGCAGGCGTGGCCGAAAGCTCCATCTACGTCGCCGACGGCCACCGCGGCCGCGGCATCGGCAAGGCCCTGATCCGTCAACAGGTCGTGGCCGCCGACGAGGCCGGCCTCTGGACACTCCAGACGGCGATCTTCACCGAGAACCGCGCGAGCATCGCACTCCACCACGCCGCCGGCTACCGCACCGTCGGCATCCGCGAACGCATCGCCCAACTGAACGGCGTCTGGCACGACACCGTCCTCATCGAACGCCGCTCCGCCAACGACTGACCTCGGCGCCCACACCTCCTCATCCCCGACCCACCGACCGAGGAGCACGATGACCGACACCACAACGGACAAACCGTCGGTACTGTTCGTATGCGTCCACAACGCGGGCCGCTCCCAAATGGCCGCCGCATGGCTGACCCACCTCGCCGGCGACCGCGTGGAAGTCCGCTCCGCCGGCTCCGCACCAGCCGACGAAGTCAACCCGGCGGTGGTCGAGGCGATGCGGGAGGTCGGCGTCGACATCTCCGCCGAAACCCCGAAAGTCCTCACCTACGACGCGGTCCGCGAGTCCGACGTCTGCGTCACCATGGGCTGCGGCGACACCTGCCCGGTCCTCCCAGGCAAACGCTACCTGGACTGGAACCTCCCGGACCCCGCCGGCCAAGGCATCGACGCCGTCCGCCCCATCCGCGACGAGATCAAAACCCTGATCGAGGGCTTGATCGCCGAGATCGCGCCTCGCCAGTGAGCCCCACGACCCGCCGGACGTACGCCGGCAACCTGGAGTTCGGCATCCGAGCAGGCGTCACGCCAGTCCGCCGGAATTGTTGAAGCACGGTCACCCGCTGCTTTCTTACCGAGCGTCACGCGTCACCGCGAGTGCCCGAAGTGGGTGTCATGGGTTTGTCCTGAACGGGTCATGACGGATTCGGGATCCTCTTTGCCAGAGTGGGTGCTTCAGGTCCACGTTGGGAGGAACCGTGACCGACATTCGAAAACGTCTGCTTGGAGTTGTGGTCGTCGCCGCGGCGGTTGTGCTGGGTATCGGTGTGACGGCCGTGTCGGCGGCGCCGTCAGGCTTGACCGCGGCGAACTTCAGGTTGCAGAAAGGCGCCTACAACCCGGCCATCGCCGGGCTTGACGGGGTGCTGCCCAAGGCGAAGCTGTCCGATGTCGTCGACAGCGCCAACAGAACCGGCAAACCGTGCGGTGCGCATGCCCCGTCGGTGGTCGCCTCCTTCTGCTGGCAGTCCATCTCGGGCGCGGACGACGAGAACACGACCGACTGGTACCCGCAGGGCATCACCACCAGCGCTGACGCCGATCCGTCCGGGACCTACCAGGGTAAGACGGTCATCGCGTCCACGTGGTACTGGCACGCCGGGGGCACCGACCGGGGTGACCGGGTCGCGTTCGTGGACTACTCGCACCCGGACAAGCCGGTGTACCGGTTCGTGCTGCTCGTGGCGCCCACGACGACCGGGGGCAAGCCGGACTTCAAGCCGATGACCAACAGCGGCGGGGAGTCCGTGCACGCGGGCGGTCTCTTCTGGTACGGCCACTACCTGTACGTGGTGGACACCTCGTTGGGGCTGCGGGTGTTCGACCTCGACCACCTCTGGCAGGTCGACTCCACCCAGGACACCATCGGCCTGCAGTCGAACGGCACGTACGAGGCGTTCGGCTACAAGTACATGCTGCCACAGGCTTTCACGTACACCTCGTCAACGGCGGGCGGTTACCCGGCTTTCCGGTTCTCGTCGACCGCGCTGGACCGGACCACTACGCCGGTGAGCATGGTCGTGTCGGAGTACAACACCACGACCGCCGACACCCACCGCCTGGTTCGGTTCCCCGTGAACGAGGCCGATTTCACGCTCGCGACCGCACCGGACGGCCTGGCGCACGGCACGGAGGCCTATGAGACCGGCGTTCTCAAGGCACAGGGCACGGCATCCGTTCGCGGCCGGTTCTACGCGTCCACGAGCTACTCCACGAGCGACTCCCACTACGGGTCGCTGAGCAGCTACACCGGCAGCCAAGGCGTTGTGCGGTACGAGAACGTCCTGCAGCCGTACCCGGAGGACCTGTCGTACTGGCCGGACAAGGACCAGCTGTGGTCGCTGTCCGAGGACCCGGGCACACGCGTGGTCTACGCGATGCAGGAGTCGCTGCTCGCGTGGCCGACCGTGCAGAACGGCGGCAGCGGCACCGACGTGAAGGCGTTGCAGTACCTGCTCAACGGTCAGGGCAACGCGGGGCTGGACGTGGACGGCGCGTTCGGCCCGGCGACGCTGGCCGCGGTGAAGAGCTTCCAGGGCGCGCACGGTCTCGGTGTCGATGGCGTCGTCGGTCCGCGCACGTGGCGGGCCCTGGTGCCGTCGCTCACGCAGGGTGCCGCCGGTGACTCGGTACGCGCGCTGCAGACCGAACTCACCGCACACGGCAGGTCCACGCCGGTCACCGGGACGTTCGACGCCGCGACCACCACGAGCCTGCGTGCGTTCCAGACGGCCAGCGGCCATCAGGCGGACGGCGTGACGGACATGGACACGTGGCGGGACCTGATCAACTGAGGATCGTCTCGATCGGCCGCGTCCGCCCCACAACGGACGTGGCCGTTCTAGTCCACTTCGGACAGTTCGGCGGCGAGGCAGCGAGCCAGCAGACCGACCTCGCCTGCCTCGTCGACCAGCCCGACATCGGCCAGTTCCAGCGGTTCCAGACCGGACAACCGGATGGCTGGAGTCACCGCGAGCCCGCGGAAGGCCGACCGCGTCCGTTCCGCCAGCAGGTCGTAGCGCCGACGCAGGCCGCGGCGGACCTCCTCGTCCACGAGGGACAGCGCCGAGAGCCACCTGTCCTCGGACAGGGACGTCGCCCCGGGAAACCTGTCCAGCAGCACCCGTGCGGCGCGCAGCGCAGCCAGGTTGCCCGCACACATGCGAACAGTCCGCCGGGCTTCGCGGCCGCCGAAACCCAGCAGCGTCAACTCCTCGGCCTCACTCAGTCGGGAAAGACTCACCACTTCGGCGCCTTCGACGGCCAGCAGGGCACGCGCACTGGTGGCGAGCAACGCACTGTTCCCCGCGCCGGGAAGGAGCGGGCGCACCTGGTCCGCGTCCACGACGTCGTCGATCACGATCAGCGTCGGCCGGTCCGCGAGGATCGCGCGGTACTGGCCGGCGCGGGCCGCCATTCCGGCCGGCCGGACACCCAACGCCGTCAGCGCGTCACTCAGCAGCTCCCCTGGCGCGGTCCGCGCTCCCGCGGAAAGGTACAGCTGGCCGCCAGGAAACCGGTCCGCCAGCGCCCCCGCGACCCGCGCGGCCAACGCGGACTTGCCGATCCCGGGTCCGCCCGTGACCACGGCCGCCCGCCGCTCGGTCAGGATCCTCGTCAGCCGCGCCTGTTCGCCGACCCGGCCGACGAAGTCGGGGACCGGCGGCGGCAACTGCCGTGGTCGGGACACGGTGCCGGTGGGCCGAGCGACGCCGAGTTCGGTGCTGTCGACGAGGATCGCCTGCCGCAGCTCGAGAAGCTCCGGCACGGGTTCCAGCCCGAACTGGTCGGCCAGCAGCCGCCGGCTGGCGTCACACACGGCCAGCGCGTCGGCCTTGCGGCCCGCTCGGTACAGCGCGGTCATCAGGTGGCGGACCAGGCGTTCCCGCACCGGGTGCGCGCGGGTCAGGGCCGTCAGCTCGCTGATCACGTCGTCGTGACGGCCGAGAGCGAGTTCCGCCTCGAAACGCAGTGTCTCGACGTCGAGCCGCAGTTCGGTCAACCGGGTGGCCTCGTCGGTGAGCGCCGGACCGCTGGTCCCGGCCAGCGCCGGACCGCGCCACAGTGCCAGCGCGGTGCGCGCGCACGACGCGGCCTCCCGCGCACGGCCCTGTGCCAACAGCCCGCGAACATCGGGTGCGGCGCGTTCGAACACCAACGCGTCCAGGTCGTCGGGTTCGAGCAGCAGGCGGTACCCGTTGGGGTGTGTCTCGATCCTCGCGCCTCTGAGGGCGAGGCGGAACGCGGACACGTGGTTCTGCACCTGCCGCCGACCGGTGTGGGGCGGACGTTCGCCCCACACCATGTCGACGACGGTGTCCACGGACACGACCGAGTTGGCCGACAGGAGCAGTGCGGCGAGCACCGACTGTGCGCGCGGCCCGCCCAGCGGCACCGGTCCGGCGTTCGCGTGGACCTCGACCGGGCCCAGGATGGCGTACCGCACCGCGCTGCCGGCCATCGTGCTGGTCCGCCTCCCGTTCGTCGCGTCCCGGCGATTCACTAGGCGGGTCCTAGTTCACCAGGGCCTTCCACGTGTCGGCGTCCGTGCTGCCGCTGGCGGTCAGGCCGCTCGCGGTCTGGAAGGTGCGCAGGTTGGCGGCGGTGCTGTCGTCGAAGGTCCCGGTGACCGGGGTCGGCAGGTCGTGCGCGGCGAGTTCGTTCTGCACCGCGCGCACGCCGTCACCCGTGCTGCCTGCCGTGAGCACCGGCACGAGTGCGCTCCAGGTGTTCGGTCCGACGACGCCGTCCACGTCCAGGCCCTGAGCGCGCTGGAAGTTCTTAACCGCGGCCAGGGTCGCCGGCCCGAAGTCACCGTCCGGGGACAACCCGGCCGACTGCCGGCTGTTCAGCAGGTACTGGACCGTCCTGACGGCGTTTCCCGTGTCTCCCTGGCGAACATAGGGCCATGTCGGCGCGGGCGTGCCAGCGCCGGTCCACTGGTAGGTGACCTGCACCCAGCCGTTGTCCTTCAGGCCCAGGCCGTCCCAGAACGTCCCGTCGGCCAGGTCGATGCCCGCCGGGTTGCCGACGGTGCGGTTGTACTGGTCCTTGCCACCGTTGTAGTGGTCCTGGTAGGCGGCCTGCGCCTCGGGCTTGCCCTGCGGGAGGTCCTTCCACGACTGCCGGACCGACGAGGGGTTCCAGTAGTCGTCCTGGGTGTTCCACGGGCCGACGTCCCACACCGGGGCGACCTCGCACTTGTTGTTGGCCGGATTGCACAGCTTCACGGAGTAGGTCGCGGTTCCCTTGGGTGACAGCGCCTTTCCCGACGGCAGCGCCACGAAGTGGTCGCGCGAGGTGATGGTGTGCCCGTTGGCGGTCGTCGCACCGACCAGTCCCTCACGTGTCGCGAACACGCGGTAGGTCAACGGTGTGCCCGCGGCCGCGGGTCTCGCGGCGGTCGCCTGGTTGGCTGTGAGCCGTAGTGATGACACGGTCGGCTGCGCTGAACCGTTGCCCTGTAACGTGATGCGTGTCTGCACCGCGGAGGCGGCGGCGGGCAGTGGCGTTCCGGCCGGGACCCACTCGGTCCAGCCGCGGTCGGCCAGGCGGCCGCGGACGTCCACGTGGACGGACGTGCCGGCGGGGGTCCGCGCCGACACCTGGGCGTCGATCCGGTCGGTCACGTGGTCCAGTGTGTGCACGGCCAGCAGGTCTGTCGCATAGCCCTGTCGCCAGTCCGGGTCGTCGACCGTGACGGCACCTGACCGGTGCGCCAGGTTGGTCGGCACGGCGTCGGCGACCAGGTCGGCCTGCCAGGCGGAACCGGCCGGTTCGGCGTTCGCCACCGCGGTGAGCTGGGTGGCCACGCCGATCGCGAGCGTGACCAGGGGGATGAGTCGTCGCACAGGAAATCCTTTCCAGCTGAGAGGACGGTCGCGTCCGATGCCTCGGACGCGACCGTCGCAGAGGGATTACCGGGGCAGGGGCGAGGAGTATCCGCCGATGCTGGTGCCGCTGCGGGCGATGGTCTTCTGCAGCAGGCCGTCGTCGTTGCCGGTGGCCGGGTTGTAGGTGTTGCCCGAGATGTAGGTCACCGTGGTGCTCGTGGACGACACGACGATGCCGGTGTGGCCGTAGGTGAAGTAGATCCCGTCACCGGGCTTCGGGTTGCTGGTGTGCCAGGTGCCGTGCTTCTTGCCATAGTCCATGACACTGCTGGCCAAGCCGTTGATGTAGGTGACGTTCGCGCCGGCCTTCTTCCAGACCCACTTCACGAAGTCCGCGCACCAGGCCTCGGTGCGCCACCCGTTGTTGCAACCACTGCCGCCGACGCCGAGCTGGGTGCTGTAGTAGTTGCAGTTGTAGCCGCCGATCTCACGGTTGTGCGCGGTGTTCGCGGCCTCCTCCGCGGCGATGGACAGGATCTGCGCGACCACCTCGTCGGGGGACGGCCGCGTGCAGGGAGTCTTGACCCGGTCCACGCCCATCGCGGTCATGGTGGCGGCGTCCGCCTGCCCGTTCTGGGACAGGCCGTGCGCGCCCTGCCACGTCCTGACCGCGGCCTGGGTGTTGGGCCCGTACATGCCGTCCGCGCCGGCGCCGACCACGGTCTGGATCCTGGTGACCTGAGCGCTCAGCTCACCGTTGGTTTCCGGACCGGCGTCCCCGTCGATCGACGACAGGCAGCGGTCGGTCTGGAACGCCGAGACCGCGGCCTCGGTCTGCGGCCCGTCCACGCCGTCGATGTCCGAGAACGACAGGTAGGCCATCCCGGCGAGATCCCACTGCGTCTGCTGCAGATCCGTGGCGGCGGATGCCTGTGCCGGGGAGCCGACGGCCAGCCCGGTGGTGACCACCACGGCCACCACACCGAACCCGAGTCGACTGGCCCATGATCTCTTACGTTGGGATTTCACGGTCGTTGTTCCTTTCGTTGTGCTGTGATCACGACACGAGCGCTTGCCAGGTGTTGAGCCCCACGACGCCGTCGGGGTCGAGCCCGCTCGTGTTCTGGAAGGCGATGACGGCCGTGCTGGTGGCGTCGGTGAAGGTGCCGTCGACGGCCACACTCACCCCGTGCGCGACGAGTTCGGCCTGCACGGCCCTGACCGCGGGGCCGGAGTCCCCGGCCTGGACCGTGGTGACCAGCGCGGACCAGGTGGCCGGGCCGACGATCCCGTCGGTCTCGAGGCCGTGGCTGGTCTGGAACGACACGACGGCCGTGCGGGTGGCCGGCCCGAAGTCCCCGTCGACGTCCATCGTGGCGCCGTGCGCGTTGAGCAGGTACTGCACGGTCGTCACCTGACGACCCGTCTGTCCTTGTCGCAGGAGTGGCCATGCGCGTACCGGCGGCGGCGTGTAGTCGCCCAGCGCGAACGTGCGCAGGTCAGCCAGCGTGCCGTTGAAGGTGTTCTGGTCACCGGGGAAGGTGCCGGCATCGTCGTACTGCCAGATCGTCTGGCTGGTCCAGCCGTGCGGAAGCGGCAGCGGAGTGCCCGAGTAGTTGGCGATCCACAACGGGTTGGTCGCACCGAACCCGGCGTAGTCGCCGGTGCACTGCGACCACCAGTCCGTGGTGGAGTAGATGACCGGGGCGCGTCCGGCCCGGGAGCGGTAGCGGTCGCTGAACGCGGCGA
The DNA here is from genome assembly GCF_045807065.1 of Actinophytocola sp. Taxonomy (GTDB): domain Bacteria; phylum Actinomycetota; class Actinomycetes; order Mycobacteriales; family Pseudonocardiaceae; genus Actinophytocola. Next base: position 35,243 of record NZ_JBJMIE010000628.1, on the reverse strand, counting down.
TCCAGTTGACCATCGCGCTCTGGCTCATGCCGTAGCAGGTGGCGCCCTTGGGGTTGTACTCGATGTCCAACGCCCCCGGCAGGGTCCTGCCGTCCGCGCGCCAGGTGCCGCCGTGGTCGATGAAGTAGTCCGCCTGGGCCGCGGCGCTGGAGGTGTCCGGCCGGGCGAAGTGGTACGCGCCGCGGATCAGGCCGGCGGTGGCCGACCCGTTGTACTGCTGGCCGAAGTAGCCGCTGGTGTACGTGACGCCTTCGGTCGCCTTGACGTAGGCGAAGGACGCGCCCGCGGCCGCCACCGACGACCAGTTCACGTTGCCCTGGTAACCACTGACGTCGAGCCCGCGCACCGCGGTCGCGGCGAGCGGCACCGCCACCCGCTCGGTGGTGCGGGCAGCGAGACCCGACCCGGCGTGGTCCTGTCCGTCCGACGTGGCGGGTGCCGCGGCCGCGGCGCTCGCCGACCACGACATCGCCGCGGTGACCAAGGCGACCAACACCGCGCCCAGTACCGTCGATCTCTCCCGAGTTCTGACCATCGACACGTCTTCCTTCCGCCGTCGGGGTGCGTCGAGGCCCTGTCTACGGAAAACCGCGTTGTCCGGCTTCGTCGGCTGGACGCCGGACAACAGAGCCCGGACAATGGGCGCCTGATCGGGGCGGGACAACCTGGGGCAGGGGTAGCGGTGCCGAGATCCGAGCGGCCGCTCGTGGAAGACGACGTGCTCAGCCGGTTCGCCGCGGACCTGCGGCGACTGCGGGAGAAGGCGGGGCGGCCGCCGTACCGGGAACTGGCGAGACAGGCGCATTACTCGTCGACGACGCTCGCCGACGCGGCGGGAGGACAACGGCTGCCGACCCTCGCGGTGACGCTGGCGTTCGTGCGGGCGTGCGGCGGGGATCCGGACGACTGGGAGCAACGCTGGCGCGAGGTCGCCGCGGGGCAGAACGTCGGCCGGTCCGACGTCGGCACCGCCACGGGCCAGGCCTGTCCCTACCCCGGCCTGGCCGCGTTCCAGCCCGGTGACGCGGCGCGGTTCCACGGACGCGAAGCGCTCACCGAGGACCTGGTGTCCTCGGTGCGCGAACGGCGGTTCGTCGCCGTGTTCGGTGCGTCGGGCTCCGGCAAGTCCTCGCTGATCCGCGCCGGTCTGATCGCACGCCTGCGCGCGGAGCGACCAGTCGTCCTGTTCACGCCCGGCGCGCACCCGCTCGACGAGTGCGCCGCCCGCGTCGCCACGCTCGCGGGCAGCTCCGCGGCCACCCTGCGCCGAGAGCTCGACGAGAACCCGCGCGCGTTGCACATGACGCTACTGCAGGCGTTGACCGGCGACGCCGAACCGCTGCTCGTGGTTGACCAGTTCGAAGAGGTCTTCACCCTCTGCACCGACACGGACGAACGGGCCCGGTTCATCCAGGCGTTGCTGACCGCCGTGCAGGCCGAGAACAGCCGCACCCGGGTGGTGATCGGTGTGCGTGCCGACTTCTACGCGCACTGCGCCGACCACCCCGAACTCGTCAAAGCGCTGCGGAACGCCCAGGTGCTCGTCGGCCAGATGAGCACCGACGAGCTGCGGCGCGCGGTGAGCCAGCCCGCGATCGACACCGAGAACACCCTGGAGACGGCGCTGCTGGCGCGGGTGATCGCGGACGCCGCCGGCCGGCCGAACGTGTTGCCGCTGGTCTCCCACGCCCTGCGGGAGACCTGGTACCGCCGTCGCGGCAACACCCTCACCCTCGCCGGGTACGAGGCGTCCGGCGGCATCCACCACGCGTTGGCCCGAACCGCGGAGAACGTCTACACGTCCCTGACCGGACACCAGCGGCGGCAGGCCCGGGACGTCGTCCTGCGGCTGATCGCCCTCGGCGACGGCACCGACGACACCAAACGCCGGGTCCGGCGCGACGAGCTGCCCGCCGGCGCCGCGGACGTCCTGGACTCGTTGGTGGACGCCCGGCTCGTGACCGTCGACGCCGAGACGGTCGAGCTGACCCACGAGGCACTGCTCGACGCCTGGCCGCGGTTGCGGCGTTGGATCGACGAGGACCGGGCGGCGCTGCTCGTCCACCAGCAGCTCGTCGACGCCGCCCTGACCTGGGAACGCGAAGACCACGACGCGGGTGTGCTGTACCGGGGCAGCAGGCTTGCCGCCGCCCGGGAGTGGGCGGAGCGCCACCACGACGACATCCGTCGCGACCCCCGTGTCCAGCGGTTCCTCGCCACCTCGGCACGGCGGCAGAATCGGGCGCGGTTGCTGGGCCGCGCCACGGTCGCGCTGCTCGCCGTGCTCACCCTGGTCGCCTCGTTCGCCGCCGTGTACGCGATGCGCCAGCGAGACGCCGCCCAGGCCGAGCGCGACCGTGCGGTCGCGATCCACACGGCGACCGAGGCCGAGCAGGTGCGCGACACGGACGTGTCCCTCGCGGCCCAGCTGACCCTGGCGGCACACCGCCTCCAGCAGACCCCGGAGACCCGGTCGGACCTGCTCGACACCGAGAACAGGCCGTTGTCATCCGTCCTGGACGGTGGGACCGGCACCGTCTTCGGCCTCGCGTTCAGCCCGGACGGGCGGACGATGGCCACGGCGGGCGACGACGGCGCCATACGGCTGTGGAACGTCGCCGATCCCGGCCACGCCGTGCTGTGGAGACGGCCGCTGACCGGGCACACCGGGCGTGTGTTCTGGCTGGCCTACAGCCCGGACGGCCGGACGCTCGCCAGCGCGGGACGGGACCGGACCGTGCGCCTGTGGAACGTTGCCGACCCGGCACATGCCGTATCCGCCGGCACACCGCTGACCGGCCACACCGACGACGTCTACTCCGTCGCGTTCAGCCCGGACGGGCGCACCCTGCTGAGCGCCAGCCGAGACCGGACGCTGCGGCTGTGGAACGTCGCCGACCCGGCCGGCGCGGCACCCCTCGGCGGACCGCTGGTCGGGCACACCGACGCCGTGGCCTCCGCGACCTTCAGCCCCGACGGGCGCACGATCGCCAGCGCCGGGCACGACAGGACCGTGCGGCTGTGGAACGTCACCGACCTCGCCCACCCCGTCCCCTGGGGACCGCCGCTGATCGGACACACCGACACCGTCTACGCGACAGCGTTCAGCCCGGACAGCCACACCCTCGCGTCAGTCGGCAACGACCGGACGGTCCGCCTCTGGAACGTCACCGACCCGGCCAACGCCACTCCCCTGGGACAGCCACTGACGGGACACACCGACACCGTGTACGCCGTCGCGTTCAGCCATGACGGCAGGATTCTCGCCACCGCGGGCGCGGACCACGTCGTCCGGCTGTGGAACACGTCCAGTCCCGCCGGCGCGGTCCCGCTCGGCCGCCCGCTCACCGGGCACACGGGTTACGTGTACTGGCTGGCTTTCAGCCCGGACGGGCACACGCTCGCCAGCGTGGGCGCCGACCACATGGTCCGGCTGTGGCACCTGCCCAGGACCGTCCTCATCGGACAGTCGAGCTACGTCAACGGGGTCGCGTTCAGCCCCGACGGCCACACCCTGGCCAGCGCCAGCACCGATCACACGGTCTGGCTCTGGAACGTCACCAACCCGGCCGATCCGGCAGCTCTGGGCAAACCCCTCACCGGAAACACCAACGCGGTCAACCAGGTGACGTTCAGCCCCGACGGCCACACCCTCGCCAGCGCGGGCCGCGACAGGACGGTCCATATCTGGGACGTGCGCGACCCGGGTCATCCCGTGCCGTGGCGCCAGCCGCTCACCGGACACACCGGCCCGGTCACCCATGTGGCGTTCAGCCCGGACAACCGAATCCTCGCCTCCGCCAGCTCGGACGGCACCGTCCGGCTGTGGGACGTCACGGACATGACCTCGCTCGGCCGACCGCTGACGGGCCACACCGGGGACGTCACCTGGCTGGCTTTCAGTCCCGACGGCCACACCCTCGCCAGCGCGAGCTCCGACGACACGGTCCGCCTGTGGGACCTGCGAGATCCCGCTCATGTGACCTCGCGCAAGATCAGCGTCAACACCGGCGGCGTGCTCGGCGTGGCGTTCAGCCCCGACGGACACACCCTGGCGACGGCGGACAACGACCACACCGTCCGGCTGTGGCGCACCACCGGGAATCCCGTGCAGCTCGGGCAGTCCCTGGTCGGACACACCAGCTTCGTCTACCGCGTCGCGTTCAGCGGCGACGGCGCGACCCTGGCCAGCACCAGCGACGACGGCACGATCCGCCTGTGGAACGTCCGCGACGTCACCCATCCCACACCCGCCGGCCGCCCGCTGACCGACCACACCGCGCCCATCGACGGCCTCGCCATCAGCCCGAACGGCCACATCCTCGCCACCGCCAGCGACGACCACACCATCGAGCTGACACCCATGGACACCGGTTCGGCGGCCCGCCGTATCTGCGCGACAACGAGCAACGTCCTCACCGAGGCGCTGTGGGCCAAGCACATTCCCGAAGCGCCCTTCCACCCCGCCTGCGGCTGACTCGCTGTCCGCTCCTCGACGTCCGGCCCACGAAGCCGGACAACATCCCGCGCGCTACACACGACGTCATGAGCCATGAACCGGACAGGAGACAGCGATGCGCGCAACCCTGATCGCTGCTGTGCTGACGCTTCTGCTCAGCTGGCGGGCGAGACCGGTTCCCACCGAGCAGTTCCTCCGAAGTCGCCGATCAATTTCAGCGGCGGAATGAGGGTGCCGCTCGGAGTCCTCGGTGATCCGCAGCCGGAGCCACTGCAACACGATGGGCACTGCGTCGACGATGGCGCTGGTCGCCGAGGCGCTCGGCACGACCGTGCCCGGCGTGGCCGGACCCCGGCGCCGGACAGCCGTCTGCTGGAGGCTGTCCGCGACACCGGAAGCTGGCCGTGCGCTGATCGTCGAGGACCAATGGCCGAGCATCTTCCTGACCAAGGCGAGCGGCTGGCGTGTTGTACCGGATACCCCGGCCCTCGGTTCAGTCACGCGATCGCCGCCAGCAGCTCACCCGAACCAGGCCAGATGACTCCAGTTGTCTCGCACCGCGAAATTTGCCCGGAGAGGGAAGCGATCGCTGGTTCCGGGTCGTGAGTCGGGTCAAATAGTCGTATGTCCCATGTCTTTCTCAGCTACTCGCGTTCTGACCGACGCCTCGCCACCAGAGTGCGTGACGACCTGTCCGATCGAGGCCTGGAGGTGTGGTCCGACCGCAGGCTTGGCCTGGGCGGCTCGTGGCTTGCCGAGATCAGCGCGGCAATCGACGGGGCGCGAGCGGTTGTCTTGTTGGCCACCCCCGCTGCCTTGGCGTCGAAGTGGGTGATGCGAGAGGTAGAGGCCGCGCGAGCGCTTGGAAAGCCGGTCGTGCCGCTGCTGGCGGGCGGGAGTCGTTTTGGCGACCTACCGGCCAGCCTGGCTGGTATCAACGGGGTCGATTTGGCTGACGGGTACGAGAATTCAGTCAGGTCGATCGCGGAAGCGTTCGCATGCGCGGCGGTGGAACCAGACCTGTCGGTCGAGGTACTGCCCGGACCGCTGCCGATGTTGTTACTGCTGACCAGCGACGATTCCATGGCCGCAATCGTCGCGGAGGTCGCGCGTCCAGTCGGGCTCGCCGTGGTGCGACCCGATCCGCTCACCGAGGATGTGCTCGCGGTCGCGGCGAGGGCGCACGTGGCCCTGATAGATGGGCGCATGTCTGGCGACTGCGGGTTCATCGCGGGCTATGTCGCGGGCAGGGGCGGGCGGATGGTGTGTGTGAACAGTGCCTCCGGGTGGAGCGTGCCGGAGGGGGCCGGAGTCAGGTTTTGTCAGGCCGAAGCGGCGGACTTGGAACGCGAGATCTGTGTGGCGGCGTTCCTGCCGGTTCGTGGGCTGGCGTGAGCGGGCGAGAGACGTCGATGGCGGTGCGCAGTTGTTCGGTCAGCGCCCGCGCCGCCAGGGCGGGCAGTTCCTCGCGTCGTGTGGCGTGCTGCCGGTGCGTGCGGGCCGCCACTATCTGGTCGCGTGCGCCAGGCAGGGTTGTGGCCGCCAGGAGAGTGATTGTTGGTCCGGTGGAGATGGGCGTGGAGCGGTGGAAGACGCCCGCTCGCAGGCTGTAGGAGCCGCCCGCGTGGTGCAGTGTTCGTCTCGAGTCCTGCACCGTGACAGCCCGCCCAGTTGATGTCATGCGGTCGAGCGAACCGGTGCTGTCGACGCTGAGCAGGTGGTGCTCGCCGTCAGGGGAGTCGGTCACGGCAAAGACCTCGTTGAGGACAGCACCGGCGACGACATAACTGTTGAGGTGCCAACTGTGGCAGTGAATTGTGAGGGCGGACTGGCCGACCTGCCAGATGTGTCCGCACGCCCCAAACTCGGCGGTGCGCAGGATGGGGATGCAGATGAACTCCAGTGGGTGTGCGATGGCCAACGGTCGCCGGTCGCCGGCGAGGATGGTGTCGAGGACCGCGCGTGCCAGTGCCCGCAGGTCAGATGATGACGTGGGCCTGCCGAAGTCTCTCACCGGAGGCTCTCTAGCGCCTGCCGGGTGAGCTTGGTGTCCGGGTGGTCGGATCCGAGTATGCGGTTCTGGTCTTGCAGCAGGCGTGTGAGGGCCGTGCGCTGGGCCTCGTGATCACCGGTGGCACCCGTCCAGTGGGCCAGGTTGTACCGGGTGCGCAGTGTGTGTGGGTGGTCACCGCCGAGGACGCGCGTCTGGTCGGCCAGGAGGTCCGCAGTCAGCTCGCGGGCGCGGGCGGGATTACCGCCGCGGCCGAGAGATTGCGCAAGGCTGTAGCGGGTACGAAGGGTATGCGGATGATCACGGCCCAATATGCGGGTACGCACGGGCAGCAGTTCCTCGAGCATGGCACAGGCGGATGCGTAGTCCCCGGTCTGCCCCGTCCGATAGGCCAGGCTGTGTTTCGTCCGCAGGGTATCGGGGTGATCCGCTCCGAGTGTCCGTGAGCGCCGGGCGAGGACGTCTCTGAGGCGGCCGCAGGCCCCTTCCGGGTCGCCCGCCTCGCCGAGCCAGTATGCGGAGCTGTGTCTGGCTCGCAGCGCCTCGGGATGGTCCGGTCCCGCCGTCTCCGTCCATAGGGCGGTTACCTCGTCGAACGAAGCGACCGCCGCCGGAAAGTCGCCGGACTCGCCTGTCCACTGGGCTCGGCTGTGTCGCGAGCGCAGCGTGTCCGGGTGAGTCTCGCCCAGGACGCGGGTCTGGTCCTTGAGCAGGTCGGTCAGGTCGACCAACGCCTCGTGCGGGCGACCGATCTCCCCGGTCCACTGCGCACGCCAGTGCCGCAGCCGCAGCGACAGGACGCTCTCGGACAACGGTGTGATGCGCAGGTGGTGGGCGATGTGGGGACGCAGCCGCAGCCAGGTGTCGATTCTGTCGGCGTTGGCGGGCGGGGTTGGGACCGCGGCCAGCAGCAGCGCCGCGGCAGCGCCCGCCCACTCGGCGGTGGCACCCTGGGGCTCGGCACTGTCCCGGGTGACGGCCTGGATCAACCGGTGCACGGTCGCGTCCCGGTCGGTAACGATCGCCAGCCCATACCCCGAGAGAGCGCTCACGGCGTTGAGGTAGTCGAGCTCGTTGGTGAACACGCTGTTGACCCGGTCGGCGACGGCCGTAGGGACGTCGCCGACCGGCTGCCTGCGCAGCAGTAGGTCCAGGGGCACCATCTCCGGCCCCAGCCACGCCAGAACGTTCAGGACTGTCTGCGCATTCTCGGGGATCATCTGGAACGAGACCTCCCATGTGGTTCCGACCCGCAGGTCGTAGTCCGGTGCCGAGCCGAGATGATTGAGCCGTGCGCGGTGCTCCTGGTAGAGCCGCAGATATTCGATCAGCCCAATCGGGTTCTCAGCTACGTAGGAACCGGCCTGGTGCAGCGCGAGCGGCAAACCCCCCAGCTCTGCGACCAGCGCCCGCGCGGCGGGTGCGTTGTCGTCACGACTCGTGTCGCGCAGCAGGGCCGCTCCAAAGTCCTCGGTCAGTGGTGGGACCGGCAGAACTATCCTCGGGTCGCTCCATGCCTGCGTTCGACTGGTCACGATGACGTCTCCGGCTCCCTCAGGAGGAACCAGACCACGCAGGGCGGGTTGGCGAGGCACGTTGTCGAACACCAACAACCATCGGCCCACCCGGTTGCCCAGCAGCACATGAGCCAACTGGACGGGCTGCTCCAACCGCTGTACCTCCGACACCCCGAGGGTGACCAGAAGCCCACGGAAGTCCTCCACTGCCAGCTCCGCAGTTTCGGACCGAATCCACCAAATCAGGTTGTACCGGTCCTGGTTGCGCCCACCGTAAGCTCGGGCCAGGCTCGACTTGCCGATGCCGCCGATACCCGTGAGGACATGTAGCACGGGGCGTGCGGCAGCGCCGGAAGCAGCGCGAGAGAACCTGCCCGCGAGGTCGGCTAACAGCCCGTCGCGCCCAACGACGGGCGTTATGCCGAAAAGCTGGCTGGTAATCACTCTGCTTGCGGGCTGGGCGCTGTGAGCATCCTGCACCTGCTCCGGTTGAGTGACTCCTTTTGGGGCGTAGGTAACGGTGTCACTGGTCGCGTCGTCTCGCATCTTGGCAACAACGAGGTCAGCCACCTGTTCGGGTGTCAGATCACCGGCGTTCAAGTAGCCGACGGTGTCGAGCAGGCCAGGAATCTCGGTCTCGTCGAAGCGAACCGGCAGGATGTAGGCGGTCGCGCTGCGGATGGCCCGCGCCTGAATACTGCGCCGCTCGTGCGTCGTCCAGATCTTGCTGGCGTAGTCGGCCGACACGAACATCACGCAGAAGCGCGCCTGTGCACGGAATACTCTATCCAGGTGATGAACGAGATCCTCACCCCACAGCGCCGCGGTCTCGTAACGGTCGTAAAAGACTCGGACAGCCTCCCGCACCAGTTGAGCGGCTACCCGGTCGACATAGCCACGCTGCTCCCCCGCGAAGGACAGGCACACGTCGTAAGGCGCACCGCTCCCGGCATCGCTGGTAAAGCGCATCGCAAGCCCACCTCCCCATCCATCGTCTCCGCGCAGCCAAGCCAGGTCAAACGGTGATCGGGGCTATTGCTGATGTCCTTCCATGCACTGCACCAAACCCCTTCCGCAGGAATCAATCCCGCAGGTGGCAGATCGCGTCGCCGTGCAGGCGCTTCCCATCCGGGCCAAGCCGACGGCGTGGCGTTCTCCCTTGCCCAAGTCCACCCCTGGGAGCACGTCCTCCACTGGAGGGCGTAAGCCATGCCAGACCTGGCGATACAACTCCTCAATCAGGAACTGCCAAAAGGTGGCTGTGGTTGCTGGGTGGCAGTTAGAGATCATTTCGCTCTTGCCGGGCAACGCAAGCGGCAGAAAGGTCTACCGACGGTAGCCCAAGAACCACCACCGCTTCGAACCGTCGCGACAACTGTTATGCAAGAAGGCCGCAGACGATGCCGCGCCCTACCCCGGCAGTTGACGAAGATCAACACCTCGGCATCGTCGGCTCGTCCGGCAACGAGATCCATCAGCACCTCTTACGGCTCGCCCACATCCACGCCCAAGTGGCGCGGTCATCTTCGTCGGCCGGCACGGACCAAATGTGGATCAATCGTGGATGCCGCGGCCGCTGACACGAGGACCTACCCGAATTCCCAGCACCGGCACCCGGCTACAACACGCCGATTACCAAGGGTCGGCATCGATAGCCCCCTCGTGGCACCGTCGTGCTTGTCTACCCGCGCGACGGCAACCCTTCGAACGTCCACGTACGGATCAACGAGAAGCAGCAGGCCGCTCTGACCCGTGCAGACTGTCTAGGTACAAGTTCCGCCCCGCCGTGAACTTCGATTCACGTTCCGTTAGCAACGCCGACACTGTTCACCCGTGCAGGTGCATCTACAATCAGCCGGTCGTGTACTTGCATTCTGGTTCTCTGCAGAGGATCACAGAGGATACGGGTGATCCTATCGAGGTGGACGTCGTGGCGTGGGCCGAGCGGACGAGTGGCGAGCATTAGATGCCTGGCTCACCCGCTGGTGGCCCACTCTGCCAGTGAACGACCTCACCATCGAAAACTACGCCTACCTGATTAGCAAGCACATCCGCCTTCCGTTCGGCCGCACCGCGCTGGGCGACATTCACAAAAGCGACATCCAGCACTGGTCAGCCGACCTGCACGCGTGCGGCTACTAGCACCACCGCCCACGGGCCTGCTCAGCCTCCTCGGCCGCATCCTCAGCGCCGCGATCGATGACGGGCTCATCTCTCCAACCCCGCCCACCACCGCAACCGCGGCAACGAGCCCACCACAACATCCGCGAAATGCTCTGGGCCACGCCCGAAGGGGCCCTCCGCGACGCCCTGCAAGCAGCGCGACTTCACCACCGAGGCAGCGCGCTGCTCATCGTCACTTGCCGCGTGGACTGGCTGCCGCTGGGACGAGCCCGCCGCACTCCAACGTCGCAACACCCCATCCGGACGACCGCGTGATCGTGATCGACGCCGACATCGGCGCACTAAAAAGGAGCGCTTCGCGTCAATGGCCCGGCCTGGCGAAGACCGCTGCCAGCGCCCGCGCTACCCCCTCCCCGCCTTCCTCACCGTCCTACTCAAACACCACCTCAAGACCCACAGCCACTCCCCTCTTCCCCAACACCGACAGGGTTCCTCTGGCGCCCCAGCTGGCACACCCGAACCTTCAACCTCGCGTTCGACGGCAACCAACACCTGCCCAACCCGCGCACACGGCGCTATCCCATCCGGCCAGGCCTGACCTTCTACGAAATACGCCACAGCCACAAACCCTGGCTCATCGCCGCCGGCATCCCCAAAATCGCGCAAGCCCGACGTCGGCCACCGCCTCGACAAACGCGTCACCGAGGGCACGGCCACATCGCCGACGAAGTCGAAACCCGCATCCAGGCCGCCCACAAACAAGCCTGGCTCGACGCCCGCCACACCATCGCCGCAGACTCCACACCACCACCACCAATCACACCCCGCACCGGCCTCATCCGCCGACACCTATCCGACCACAGCACCGCGGCGCACCCGCAAGCAACATCACTGGCTCCACCACCTACAGACCGGGCTCAGAGTCCCGACCAACACACACGCGCACCGCCTGACTCAAAGATGCATATCGTCGGAGTGCGCCGGGCGCGGCCGGAACTACGAGATCACCACTTGATCGAAAATACAGCTACGGCATCTTGGTGACGTAGATGTCGAACCCGGTCTCGAAGTCAGCTCGATGATCACCGTCGAGGACGGTCAGCATCTCGTTGTCATTGGCGGCTTGCTTGTCAGCCCACACTCGAACATCCGAAGGAAGCTGATCCCAGTCGACAGGGCGACCAGGCAGCATGCTTCCCAGCGGGGCGGCGAAGAAAGTAACGGTGCGCATACCCACGAAGTCTCCTTTCATCTACCGGAACAAGATTGCGGCGATGTTGACGCAGCGGCAAGCATCGGTGCACGCATCGGCAACCATCCCGCACGTCAGGAACAGTGGGACCACCGAGCTTCCCGCTGATCGTGGAGGACTCCTGTATGCAACTCGGTTGACCACACTGGTCTCGTAGTCGATCGGGGATTGCATGCCACAAGAACTGTGCTTCGTTCCGTGCGGTGAGATGATGCCGGGACAACACGATCCAGTTCGCCTCTTCGACTGCTGGACCGTGGCAGCCGTGCGCCTCTGCACAAAACCCGCAACCGCAGTGGCTATGCCGGCTCCCCGAGCCGCGCCGAGCGTGCTGCGGCGACGGTGGTAGCCGATTTGGCCTTGGTAGCCACATCCAACGCCGTGAACGTCGGCCACATGCTCCTCCACCAACCTTGGTGAAGTGGGGTCATCCCGAGGTCGCCGACCGTCGAGCTTCTGCGCGCTCGGGCGAACAACGAGACCGACGACGACGATCGGCGCTGGCGAAGCACCCGGTGCCTGGTCGACGTCCTGATCGAAGCCGGCGATCTCGGCGCGGCGGTCGCCATCCGTGGGCTCGCGCCGACCGCGCCGGCGCGTACGCCGAGGACACGCCGGACTCCTGTATGACGTTTTCGAGCAGGTCAACCGACGTTGGCGGGCTGCACCACGTGGCTCGATACCCGAACGCGAGGAAAGACCAGGCCGCGGCCGGCCTTCCCCGCGTCGCGACGATCAGGTCCAGCGGCAGTTGGTGAGCCGGTGTGCGCCGTTCGAGTGAATGTAGATGAAGTTCCTGGCGGAGTGGCCGGTGCCGTGGCCCACCGCCCAGTCGACGAGTGTCTCCATGCTGTCGATGCGGATCTGTTCGCCCCTCTGCACCGTGTAGCTCGGCGTGTTGTAGTCGTTGGCGTAGAACTGGATGTTCTCCACGGCGTCGCAGAGCTGGCCGGTCGTCGGGATGTCGGCGTGTGCCACGCCGGCGCCGAGCACCATGGCTGTGCTCGCGAGCGTGGTAGCGGCCGCGGTGACAACCGTGCGGTGGAACAGGGTTCGGTTCATCGAGATCGTTCTCCTCAACTGTGGTGGGGTTCTGGCGCGGTCCGACGGTCCGCGCCACCTGCGGCTAGGCTGGAGGGCTGGCCGGGCACTGACACGGGGCCGGCGAGGGAGGGCATCGTGTACGTCGGGGTTCTCGGTGCGTTCGAGGCGTCGGCCGATGGTGAGCCGCTGCGGCTCAGGCGGCGGCAGCAGCGGTTGTTGCTGGCACTGCTCGCGCTCAACGCCAACGTGCCGCTGCCCGCCGACCGCATCGCCGATCTGCTCTGGGACGACGAGCCGCCGCCGACCGCCCGCAACCATGTCCAGGTCCTGGTCTCCGCGTCGCGTAAGGCGGTGCGGGCGACGGGGGCGCGGGACACCGCCATCGGCACCTCCGCGCTCGGCTACCGCCTCGACGCCCCGCCCGCCGAGGTGGACCTGCTCTCCTTCGAGCAGGACGTGGCCCGCGGCGAGCGGGCGGTGGCGGCCGGCCGGCTCGACGAGGCCGTCCCGGCGCTGCGCTCGGCGCTGTCCCGGTGGCGCGGGCGTCCCCTCGGTGACCTGACCGGCCGGTTCGCCGAGTCGGAGTCGGCCCGGCTGACCGAGCGGCGGCTCGCGGTCGAGCTGCGGTGGATCGACGTCGAGCTGGCGTTGGGGCGGGCGGACCACCTCGTCGCCGACCTGACCCGGCAGTGCGCCGACTGGCCGCTGCACGAGGGACTGCGGAGCAGGCTCGTGGTGGCGCTCTATGCCGTCGGACGGCCCGCCGACGCCCTCGGGGCCTACCGGGCCGGCGCGCGGCTGCTCGCCGAGGAGCAGGGCATGGTGCGGCCCGGGGAACGCTTGCGTGCCGTGCACGAGGCGGTGCTGCGCGGCGATCCCGTCGAGCAGGTGGTGGCGGCGGTGGCGGCGCTGCCGTCCGATGTCCGCGTGCCGGCACCCGTCCACGTCCGTCCCGGTCAGCTCCCGCCGGACGTCACCGACTTCACCGGCCGCGACGACTGCGTGGCCTGGCTCGACCGGGCCGGCCCCGGCGTCAGCGTGCTGTCCGGCACCGCGGGGGTCGGCAAGACCGCGGCGGCCGTGCACTGGGCGCACCGCGCCCGCGACCGGTTCCCGGACGGCCAGCTCTACCTGGACCTGCGCGGGTTCAGCGACGACGCGCCGATGTCGGCGGGAGAGGCGCTCGCGCGGATGCTCGCCGCGCTCGGGGTCACGGACCTGCCTGCCGGGGTGGACGCCCAGGCCGACCTGTTCCGGTCGCTGACCGCCGACCGGCGCGTGCTGGTGGTGCTGGACAACGCGGCGAGCCCGGGGCAGGTGCGCCCGCTGCTGCCCGGCGGTGCCGCGAGCCACGTGGTGATCACCAGCCGCGGCCTCATGTCCGGGCTCGTGGTGCGTGAGGGCGCGCGCCGCCTCGTGCTCGAGCTGCTCCCCGAGGACGACGCGGTACGCCTGCTGAGCAGGGTCATCGGCGCCGCGCGGGCGGGCAGCGAACCGGCGGCGGTGCGGGAGCTGGCGCGACAGTGTGCCCGGCTGCCGCTGGCGCTGCGGGTGCTGGCCGAGCGGATCGCCGCCCGGCCCGGTCTGCGGCTGGCCGACCTGAGCGCCGAGCTCACCGTGCAGCGGCGCACGCTCGACGTGCTCACCACGGCCGACGACGAGACCGCCGCGATGCGTCCGGTGTTCTCCTGGTCCTACCGCTCGCTGCCGCCCGACGCCGCACGCCTGTTCCGGCTCCTCGGGCTGCACGCGGGCCCGCACGTGAACGGGCTGGTGGCCGCGGCCCTCGCCGGCGTTCCCGGTGCGGGCGACCTGCTCGACCGGTTGACCGGCGCGCACCTGCTGACCGTGGTCGGCCAGGACCGCTACCAGTCGCACGACCTGCTGCGCTGCTACGCGCGGGAGCTGGCCGACGAACGCGAGGACGACGAGCGGGAGCGCGCGGTGCGCGACATGCTCACCTGGTACCTGCTGACGGCCGACGCCGCGAACACCGCGCTCATGCCGCAACGGATGGCCGTGCCGATCACCGCCCGGCCGGGCCCGGCGTCGCCGCTGCGGTTCGACAGCCCCGACCGCGCGCGGACGTGGTTCGAGGCCGAGCACCCCAACCTGGTCGCGGCGGTGGGGCAGGCCGCCGACGAGGGCCTGCACGACATCGCGTGGCAGCTGCCCGCGACGCTGTGGTCGTTCTTCTATCTCAGCAAGCGGTGGGCGGACTGGACCGGCACCCACACCGTCGGTCTCGCGTCGGCGCGGTTGCGCGGCGACGAGCACGGCGAGGCGCGGATGCTGCACAGCCTCGGCACCGCCGCGTGGAACCAGGGGCTGCTCGACGAGGCCCGCGGCCACTACGACGGGGCGCTGGCGATCTGGCGGCGCAGCGAGGACCGGCTCGGTGAGAGCCAGACTCTCAACAATCTCGGCGCCACCCTGTGCGCGCGGCAGGAGTTCGACCAGGCGCTGACGTGCTACCGCCGTGCGCTGCGGCTGCGGACGGAGATCGGCGACCGGCGCGGTCAGGGCCAGACGCTGAACAACCTGGGTGAGGCGCATCGTGAGCTGTCCCAGTTCGGTGCGGCGATCGGGTACTTCGAGCAGGCGCTCGACATCCACCGCGAGGTGGCGGACTCGTTCGGGCAGAGCGAGACGCTCGCCAACCTCGGGGTCCTGCACCGGGAGGTGGGCCGGTCGGCGGAGGCTGTCGAGTACTTCCGGCGCGCGCTCGCGGTGTGCCGCGGGATGGGCGACTCCCTCGGCGTGGCGGAGTACCTGATCGAGCTGGGCCGGACGCTGCGGCAGACCGGCGCCTCCGGTCCGGCGCACGACAGCTGGGCGGAGGCGTCAGCCGTGCTGTCGGGCCTGCCTGGTGCGGATGCCGCCCGGCTGCGTGCCGACCTCGCCGACCTCACCGGGGTCCGGGCGTACGCCGGGCCCCGGTGAGGTCTCCCCCGGTCAGTACGACACGGTGGTCTCCCGGTAGATGGCGAACCCGGTGTCGACCGTGCCGGTGGCGTGCGAGGTGTAACCGGCGTCGTTGAGCATGGCGGTGCTGCAGGAGGAGTCGGTGCCCGAGTAGCAGCGGTCGGCGGCGCCGTCCTGCTCGCGGTAGATCAGGGCGGAACCACCCGCGTTGTCCTGGGTGCGCGGCGGCGCGCCGCTGATGTGGGCCCAGACCGTCCGGCAGCTCGGGCTGTACCGCAGCCAGATGTCGGCTCCGGTGTGGGGGATCGACTTCCGCTCGATGGTCACCGCGTCGTCCGAGCAGCCGGTGACCTCCGCGCTGAGCCCCTCGAAGTTGGTGACGCCGGCCTTGGCCTCGGCAGCGGCCTGCCCGGCGCCCAGCACGAGCGTGGTGGTCAAGCCGGCAGCGCAGGCCACGAGGGCCGCCATCCGGTGCAGTCGGGTCATCGCTGACTCCTAGTCGGGAGTGGGTGAGAACGCTCCCGACCCTGCCGACGACCACTGACCCGGTCCTGAACAAACCGCTGAACACCGCGGCTCGAACGCGTGCCGGCCCTCGGACCGGCGCGTCGAGTCCCGCGGGCCTTTGACGGAGTCAGTCCCCGCGGTCGTGCGGGTGTATGTCACATGGAGTGGCTCACTGTCCGCCGTCGTCGCCCGACGGGCCGGCGAGGTGGCCCACCTTGTCCGCTTCGGCACCAAGCCCCTCCTCCATCTGTTCGAGGTTGTCGGCGATCTGCGTCATCTCCTCGGCGCCCTCGCCCTCCTCGTCGGAACTGGAGTCGGAGTCGGAGTCGTCGCGGACCGCGATCTCCCTGCACTTGAACGCCAGCCAGGTGATCGCGCCGGACATGGCGACGAAGCCGCCGGTGACCATTGCCGCGCCCGCGTTGATCGTCGTGTTGCCGCTGCCCTCCTCGTTCTCGTTGGCCTGTGTACCAAGCACTATCGCCGCGACACCGCCTGCCATGGACAGCAGGCCGCCGATGAGAGTGGTCACAGGCGTCACCATCGACGTCTGGTCCTCTGGTGTGCACTTGCCCATCGGTCCTCCTCAGGCCTGTCCGGTCAGAACATCGACGTCGATGCCGCGGTCGCGCAGGAACTGGCGCATCCCGTCCTCGGTGGCCTCGTACTGGGCCAGCTCCGCCAGCCACGGGAGCTCCGACCAGTCCACCGTCAGCGATTCCGTGGTGGAGGCGGTGAGCTTGTCCCACGTCGTGTCGCCGACCACGCCGTCCGCGGTGAGCTGGTTGTCCTGCTGATACGAGCGCACCGCGGACTCGAGCACCTCACCGAAGACCCCGTCCACCCGGCCCGGACCGATGCCCTTGCTCTCGAGCACCTGCTGGAGGTAGGTCACCCACTCCCCCTCATCGCCTCGTTGCAGCCGCAAGTTGGCCATTCGCCGCCTCCGCAAAGTTGTCGGTTACTCACTGCCCTTCAGTTCTCGCACCCGACCACCCCTCGGCGCGACGCACGCAGGGGTGGCCGATCGGGCAGGGACACCGACCCGTCGACGGGCACCCCAGCACATCGGTGACGATGTCGCTTTCCGGCCCTTGATATTCTCCCCGCGTCGATCCCCTGACTGGTTTCGCTGACGTTGCAGGAGGTCCCATCCTCCAGCCTGACCAATCCGGGCAGATCAGGTTGATGGCCTTGATCCGTCCGGATTGGAGAGAAACATCAGACAGTCAGTTGAACCGCTTCCATGCCCAGACCCTGGCCCGTGGTGCCGGCCAGCGCGAACGAAGGGGTGGATGCGCAGCGCGAGCCCTGCCAGCCGATATTCTCTACATGGGCGTTGGCACACACCGTTCCCGAGCTGACGCTGATGTCCAGTGCCTCCATGCGAAGGCCGCGGCCGGTCGTGCCAACCATGACGTTGATGTTGTCTCCGGCGCACGTCACGGGCTGCCAGCCGATGTTCTCCACATGCGCCGCGGCACACACGCCGCCGACACCGGAAACGACGATGTCCAGCGCTTCCATGCGCAGACCCTGGCCGGTAGTCCCGGTTGTCACGCCATCACACACCGGCTGCTGCCAGCCGATGTTCTCAACGTGGGCGGCGTAACAGATATGGCGGTCACTCGCATTCGGATGCAGCACGGCTTCGCGCCTGACGGCGGCGACGAGTGCGGCCTGCCGGGAATTCGTGCTGCCGTACCCACCGCTGATGTGCGCGGTGCCGCCGGACGTCGCAAAAGCATTGGGCGTCACCAATGCGTACAGGCCGGTCATTGACATGATCAGGACAAACAGCGCCGCCATCCGGCGGACATTGCGAATCATGGGATTCCTTCCTTCCGTGAGTCACAGCGGTTATTCGGGCTCAGATCTCGTCGGCGTCAGGTACCCGAGGCGGAGGCCCAGTACAGGCCGGGGTCGCTGTCGCTGCCCTTCCACAAGGCGTAGAGCCGTCCGCCGAACACGGCCAGGGCGGGGCCTTCGCTGGTGCCGGAGCTGCTGAGCTGTTGTTGACTGGTCCAGGTCAGACCGTCGCTGGAGGCCCAGTACAGGGCGGGGTCGAGCCCGATGCCCTTCCACAAGGCGTAGAGCCGGCCGCCGAACACGGCCAGGGCGGGACCCGCGCTGGTGCCGACACTGACGATCTCCTGCTGACCGGTCCAGGTCGTACCATCGCTGGAGGCCCAGTACAGGCCGGGGTCACTGTTGCTGCCCTTCCACAAGGCGTAGAGCCGTCCGCCGAACACGGCCAGGGCGGGGGCTTCGCTGGTGCCGACCCTGAGGATCTCCTGCTGGTCGGTCCAGGTGCTGCCGTCACTGGAGGACCAGTACAGGCCGGTGTCCACACCGGTGCCCTTCCACATGGCATAGAGCCGCCCGTTGAACGCGGCCAGGGCCGGCGCGGCGCTGGTGCCGCGGTTGCTGATCTGTTGTTGACTGGTCCAGGTGGACCCGTCGCTGGACGCCCAGTACACCGCGGGGTCGTTCTGGCCGCCCTTCCACATGGCGTAGAGGCGCCCGTTGAACGCGGCCAGGCCGGGGCCTTCGCTGCTGCCGACGTTGCCGATCTTTTGCTGACCGGTCCAGGTCGTACCGTTGCTGGAGGACCAGTAGAGACCGGTGTCAAGGCCGGTGCCCTTCCACATCGCGTACAGCTGCCCCTTGAACTCCGTCAAAGCGGGGTCCGCACTGGTGCCGGAGCCGCTGATCGCTTGCTGACCTGTCCAGCTCAGTCCAGGACCTGGCTGCGCCGATGCCGTGCCGGATCCCGCGGAGAACACCAGAGCGCAAGCGCCGATGACCAGGGTGAATAATCTGTGCGAGAGTCTTGTCAACTTTTCGCTCCCATCAAGTGATCCTTTTGAAAGCACACGCCGGCTCAGCCGACGACGGTGGCGGGGACCCGCGGTCAGCCGCCGCAGGCGGGCACCGGGGCGACGTCGACAGCGGCGTCGATAACCTCGCCGGTCGTGTGGTTGACCGCGTGCGCGGTCATGTGCTGGTTGGTGCCCGGCTGGTTGGCGGTCGCGTGCTGCTCCCTGACCCCCGTGCCTCGGCGTTCCCGGTGACGACCAGGCCGAACAGACCGGCGACGACCATCGCCACCGCGAAGTGCTTGTACCGCAAGGAATCCTCCCCGCTCTCCATGATGCGTTTGTCTACGCCCATAGATAGGCCAGGGGGTTACGAGACGCGGAACGGGCGCCCCCACCTTGGCACCCTCTCGTGCCCGGCGTTCGGGCTTGCTCGACCTGAGCAGCCGCGCAACGGGCCGGCCGGCACACCAGCGTGCTCAGCGCCCTTGATCGGCGACCGGGCTGTTACCGGACGAGGACGGGCAGGCGCCTCAGGAACCTGAAGTTGATGCTCTCCAGCCATTCCGGCTCGGGTTCGGCGAGGGCGAGGTCGTCGAACCGGCTCAGCAGGACCGAGATCGCGATCTCTGCCTCGGTCAGTGCGAGTGCCGCACCGAGACAGTAGTGGATGCCATGCCCGAACGAGAGGTGGTCAGCGGCCTTGCGGGTCACGTCCAGCCGGTCGGGGTCGGGATAGTGTCGTTCGTCGCGATTGGCTGAGCCCAGTACCAGGGTCACGGACTGGCCCTGCCGTATGCGGTGGCCGGCCACCTCCATGTCGGTCAGCGCGATCCGGCTGGTGTACAGCACCGAGGCGTCGTACCGCAGGAACTCGTGGGCCGCGTTCGCCGTCAGCTGGGGCCGCTCCCGCAGCAACCGCAACTGGTCCGGGTGCCGGAGGAGGGCGAGAACGCTGTTGGCGATCAGATGCGTTGTGGTGGCTTGGCCGGCGTCCACCAGCAGCAGGAAGTTCGCGAAGACCTCGTCCTCGGACACGGACTCGGCCCGCACCTGGTCACCGACGACCTCGCTGAACCGACCGGGGATCGTCCCTGCCGCGCGCTGGGCCCTGCCACCGTCGAACACCTCGCGCAGGGCGTGGATCCGAGGCATCTGGCGGGTGGACTGCGTGAAGAACTCGTGCATCAGGCCCTGCCAGTTCTCCAGCAGGTACGCCGACTCGGCAGGTATCCCGGCGAGCTCCGCGATCGCGCCACGGGTCAGTGGCTCGGAGTAGTCGGCGATCACGTCGAACCGGTCCCGGTCAGCCACCCGGTCGAGCAGGGCGTTGGCGAGGTTCTCGATCATCGGCCGGATGTCCCGGATGAACCGGGGCGCGAGGGCCGGCCTGATCAGCTTGCGCAGCACGGTGTGCCGGGGCGGTTCGTTGAACAGCATCATGTCGGAGAGGATGTCGCTCAGCTCTCGCAGGTCACGCTCGACGCCGGACGGGAGCCGCTGGTGGAACTCGGAGATCCGATCGCCGGACAGCCGGGTGTCCTTGCTCAGCCGGGACACGTTCTCGTAGTCCAGCACGACCCAGCTGCGCATCCCCTCGTCCCAGAAGGTGTCGTGCCGCCCGCGCAGGAGGCGTAGGAGCGGGTAGGGATCCGGCAGCCATTCCGGCCGCAGGATGTCGAGCAGGCCGAGGGTTGTCACCGGGCGCACCGGTCACCTCGACGGTTGGAGCTCGAAGATCACTTCGCCGACCGTCAGGTCGATCGGGTAGGTCGCGCGTACCGACCAACCGCCCGCCTCGAACACCGACTCCCAGTCCTGAACCGTTGGCAGGTAGACACCCATCAGGTCGTGGGCCAACTCGAACCCGAGCGTGAACACCGGGAGCTCGGTGTCCGGGATGCCGCTGGTCCGGGTGGCGTCGCCCAGCAGGAACCGGCGGGCTTTCGGGAACATCCGACGCAACAGGCGCAGCGTGTCGACGCATCGCTCCTTCGGCCAGAAGTCATGTCCCATCATGAAACACGTGATCAGTTCGACCTCGTTGAACTCCGGCCTCGGCGCCAACCGCAGGACGTCGGCCCGCAGGAAGGTCACCCGGTCGGCGAGACCCGTCCGGTCGGCCTCCCGCTGGGCCATGTCCACCGCGGAGGCGGCGATGTCCACACCGATTCCCCTCGTGCCGGGATACCGCCGCAGCACGTCCATCACCCGCTCGCCGCTACCCGAACCCAGGTCGGCGACAACCCGGAACTCGCAACCCAGTCCGGCCATCGCCTTCTGGAACGACGGCTCGTAGCACAGGGTGTTGATCTCGCGGCACGCGTACGCGATCGCCGCGCCGTCGCGCTGATAGAAGTCCCCGGTTCGGTTGGCCGTACGGATCACCGTGGGCAGGTCGCGGAACAGCTCCGCGCTTCCCCGTGCCAGCCAGTGGAAGAAGGAACGGTTGCGATGTATCTCGGCAAAGTTGGGCCCGGCGCTGACGCGGGCGCCGTCCCGATCCACCACACCGACCGCGGCGAGGGCGCGGCACAGCCCCAGTGTCGACTGTTCGTCCAGGCCGTTGTCGATCGCGAACCGCCGTGCGTCGAGCGCACCGGACCGGTGCAACTCGTCCATCGCCCCGAGCTCCCAGGCCGCGGCGATCGCGAAGGCGGCGACCGCGGAGTTGAAGATCCGCGCGGCTTCGCTCCGGGCCGTCGGCGGGCTGATGCTCATCGGATGTCCTCCACCGTCGGGGCACGCTGTCGCCCAACCAACCGCCCGCCGCACGCGGGTCGTCTTGTTCCCGCCGGAAGGGTCGAGCCAGCAGGGCTCGGTTTCGTGGCGCGTCGAAGCCGATCGCGGCGAAGTCGCCGCACCGGCTCCCTCGCCGTGGCCACCATCGCCGGTCCGCTGTCGGCTGGCATGTCCCCAAAAGTCGGTACCACGGGCCGCCGAACACGTCCCCCGGAACGAGGCCCAGGTGGGCGGCGGTCAGCCCGCGTCAGGGATTCGGCCCGATCAGACTGCCGACGATCGATCACTCCCGAGCCGTGTGGTTCCCCGGTCGCAGCGCGTCCCGACTTCATGGGACACCGTTGGACGGGCGGACGTCCCTACAGTCGCCACCAGGTGCGACACACTTGAGGAGAACCCGTTCCATGCACACCTCCCCCGGCGACGCGGCACTCGCGGACCTGGACATCGAACTGTCCACCGGGCGGCCGGCGATCGCCGTCGCGCACGGCGTGTCCGGACGCCAAGCCATGCGCGAGTGGCTGGCCGGACACCGGGACGCGATCCGGGCCGGGCTGCACCGGTTCGGCAGCCTGCTGGTCCGCGGCCTTCCGATGTCCGATGTGGACGACTTCGCGACGGCGCGGGACGAGCTGCTCGACGGCCACCTGCAGTACCGGGAGCGGTCGACCCCGCGCAGTGAGCTGAGCGAGGGCGTGTACACGTCCACCGACATGCCCGCACGGCACCCGATCCGGCTGCACAACGAGAGCAGCTACGTCGTGCGGTTCCCGGGCATCCTGCTGTTCGGCTGTGCCGTCGCCCCAACAGAAGCGGGTGCGACCACCGTCGGCGACAGCCGGGAGGTGCTGGCCCGGCTGGATCCTGAACTGGTCGGCCGGTTCCGCACGCGCGGCTGGACCCTGCGGCGCAACTACCATCCGAGCCTGAGCTTGTCCTGGTCGAACGCCTTCGGCACGGACGACCGCGCGGAGCTGGCCGAGATCCTCCACAACGGCCGCATCGCCTGGGAGTGGCAGCCCGACGGCAGCCTGCGAACCAGCCAGCGGCGGGCGGCCGTGCTCCGGCACCCCGACACCGGCGAGGAGACCTGGTTCAACCACGTGGCCTTCTGGAACCGGCACACGATGAACCCGGACATACGGGAAGCGCTCCTGGAGAGCTACGGCGAGCACGGACTGCCGTACGACACGTGCTACGGCGACGGAGAACCGGTCACGCAGGCGGAGGCCGAGCACCTCAACGCGGTGTACGACGAGGTCGAGCGGCGCGAGACCTACCGGGCGGGCGACCTCCTCCTGGTGGACAACATGTTGTCCTGCCACGGCAGGGAGCCCTATCGCGGGGACCGCAAGATCCTGGTGGCCATGGGCGAACCGCGTGACGTCCTCGACTGCGCACCCGACGTGCTGCCCGCGCCGGGACCGATGCCCGGCTGACCCATCATCCAGGACCAGCGAAGCAGGGATCTCGTGACCAACCTCGACGACGTCGTGGCCGCACCACCCGCTGTCCCGGCCACCCCTGCCCAACGGCGGCTCGCCGGGTTGATCCAGTCGGACGGACCCGAGCCGTACCGGACACTCTGCCGCGTGGCCGTGCCCGGCGGTCTTGACGAGGCCGGGTTGCGTGCCCGAGCCGAGCCGATCATCGCGGCCCTGCCGCAGGACGCCTCGGGCGGGCACGCCGAGCTGACGGTGGCCGATGGGGTTCTCACGCTCGAGCTGCCCGCGGGCCGAGCCGACGAAACCACGGCCGAGGCCCTCGTGAAGGAGTTCCTCGGCGTGGAAAGCCCGCGGACCGATGTGCTGCCGTACCGGGCCGCCGCCCAGTGGTGGGACCGGCTGGCCACGGCACCGGACGCCGTTGGGGTGCGCGAGTTCTGGCGGGCCCGCGCCGAGGGCTGGGACTCCCCCCTACCATCTGTCCTTTGTGGGCAGATGGTAGGCACCGGTGGTTTCACCGTGCGCGGTGTCGTGGCCGATCTCGACGCCGGGCTGGTGGACCGCCTGCGTGCCGGGCAGTCCGTGCGGGCCTGGTTGGTGACGGCGTGGCAGGTGCTGCTGCGACGGCAGACCGGTGTGACCGGTCTCGTCCTCGGGGTCGCCACGGACCTGCGCAGGCATGACGAGCTGCGCGACTGCCGCGGGCCGTTGACCGCCTACCTTCCGATGCGGGCCGACACGCCACTCGACGCCCCCATCACCGACCATGTCCAGGACGCCGCCAGGCAACTGCGCGAAGGTGGCGAACGAGCCGAGTGGTTCGACTGGCCCCCGGGCAGTGCCGACGGGTTCTCCTTCGGGTTCGCCCACCGCGTGCTGCCCAGCTGGACGACCCCTTCGGGGCCCGCGGTGGTCCAGGAGTCGGACGCGCGGGGTGATAGGTTCGCACTCCGGCTGATCTGCCAGGAGCACGCGCACGGGCTGCGCCTGCGGCTGGAGTACGACCCCCGGCTGGTGGCCACCGAGATGGCCGAGGACCTCCTGGCCGAGTTCCCGGCCCTGCTCGACGACGGGCTGTCCGACCCGGCGCGGCCCGCCACGATGCCGAAGCTGGTGACTCCGGGGATCCGCGACCGGTTGCTGGCGTGGGGGTCGGGGCCCGTCACGCACCTGCCGGACGGCGGCCTGGCCGCCATGGTCCGCGCGACCGCCGAACAGCACCCGGAGGTGGTCGCCGTCCGCGACGCCGGGCAGAGCCTGACCTACCGGGAGCTGGTGGCCAGGATGGACGAGGTCGCCGGTCACCTCGCGGACCGGGGGGTCGATCCAGAAGAACCGGTCGCGGTGCACCTGCACCCGGGCGTGGACCTGCTGGTCACGCTGCTCGGCGTGTTGGCGGCCGGCGCCGCCTACGTGTGTCTCGACCCCGGCCAGCCTGCCGACCGGACAGCACGGCTCGCCGCAGCCGCGTCGGCACGGCTGGTGATCACCGACGGTGACGTACCGGCGGGGCTGACTCCCGTGCCGATCGACTCGGGGCCCGTACGGCGGGCGGCCACGCCGGTGCACCTCGACGCGTTGGCGTACGTGCTGTACACGTCCGGCTCGACCGGTGCGCCCAAGGGCGTTCGCGTCACCCATCGTGGCCTGGTCAACTACCTCACCGGCATCGCCGACGACTGGCCACGGGCCGCGGTGAGCCTGGTGTCGACCTCCGCGGCGTTCGACCTGACCCTGCCCAGCCTGTACCTGCCTCTGCTGTCCGGTGGGACTGTCGTGTTCGGTCAGGCGGACCCGGCCACGCTCACCGACGACCTCGCGCACCCGTACACCCTGGCCCGCGCCACCCCCACCCACCTGCGTGCGGTGCTGGCGGAGCTGGAAACCGGTGACGGTCGCCGGCTCGCCACCCGCCGGATCGCGGTCGGTGGCGAGCCGCTGCCCGCCGCGCTCGCCGCGCGCTGGGCGAAAGCCGCGCCGTCGACCACGTTGCTCAACTACTACGGCCCGACCGAGACGGTGGGCGCGCGGGTGCGTGGCCCCGTCGACCCGGACTCGGCCGGGCCGACCGGGACGATTCCGCTGGGCACGCCGATCGCGAACACGACGTTGGTGGTGCTGGGACCGGACTTCGAGCTCTGCCCGCTCGGCGCCGTCGGCGAGCTGTACATCGGCGGCACCGGCCTGGCCCGCGGCTATACCGGCCCGTCCGCCGAGACCGCGGACCGGTTCGTGCCGGATCCGTGGGGCCCCGCCGGTGCCCGGCTCTACCGGACCGGCGACCTGGTGCGCTGGCTGCCCGGCAGGCGTCTGGAGTTCGTCGGCAGAGCCGACGACCAGGTCAAGGTCCGCGGGTATCGGATCGAGCCGGCCGAGGTCGCCATCGTGCTGGCCGGGCATCCCGCGGTCACCGACGCCGTGGTGGTCGGCGCGCCGGACGGTGCCGGGGACATCCGGCTGGTCGCCTACGCGGTCGCCGAGGCCGGACCGGTGTCCACCGAGGACCTCCGCGCGTACCTCGGCGAGCGGTTGCCGGCGTACATGTTGCCCGCGGCACTCGTCTGGCTGGACACGCTTCCGGTGGGACCCAACGGGAAGCTGGACCGATCAGCGTTGCCGGAGCCCGGCGGGCAACGACCGCACCAGTCCGTCGCCCACGTGGCGCCGCGCGACGACACCGAGCAGGTGCTGGCCGATGTGTGGGCCGAGACGCTCGGCCTGGAGCGGGTCGGCGTGCACGACAACTTCTACGCCATCGGCGGCGACTCGATCCTGAGCATCCTCGTCGCGTCCCGTGCGGCCAAACGCGGGCTCAAGGTGTCGTTGCGGGACTTCTTCCGGCACCCGACCATCGCGGAGATGGCCCCGCACGTGCGGCCGGCAGGGGCGGTGACCGGAACCGGCGTGGCGGGTCACGGGCTCACCCCGGTCCAGCACTGGTTCTTCGAGCAGGACCTGCCACACCCCGGGCACTGGAACCAGGGGTGGCTGCTCGGCCTGGACACCGCGCCCGACCACGGCGCTCTCTCGGTGGCGGTGGCGGCCGTCGCCGGGCACCATCCGGCGTTCACCAGCCGGTTCCATGCCGACCCGGCGGCGCCAGGCGGATGGCGCCCCGAACGCTGCGACGTCGCCGTGCGCCTGGAACGCGCTGTCCTGCCTGCCGAGGGCTGGCCGTCGGCGCTCGCCGAGACCCTCGCCGGTCTCCAGGAGTTCGACGTGTCCACGGGCCCGCTGCTGCGGGTGGCGTTGATCGACGGTGGCCCGGGCCTGGTCCGGCTGGCCGTGATCGCCCACCACCTCGTCATCGACGCGGTGTCGTGGCAGATCTTCTTCGAGGACCTGCAGATGGCCTACCGCCAGGCACGTGCGGGCGGCCCGGTCTCCCTGCCGCCGACGACCACGGCGCCCGGCGAATGGGCGGCAGCCCTCGCGACCGCCACCGGCCGGGCGGCGGCGGACCTGGACCACTGGGTCGCGCAGAGCCCGGCCGACCTGCGGGACCTGCCGGTCGACCACGACGCGGGCGAGCCGCGACAGGGAGACCGGCGCGTGGTCGAGGTCGTGCTGGACGCCGAGCGCACCACGTGCCTGCTACGCAGCATGCCGCGCGACGTCCGGGTCGACTACGCGATCACCACCGCGGTCGCGCTGGCGATCGCCGACTGGACCGGACAGCGGTCGGTCCACCTGACGGTGGAGGGCCAGGGCCGCGCGCAGGATCTCGTACCGGGGGCGGACCTCTACCGTTCGGTCGGCTGGTTCACCGCACTCGCCCCGATGCTGGTCCAGTTGCCCGGCGGCGACCCGGTCGAGGCCCTTCGGTCGGTCCGCCAGCAGTTCCATGAACTGCCGCACGACGGGCTGAGCTACGGCGTTCTCCGGTATCTCGACCCGGTACACGGTCCCCGGCTGGCCGCCCGCCCGCAACCGCGGATCTCGGTGAACTACGTCGGCCAGACCGGCGGCGGGGCCCGAACCACCACCGACGGGCTGGCGTTCGCCCCCGCACCCGAACAGCTCCCGCCCTTGCTGCACCCCGGTGCACCGGCACCCCGGCTCTGGATCGTCAACGCCGTGGTCCGCGACGACCGCCTGTACGTCGTGGTCGACTACGCGGGTCTGCACTATGAGCCCGAGACCGCACACCGGGTCGCGGACGGGATCCTGACGCACCTCCGCCGTCTGGTCGACGCGTGGTCACGGGACGGTGGCCGATCACTGGCTCCGGCCGGTCCCCCGCCGGTCGGCACCGACCAGCGGGCCCTCGCTCCCGCCTTGGTCCAGGCACTGGCCCGCGCGCCCCGCCGGAAAGGCTGACAAGCCGTACCGGCCGACTCGGGACAGGCGCTCACTCGGCGGCGAGCTGGTCGTGGGCGCGCAGCATGGCCAGCACCTGGTCCATGGTCGCCTCGTCGACCGCTCCGCCGGCGGACGCGGCCGGGTCGGGCCGAGGGCTCGTGCCGTCCTCGACGTCCTCGACGGCGACCGCCGCCAGCTCGGCAACGGTCTGCTGGTCGAAGAACTGCCTCGGGCTGATCCGGATACCGGCCTTCGCCGCCCGGGACACCACGAGCAAGCTCATGATCGAGTCACCGCCGAGCTGGAAGAAGTTGTCGTGGACGCCGACCGTCTCGACATCCAGCACCGCCGACCACAGGCCGCACAGCACCTCCTCGGTCCGGCTGGCAGGTGCGGCGTAGGCGGGCGCCTGGTCCGACCGCCACGTGTCCGGCACCGGCAGCGCGGCCCGGTCGAACTTGCCCGCGGCGTTCACCGGCAGGGCCGCGAGCGGCACGAACCTGGCAGGCACGAGGTAGTCGGGCAGCCGGGCGGCGAGATGGCCGCGCAGCTCCGACTCCGCCGGTGTTCCGGCAGTGACCAGATAGGCGACCAGCCTGCCCTCGACGACGGTCACCACTGCCTCGGTCACCGCGGGGTGGGCCGCCAGGGCCGCCTCGATCTCGGCGGGCTCGATCCGCAGCCCGCGCAGCTTCACCTGGAAGTCCGACCGGCCCAGGTACTCCACCGCGCCGTCCGGTAGCCACCGGGCCACGTCGCCGGTGCGGTACATCCGGCTGCCGGGTGGGCCGGACGGGTCCGGCACGAACCTGTCCGCGGTGAGCCCCGGACTGCCGGCGTAGCCGCGGGCCACCTGCACCCCGCCCAGGTACAGCCCGCCCTTGGCGCCGATGGGCACCCGGTCGCCTGCCGGGCCGAGGATCTCGACGCGGACGTTGTCCATCGGCCGGCCGATGGGCACCACGGCGGACGGCTCGCACCGGTGCCACGTCACCTCGATGGCCGCTTCGGTGGGCCCGTAGAAGTTGTGGAGATCCACCGCGGGCAGCTGGAGCCGGCACCGTTCGACCAGCCGCGGTGACAGCTGTTCGCCCGAACAGGCGACCGTGCGCAACGCGCCAGGCGGTCGGCCCGCCTCGGCCACCACGTCCAGGAACGGACCCAGCATCGACGGTACGAAGTGGACGAGCCCGACGCCCTCCTGGTCGAGGATCTCCCACAGCAACCGAGGATCGCGCTGGGTGTCCGGCGGCGCGACGACCAGCTCGGCACCGGACGACAATGGCCAGAACAACTCCCACACCGAGACGTCGAAGCCGAACGGGGTCTTGTGCAGCACGCGGTCACCCGCGCCGATCGGCAGCACTCGCTGCAGCCACCGCAGCCGGTTGACCACGGAACGGTGGCTCACCTGGACACCCTTCGGGCGCCCGGTCGATCCGGAGGTGTGGATCACGTACGCCAACGCGTCGGCCGGGATCCGCGGCGTGCCGGCCGGCCGGCCTCGCTCGGTGACATCGACGATCCGGGTCGCGATACCGGTGAGCAGGGCCGCCGGGCCGATCACCACCTCGGCACCGGCGTCCTGGACCAGCAGGCGGAGCCGTTCGGCGGGATGGTCGAGGCTCAACGGCAGATACGCCGCCCCGGCCGCCACCACCGCGTGCAACGCGATCACCATGCTCGCGCCGCGTGGCAGGCACACGCCCACCACTGACTCCACGCCCACGCCGAGCTCCCGCAGCCGGCCGGCCAACCCGGCCACCTCCGCGTGGAATTCCCGGTAGGTCAGCGACCTGCCGTCCCACCGCAGCGCCGGGGCGTCGGGCGAGGCCGCGACCTGCGCCGCGACGAGATCCGGCAGGGTCTCGGGCTGCCGCAGGGCTACCGGCCCGGTCGTCCACCGCTCGATCTGCCGGCGTTCACGGTCCGGGACCTGGTGCATGGTGCCGATCCACCGGCGCGGGTCGGCCGCCGCCGAGCCGAGCAGCATGGACAGCTGTTCGCCCAGCCGCCGCGCGGTGTCCGGGTCGTACAGGTCGCTCGCGTACTCGACCACCACGTCCCAGCGGCCGGCCTGGTCGGTCACGTACACGTGCAGGTCGAACTTGGCGGTCGCGGTGAACGGCGCGGGATGGGCGACCGCGGTGCGGTCCCCCGCGGTGTGCCACTCGGCGGGGGTGCCCTGCATGGTCAGCATGACCTGGAAGATCGGGTGGTGCGCGAGGCTGCGCCGAGGTTGCACCCGCTGGATGAGCGTCTCGAACGGAAGGTCCGCGTGCGTGTAGGCGTCCAGGCACACCTGGCGAGCGCGGCGCAGAGCGGCCAGGAAGTCCGGTCGGCCGGACAGGTCGAGCCGCAGGGGGACGGTGTTGACGAACAGCCCGACCACATCCCGGACCTGGGGGTGCTCCCGGCCGGACACCGGGACCCCGATCACCAGGTCGTCCTGGTCCGCCCAGTTGCCGAGCAGCACGCCCAACGCCGTCACGAGCACCATGAACGGCGTCGCCTGCTCGGCCTTGGCGAACCGCCGCACGGCCGCGACCACATCCGGCGGGATCACGAACTCGTGCTTGCCGCCACGGTAGGACTGGCGAGCCGGGCGGGGCCGGGTGGGCGGGAAGGTGCTCAGTTCGGGAGCGCCGGCCAGGCGGCTGGTCCAGTGGGTCACCAGCGCGTCCTGCCGCTCGCCGGTCAGCCCGGCGCGTTGCCACACGGCGTAGTCCGCGTACTGGACCGGCAGGTCCGGCAGTTCGGCCGGGCGGTCGGCGGACGCTGCCAGGACCAGCTCCACCAGGTCACGCACGAGCACGTCGTTCGACCACGCGTCGGTGACCGCGTGGTGCAGGACGAGCGACAGCACGAGCTCGCCGGGGGCGAGCCGTACCGCGCGGATCGTCGCCAACGGCGGCGCTCCGAGCGGCACGCCCCGGCGTGCGTCCTCGGTGAGCAGCTCGCGGACCCGGTGCTCCCGCGGTTCGTCCGGGACCGTCGAGAGGTCCACGATGACGAGCGGGTCGGGTACCGAGTCGGCGATCACCTGGACCGGCAGGCCGTCGCGCACCTCGACACCGGTCCGGAGCACCTCGTGGCGGGCGAGCAACCGGCCGACGGCGGCACGCAGGTCCTCGTCGGAGATCAGCACGAACAGCTTCACCGCGAGCGGGACCGCGTACAGCGCCGGTGACTCGGCGAGCTGGTCGATCACCCACATCCGCTCCTGGGCGAACGAGGCGGGCACGGTCGTGGACCGGTCGGCACGTGGTATCGGCGACAACGGCTCGGTCGCCAGGCCCTCCCGCAAGGCCGCCCGTACGGTGCCCGCGATCCCCGCCAGGGTCGGGGACTCCAGCAGGTCGGCCAGGGACAGCCGCACGTCGCACGCGGCGCGCACGTGGTTGAGCAGGCTGATCGCGAGCAGCGAGTTGCCACCGGCGTCGAAGAAGTCCTCGTGTGCGTCGATCCGTTCGCGACCCAGCACCTGCTGCCAGATACCAGCGATCACGGACTCCACCGGTGCGCCGCCCATCGGATCGGGCTCGCCGCGAGGCACGGACACCGCGTCGGTGCCGGACCCGGGGGCGGGCAGGGCCGCACGGTCGAGTTTGCCGTGGGCGGTCACCGGCAGCTCGTCCAGCCACACCACGTGGTCGGGCACCATGTAGCCGGGTAGCCGACCGGCGGCGAACCGCCGCAGGTCGGCCGCGGGGACGTGGTTGTGCTCCGCGACCACGTACGCCACCAGGCGGCGGTCCGGTCCGGCGGCGCCGGACGTGCCGACGACCGCGGTCCGTACCGCGGGATGCGTGGCGAGGGCGGCTTCGATCTCTGCTGGTTCGATCCGGAAGCCCCGGATCTTGACCTGGTGGTCGGACCTGCCGAGGAACTCCAGGGTGCCGTCCGGCCGCCAGCGCACGACGTCGCCGGTGCGGTAGCACCGTGTTCCCGGTTCGCCGAACGGGTCCGGGACGAACCGGTCCGAGGTCAACCCCGGCCGGCCGACATAGCCACGCCCCACCCCGACACCACCCAGGTGGAGGTCTCCCGGTACGCCCGCCGGGGCCATTTCCAGATCGCCGGTGAGCACGTACGCGCGCATGTTGTCGACGGGTGTCCCGATGGTGGCGATCGCTCCCGCCGACGGCGCGGGCGGCGCGGCGATCACCGCGTGGCACTGGTCGTCGCTGCATTCCGTCACGCCGTAGGTGTTCAGCATCGGGATACCCGGGTGCGCGGTGAACCACCGGTGCACCAGCTCCGCGGGCAAGGCATCGCCGGTCGGCACCAGCCAGCGCAGCCCGGTGAGCATGCGGGTCGCGGCCGCACTCGCCAGCAGCAGTGCGATGGTGGACGGCACCGCCTGCAGGACCGTGACTCCGCCGTCGGCCAGGTCGGCAGCGAGGCATTCGGGGTCGGTCAGCACGTCGTCGGGCACCACGTGGACCCGCCCACCCAGCAGCATCGGCGCGCAGCACTGCCAGACGACCACGTCGAACGTCGCGGGCCCGTTCTGGGCGAGCACGTCACCCGGTCCCATCCCGAGGTCGCCGATCTTGGCGAGGACGTGGTTGGCCAGGCCGTCGTGGGTGACCATCACGCCTTTCGGCACACCGGTCGTGCCGGAGGTGAAGATGATGTAGGCCAGGCCGGCTGGCCGGTAACGACGTTCGAGCGGGTCACCGGACAGGTGCTGGTGCGCCGCCGGTGCGATGTCCACGGCGGGCACGCGAGAGTTCAGCACCGCGCGGCCCGCCGTGTCCGTGAGCACCAGGCGGCAGGCGCTCTGGTCGAGGACGTGGCCGATCCGGTCGGCCGGATGGGCCGGGTCCACCGGGACGAAGGCCGCGCCCGCCCGCCACACCGCCTGTACGGCGACGACGAAGTCCACGCCCCGGCTCGCCGCGATGCCGATCGTCGTCTCGGGTCCGGCGCCAGCCGCGCCCAGGGCGCGGGCCAGCTGGTTCGCCCTGATGTCCAGCTCCCGGTACGTCAGCCGTTCGGTCCCGCTGCTGACCGCGACGGTGTCCGGGGTGCGTGCCGCCTGTTCCTCGATCCGGGCCGGGACACAGCCCGCGGCCGTGTCCGCCACGGGCGCGGGCACACCGCGGCCGAGGGCGAGCAGGGTGGCCCGCTCCCCACCGGCCACGAGCGGCAGGGCGGCGACCGGCCGGTCGGGGTCCTCCCCCGCCGCCGTCAACAGTGTGCGGACGTGGCGGGCCAGCCGGGTCGCGGTGTCGTGGTCGAACAAGTCGGTGCTGTACTGCACCCGCAGCTCCAGCCCGGCCGCATGCTCGACCGCCGACAGCGACAGGTCGAACTGGGTCCAGCCGGTGGCCGCCGGGCGCAGGGCGGAAACCTGGACGTCCCCGAACGACGGCGGGTCGGCGCTGGTGGTCTGCAGGGTGAGCATCACCTGGAACACCGGCTGGTGGGCGGTGGTCCGGCGCGGCTGGACCAGGTCCACCACCCGCTCGAACGGCAGGTCCTGGTGGGCGTACGCCGCCAGGCACATGTCCCTGGTACGCCGCACGAGGTTCCGGAAGGTGGGCTGCCCGGACAGGTCGGTCCGCAGCACCAGCGTGTTGACGAAGAAGCCGACCACGTCGTCGAAGTCGCTGTCGCCCCGGTCGGCGACAGACGTACCGATCACGATGTCGCGCTCGCCGCTGTAGCGGCCCAGTACCGCGGCGAAACCGGCCAGCAGCACCATGAAGGTCGTCGCGCCCTCGGCTCGCGCGAGCGCCCGCAGGTCCCCGGCGGCGGCATCGGACATCGTGTCCATGGTCCACGCGCCCCGGAAGCTCTGGACGGCGGGCCGGGGCCGGTCGGCGGGCAGGGCGATCACCTCCGGTGCCCCGGCCAGCCGGTCACGCCAGAACCGTTCCAGGACGCTGCGCCGCGCGCCGCGCAGCCTGCGCCGCTGCAGCGTCGCGTAGTCGCCGTACCCGCGTCGGGACGCGGGCGGGTCAGGGGCCTTCCCGGTCACGGCGGACTCGTAGAAGGTGGCGATGTCCCCCAGGAAGAGCCCGGCGGACCACTCGTCGTAGACGATGTGGTGGATGCACAGGTTCAGTGCGTGCCTGCGCTGCGCCAGCCGAACGAGGCGAGCCCTCAGCAACGGTGGCACCGCCAGGTCGAACGCTACCGCGGAGTCCTCGCCGAACAGCCGCCACATCTGCGCCGCTGCCTCGTCTGCGCCCAGTTCGCGCAGATCGTCGTACTCGACCGGTACCGACACGGTCGGCCGCACCACCTGGACCGGAACGCCCTTCAGCGTGCTGAAACCCGTACGCAGCGCGCCGTGCCGGTTCACGGCGGCCGCCACGGCACCACGTAGTGCCTCGACGTCGAGGTCACCCTCGAGGCTCAGTGTCGTCGTCCCGTTGTACGACGTTCCCCGGCCTTCGAGCTGGTCGACGATCCACAACCGCTCCTGCGCGTGGGAGGTGACGTACACCGCTGGGCTGTCGGTGCTCATGCGTGCTCCGGGAACGATGTCGGGGTGAAGGGGTGCGGTTCTGCCGCGGTGAGGCACATCTCGATCTGCCGGGCCACCGCCGGAACGGCCGGCCCGCTCACGAGCCCCATGTGCGTGTCCGCGTCCGTGACCTCGACCCGCAGCTCACCGATGGGCAGCGCGGCCCATTCGGCGGTGATGTCCCGGCCGGTGTCCCCGCGCTTGCGGAAGAGGGTGACCGGTCCCGGGTAGGAGGGGTCGCGATAGCCCGCGAAGGCACGTGCGTTGTGCTCCAGTCCGCCGGCCAGCCGCTCGAACTGGTCGAGCGTGAAGTTCGGCGGGACGTCACCCGCCCGGGTGCCTGCCGCGAGCGTCGCGGCCAGCTGTCCCGGACGGTCCAGTTCGGACAGTTCGGCGTGGGACGGCGCGAAGGGCAGCCACCGGGACAGCACGGTGGCGAGGTCCGGGTCCGGGTCGACGTCCCCGAACGGCGCGGTGTCCAGCAACACCACCGCGCCCACCGGACGCCCCAGCGTGGCCAGCTGGTCGGCCACGGCGACGGCAAGGCGGCCCGCGGCGGAGAAGCCGCACAGGTGGTAGGGCCCGCCGGGGTGGCAGGCGATGATCTCCTGGGCGTACCGGGCGGCCAGCTGGCGCAGGGTTCGCGGCCCGGGGTCGGCGCCGCCCCGGAAGACCCCGTCGGACTGCACGCCGTACACCGGCCGCAGGTCGCGCAACTCGCGGGCCAGGTGGAAGTACAGGACCAGTTCCCCGACGACCGCGTGCATGAAGAACAGCGGCGGCCGGTCGTGGACGGACGGTGGGCTGACCGCGAGCGTCACCACGGTCCTGGCCTTCTGGCCGGTGCCGGTCCCGCGCAACGCGGTGGCCAGGGTCTCGACGGTCGGATGGCGCATGAGGGTCGCGAGCGGGACCCGGTGGCCGCAACGCCGCCCCAGCAGGTCGATGACCAGCATGCCTGCCATCGAGTTGCCACCGAGTGCGAAGAAGTCGTCGGTCGCGCCGACCGGGTCCACCCCCAACACCTCCGACCACGTCTGCGCGACGTCGCGTTCCCACTGGTCGCGAGGGGGGACGAACCGTCCCGGCCCGCTCGCCTGCCGGGTGGCCAGCGGTCGGGTGCCGGTCGGCAGGTCCAGGCCCGTTCGTTCGATCGGGGCGTCCGGGGCGTCCCCACCCGCGGCGAGCAGGTCGTCGAGGTGGCCGGTGACCGTGTGGATGGTCGCCTCGTCGAACAGGTCGCTGTTGTACTCGACGCTGAGGTACCAGTTCGGCTCGGATTCCGTGACGTACAGCGAGAGGTCGAACTTCGCGGTGCCCACGTCGGAACCCGACACGGGTTCGGTGAGGATGCCCGGGAGCGTCAGGTCTTCGCGCGGGAAGTTGCCGACGCCGAAGTTGACCTGGAACACCGGGTTGTAGGCGGGATCCCGCCGTGGCTTGAGGACATCCACGAGCCGCTCGAACGGGAGGTCCGCGTGTTCCTGTGCGCCGAGGACGACCTCGCGCGCCTGCCGGACGAGCTCGCGCAGCGTCGTCACGGGTGGGACGGCCAGCCGGAGCACGATGGTGTTGACGAACGGCCCGACGACGCCCTCCAGGTCGGGGTGGGTGC
>NZ_JBJMIE010000627.1:0-3719 GCF_045807065.1 Actinophytocola sp. | reverse complement strand
GATGCGCACCCGGGTGGGCATCGTGTTCATCAGCATGCCGACCATGCGCTCGACACCGGGGACGTCGGCGGCGCGTCCGGCGACCGTGGTGCCGAACACGACGTCGCGAGAGCCGGTGTGACCGCCGAGCAGCAGCGCCCAGGCCGCCTGCAGGACGGTGCCCACCGTGCTCCCGCACCGCACCGCCAGCTCGTGCAGCCGCGTGACCAGCTCCGCCGGCAGCTGTCCGAACACCCGCCCGACTCCGTCGCCGTCCACCGTGGACCCGGTGTGCAGAGGTGCCGGTGCGGACAGCCCGGCCAGCTCGGCACGCCAGAAGGCCGCGTCGGACTCCCGGTCGCGGCCGGCGACCCAGGCGATGTGGTCGCGGAACGGTGCCACCGCCGGCAGGGCCGCGACGGTGCCCGTGCGGGCCGCGGCGTAACCGGCGAGGACCTCGTCCAGCACCGTGGCGACGCTCCACGCGTCCAGCACGACGTGGTGGGTGTTCCACAGCAGGTAGTGCTCGTGCCGGGTGCGGATCAGGGTGAGCCGCGACGGACACTCCGCCGCCAGGTCGAAGCCGGCCCGCAGGTCCCGGCGCAGCCGCGCCTGCACCCGGCCGGGTACCGCGGCGGGATCGACGCCGGTCCAGTCCAGCCGTTCGAGCTCGACCGGCCGGTGCCGCCACACCACCTGCACCGGTTGGGGCAACCCTTCCCAGGCGAAGGTGGTGCGCAGTGCCGCGTGCCGGTCCACCACCCCCTGCCACGCCGCGACGAACGCGTCCA
This sequence comes from Actinophytocola sp., assembly GCF_045807065.1. Taxonomy (GTDB): domain Bacteria; phylum Actinomycetota; class Actinomycetes; order Mycobacteriales; family Pseudonocardiaceae; genus Actinophytocola. Next base: position 2,949 of record NZ_JBJMIE010000627.1, on the reverse strand, counting down.
CGTCCAGTACGCCGGCGATGACGTAGGCCTTCTGGACGAGGTAGTCGGCGGGATCGGCGGCACCGAGGACGTGGAAGAGCATGCCCGACTGCAGCGGCGAGAGCGGGTACACGTCCTCGATGTCCCTGGCGATCCCCCCGGCACCGTCCGCCACACCGTCCGCCAGGGTGGCCAGCATCCGGTCGAGGGTCGGCTGGTCCAGGCCGGCGAGGGGGAAGTCGCTCGGGGTCGCGCCGCCGGCGCCGGCCGCGCAGTGCTCGATCAGCTCGGTGAGGTGGTGTGCGTACCGCTGCGCGAGGCGGCGCACCGTGTCCTCGCGGTGCCGGTGCGTCGAGTAACCCCAGTGCACCTCGAGGCACCCGCCCCTGATCGCCGCCTCGACGTCGATCAGGAAGGAGCGCGGGCTCGCACCGGCCCGGTCGGGGGCGAGCCGGTCGGCCAGCTCGGTGAACCGGCCGGCGGGGCCGCGCCGCTGGTCGAGCCGGCCGAGGTAGTTGAACAGCAGCCGCGGTTCCGGCGTCGCGGCGAGTGCCGCCGAGGTGTCGGTGCGGAGGTAGCGGGCGAGGCCGTGCCCGATGCCGTGGTGCGGGACGGCACGCAGCCGCTCCTTGACCGCCTTGAGCGCCGTGCCCCAGCCGCCGTCGACGGCGGGCAGCGTCACCGGGACGAGGTTGGCGAACCAGCCGACGGTCCTGGACAGGTCGACGTCGTCGAACAACTGCTCGCGCCCGTGGCCCTCCAGTGCGACCAGCGCGGCGTCCGCGCCCGTCCACTCGGTGACCGTGCGGGCGAGGGCAGCCAGCAGCACGTCGTTGATCTGGGTGCGGTACGCGGCGGGCACCCGGTGCACGAGCGTGTCGGTGAGCTCGGCCGGCAGCGTCACGGCCACCGAACGGGCGGAGTCCCCGGTGTTCGGTCCGTGGTCGTGATCCACCGGGAGGGGAGCCGCCGGCTCGCCGGTCAGGGCGGTCCAGCGCGCGGCCTCGGCGGCGAACTCGGGGGAGTTGGCGTGTTCGGTGAGGCGCTTCGCCCAGTGCTGGAAGGAGGTGCTCCTGGGTGGCAGGGCGACGGGTGCGCCGGCGTCGAGCTGCGCGCAGGCGGTGTCCAGATCCTCGAGGAGGATGCTCCAGGAGACGGTGTCGACGGCCACGTGGTGGATGGTGATCATCAGCTCGGCGTCCCGGTCGCCGCCGGTGAACAGCGCCGCGGCCAGGACGGGCCCGTCCGCGATGGACAGTCCGGACTGGATCTCGTGGGCGACCCGCCCACGGGTCTCCCGCCGCTGCCGGTCGGGCAGGCCGGTCAGGTCGACCACCCGCAGGAGCGGCTCGGTGCCGGGGTCGCGGATCTCGCCGGCCCATCGACCATCCACGGTGGACAGCCGGATGCGTAGGGCGTCGTGGTGGTCGACCAGTGCGGCGAGCGCACGGGCCAGCACGTCGGGGCGGACGGCCGGTCGGCAGTCCAGCAGGACCGACTGGTTGTAGTGGTCGTGGTGGATCGGCCGTTCGGTGAACCAGCGCAGGATCGGGGTCAGTGCCACCGCGCCGGACACCGCGTGCTGGTCGGCCAGCATCGGGGCCGCGGTGTCGGCGGCGATGGCTTGGGCGAGCCGGGCGACGGTGCGGTGCTGGAACACCCGGGGCAGGGTCACCGGGACGCCGATCCGCCTGGCCTCCGCGACGATCTGGATGGCCACGATCGAGTCGCCGCCCAGGTCGAAGAAGTCGTCGTGCGCGCCGACCTGGTCGAGGCCGAGGACCCGGGCCCAGATCTCGGCGATGGCCAGCTCCCGCTCGCCGCGCGGCGCGACGTGGCCACCGTCCCCTTCCGCACCGTCCCGTGCGGTGCTGGCCGGCAGCGGGTACTGGGCCGCCTCGGTGCCGGGCACCACCATGATCTCGCCCAGGGAGGTCAGGGCGGCCAGGTCGCGCAGGGGAGTGTCGGGGTGGGCGGCCAGGTCGCGCAGGACGGCGACGTAGCGTTCGAGCAGGGCCACACAGGTGTCCGCGTCGAACTGCGACCGGCGGTAGATCGCGGTCAGTCGCACGGTGTCCTGGTGGCTGATGTTGAGCATGAGCGGGCAGTCGGTCTGCTCGAAGTCGTAGGGCAGCGGACCGACGGCGAGTTCGGCGTCGGTGTCGACGACGCCACCGGTGAAGTTCCGGTAGCTGAAGAACGTGTCGAACAACGGGGTCCCGGCCGGGACCGGGGCGTGGCGCTGGATGTCGGTCAGCGAGCAGTGCTCGTGCTCCCGCAGGGCCAGCTGCCTGGCCTGCTGGTCGGCGAGGTAGCCGGTCACCGTCCGGTCCGGGTCGACCAGCACCGCGTACGGCAGGGTGTTGATCAGCATCCCGACCATGTGCTCGATGCCGGCGACCTCCGCGGAGCGGCCGGTGACGGTGGTGCCGAACACCACGTCCCGGCGGCCGGTGTGTACGGCGAGCACCAGCGCCCACGCGGCCTGCAGCACCGCACCCACCGTGTACCCGCCACGCGACGCCAGCTCCCGCAGCGCGGCCGTCAGCTCCGCGGACAACTCGTCACCCACGTGCGCTTGTTGTTCTGTTGGCTCGCTCCGCTCGCCGGCGAGCGGAGCGAGCAGCGTCGGTGCGGTCAGGCCGGCGAGCTCGGCCTGCCAGAACTCGCCGTCGGCGGTGCGGTCCTGCCTGCCGATCCAGGCGAGGTAGTCGCGCAACGGTGTTACCGCCGGCGGTTCCGGTTCCCGGCCGTCCCGCAGCGCGCGGTAGGTCGCCAGCACCTCGGTCAGCACGGCGCCCTCGCTCCACGCGTCCAGCAGGATGTGGTGGAGGCTCCACAGGAAGTAGTGCTCGGTCGCGGACACGGCGACGATCGCGAACCGGGACGCGCACTCGCCGGCGAGGTCGAAGCCGACCGCGCGCTGCGCCCGCAGCACCGCGTCGAGTCGTACTGGTATCTCCCCGGGGT
>NZ_JBJMIE010000626.1:0-17694 GCF_045807065.1 Actinophytocola sp. | reverse complement strand
GGCCGAATGGAACTGCCCCAGCTGGAGCCCAATGGCTGAAAGATGCCCGGCTGGAGGCGGGTGGCCAGCTGGAGACGAAGTGGGGAAAGGCCCGAAGGGCCACAACACGAGACGAAGAAAGCCCGCAGAACTATCACGCGAGAAACTCCGGAGGCACCTGTGCCCCCTCGCGAGGCAAGGCCAAGCAAAAACGCAACACCCCCACGCTGGTTCAGCAACAAACCGCACCGTGGGGGGCTCGGGGGGCTCGGCCCCCCGGCCAACACTGAGGCCGAATCCCAGAGGGAAGGTGCCCCAGCACCGAACAGGGGCAGCCAGATTCGGCCGGCCGGCCCGCCTTCCTCAAAGAGTCAGGCGGGCCGGCCTCTCCCCGGTCCCCACCGGTAATTCCACTATGGAGGGTGGAGGGAGGAGCCGCCACCCGTGTGCCCCTATCGTGTCAGGGGTTCATCAGCGCAGGTCAGCTGAGCTACGCACCGTCATGCGACGCCGGGGTCGGACGTCTGGGGGCCGGCTGCCGAGATGTCGTCGATGCGGTACCGCCTCGCGGCCTCGACCACCTTCGACTCGTCGATCTCGCCCGTCTTGGCCAGTGCGGCCAGCACGCCGACCACGATCGACTCCGTGTCCACCAGGAAGTGCCGCCGGGCCGCCGGGCGGGTGTCCGAGAAGCCGAAGCCGTCCGTGCCCAGGGTCAGCATCTCCGTGGGGACCCACGGACGGATGAGGTCGGGCACGGCGCGCATCCAGTCCGACACCGCCACGACCGGACCCTCCGCGGTCTCCAGCGCCGAGGTCACGTACGGCTTGCGCGGCTCGGCCTCCGGGTGCAGGAAGTTGTGCCGGTCGATCTCGACGGCGTCGCGCCGCAGCTCGGACCAGGACGTCGCCGACCACACGTCGGCCAGCACGCCCCACTCGTCGTACAGCTTCTCCTGCGCGGCCAGCGCCCACGGCATGGCGACCCCGGAGACCAGGATGTTCGCGTGCGGGCCCTCGGCGTCCACCGCCTTCTTGTACCGGTAGAGCCCGCGCAGCAGCCCTTCCACGTCGAGGTCGGCTGGCTCCGGCGCCTGGACGTACGGCTCGTTGTAGATGGTCAGGTAGTAGAAGACGTCCTCCGCCTGCTCGCCGTACATGCGGCGCAGGCCGTCCCGCACGATGTGGGCGATCTCGAACGACCACGCCGGGTCGTACGAGACCACGGCCGGGTTGGTGTGCGCCAGCAGCAGCGAGTGACCGTCGTTGTGCTGGAGGCCCTCGCCGGTCAGGGTCGTGCGGCCGGCCGTGGCGCCCAGGACGAAACCGCGCGTCATCTGGTCCGCGGCCGCCCACATACCGTCGCCGGTCCGCTGGAAGCCGAACATCGAGTAGAAGATGTAGATCGGGATCATCGGCTCGCCGTGCGTGGCGTACGACGTCCCGGCCGCGATGAACGACGCGGTCGACCCGGCCTCGTTGATGCCCTCGTGCAGGATCTGGCCCTGCTCGCTCTCCTTGTACGACAGCATCAGCGACGCGTCCACCGACGTGTACAGCTGCCCGTACGGGTTGTAGATCTTCTGCGTCGGGAACATCGAGTCCATGCCGAACGTGCGTGCCTCGTCCGGGATGATCGGCACGATCCGCGGCCCGACCTCCTTGTCCTTCGCCAGGTCGCGGACCAGCCGGACGAACGCCATCGTCGTGGCGACCTCCTGCTTGCCGGACCCGCGGCGGACGGCCTCGTAGACCTTGTCGCCGGGCAGCACGAGCGTCTTGGACTTCGCGCGGCGCTCCGGCACGTGCCCGCCCAGCTGGCGGCGGCGCTCCAGCAGGTACTGGATCTCCGGCGCGTCGTTGCCGGGGTGGTAGTACGGCGGCAGGTACGGGTCCTTCTCCAGCTCCGCGTCCGACAGCGGGATGCGCAGCGAGTCCCGGAAGAGCTTGATGTCCTCCAGGGTCATCTTCTTCATCTGGTGGGTCGCGTTGCGGCCCGCGAAGTGCGGTCCGAGGCCGTACCCCTTGATGGTCTTCGCGAGGATCACGGTCGGCTGGCCGTGGTGCTCGACCGCGGCCTGGTACGCGGCGTAGACCTTGCGGTAGTCGTGACCGCCGCGCTTGAGGTTCCAGATCTCCTGGTCGGTCATCGGCAGGACCAGGTCCTTGGTGCGCGGGTCCCGGCCGAAGAAGTGCTCGCGCACGAACGCGCCGTCGTTGGCCTTGTACGTCTGGTAGTCGCCGTCCGGCGTGGTGTTCATCAGGTTGACCAGGGCGCCGTCGCGGTCGGCGTGCAGCAGCGCGTCCCACTCGCGGCCCCAGATGACCTTGATGACGTTCCAACCGGCGCCGCGGAAGTACGCCTCCAGCTCCTGGATGATCTTGCCGTTGCCGCGGACCGGGCCGTCGAGGCGCTGCAGGTTGCAGTTGATGACGAACGTGAGGTTGTCCAGGCCCTCGTTCGCGGCGACGTGGATCAGGCCGCGGGACTCGGGCTCGTCCATCTCGCCGTCGCCGAGGAAGGCCCATACGCGCTGGTCAGAAGTGTCCTTGATGCCCCGCGCCTGCAGGTAGCGGTTGAACCGCGCCTGGTAGATCGCGTTCATCGGGCCGAGGCCCATGGAGACCGTCGGGTACTCCCAGAAGTCCGGCATCAGCCGGGGGTGCGGGTAGGACGGCAGGCCCTGGCCGGGGCCGCCGTGCGAGTACTCCTGGCGGAAGCCGTCGAGCTGGTCGGTGGACAGGCGGCCCTCGAGGAACGCCCGCGCGTACATGCCGGGGGAGGCGTGGCCCTGGAAGTAGACCTGGTCACCGCCGCCCGGGTGGTCCTTGCCGCGGAAGAACCAGTTGAAGCCGACCTCGTAGAGCGTCGCCGAGGACGCGTAGGTCGAGATGTGGCCGCCGACGCCGACGCCGGGCCGCTGCGCGCGGTGCACGGTCATCGCCGCGTTCCAGCGGATCCACGCCCGGTAGCGCCGCTCCACCTCCTCGTCACCGGGGAACCACGGTTCCCGCTCGGTGGGGATGGTGTTGACGTAGTCGGTGCTGGTCAGCGACGGGACGCCGACTCGCTTCTCCCGTGCGCGCTCGAGCAGCCGAAGCATCAGGTAGCGCGCACGCTGCTGGCCACCCGTGGAGAGCATCGAGTCGAACGACTCGAGCCACTCCTCGGTCTCCTCCGGATCGATGTCCGGCAGGTGTGCCGCCAGACCGTCGCGGATGACCCGTACCCGCTCGGGCTGATTCCTGCTGTTCTCGCTGCTCTGCGTAGCCAAGGGGTCTCCAGTGCCTGCGCTCATGGTGCTAACTCTGCCATCGTTCTCTCGACTCGTGCTCGGGTCATCCCTACTGGTCAGTAGCGTTGCGTCGGCCGTTCGGGGGGAGCGCCGACCGGGTGCCCGGACGGGACTGTTCCACTCCGGATCCGTACCGGTTTGTGATGGTCCGTCCAGGGCAAACCCGGCGTGGGTGGTTGCGCGGGTGGGCAAGGTCAGTGTTCGCTGTGCCAATACCGTTTCGTGGTGGTCGCCACGATGGCGTTGAGGAGGAGTGAAAGCCGTGGTCGCCGCGGGAGACGCCGGCAAGGCCGGCGTCGCCGAAAGGCTCGGGATCGAGCCGGGGAACGTCGTCCAGGAACTCGGTTGGGACGAGGATGTCGACGACGGCGTCCGCGCCGCCATCGAGGAGCAGATCGGAGGCGATCTGCTGGACGAGGATGCCGACGAGGTCGTCGATGTCGTGCTGTTGTGGTGGCGCGAGGACGACGGTGACCTGGTGGACGCCCTGATGGACGCGATGGGTCCGCTCGCGGACAACGGTGTCATCTGGGTGCTGACCCCGAAGACCGGCCGCGACGGTCACGTCGAACCGAGCGACATCGCGGAGGCCGTGCCCACCGCCGGGCTGGCGCAGACGTCGAACGTCAGCGTCGGCAGCGACTGGTCGGCGACCAGGCTCGTGTCACCGAAGTCCGCGAAGACCAAGCGCTGACCTTCGTTACGCTGTGCCTCGTGCGGGTGACGCCCGCGCGCGTTCGGGGTCGTTCAGGGAGGCTGCGCGGTGGTCGAGGTCGGTTCGAAGGCACCGGAGTTCACGCTCAAGGACTTCAACAACGAGAAGGTGTCACTTTCGTCCGTTTACGCGGACAAGCCGGTCCTGCTGGTGTTCTACCCGTTCGCGTTCAGCGGGATCTGCACCGGCGAACTGTGCCAACTGCGCGACGACTTCTCGTCGTTCAGCGGCGTGCGGGTCCTCGGCGTCTCGGTCGACACCCCGTACAGCCTGAAGGTGTGGGCGGAGCAGGAGGGCTACCAGTTCCCGCTCCTGTCCGACTTCTGGCCGCACGGCGCCGTGGCCCAGCAGTACGGCGTCTTCAACGAGAAGGCCGGCATGGCGAACCGCGGGACGTTCCTGATTGACACTGCCGGTGTCGTCCGCTTCGCCGAGGTCAACCAGCCGGGCGAGGCACGTAACCAGGAAGCGTGGAAGAAGGCGATCGCCAGCCTTTGATCGTCAGCGTCCGGTGTCGGCAGTCTCCGGCACCGGCCAGGGCGTGTAGCTCAGCGGAAGAGCACTCGGCTTACACCCGAGCGGTCGCAGGTTCGAATCCTGTCGCGCCCACCACCCGAGGTCGGCCCTGCTTTCGCGCCTTCGCCTGATTGGTCGTCCCCTCAGTCCACCGTCCACTGTTGCACTCACAGTTCACCTTTCGTCCGGACTGTCTACATGCCGCCCGTCGTTCTTACTCTTCCCAGTGACTGTCCTCAGGAAACGGTTGTGCTCCGGGTTCATGATCGCTAGTGTGCGCCGCGTGGCCGGAAGCGGGTACACCCACTGCCGGAGTGGCCGGGGCGTTGCCACAAGCGCTTTAACCCGATGGTCGCCACTGAATCGAAGTCTTTAAAGCGACAGGAGAACGCCCAAATGCGTGGCGGCGAAGACGGAGACGCCTGAGTGCGTGAGTAGCTCGTGATGTCCTGTCACGAGCTACTTCAATTGCAGCCTGATTCCCACGAAGGTCATCGCTGGGATCTTGTCCGCACACCATTTGTACACCTTTTTGCCGTCTTGGTCGCTCAGGTCCGCGGTTAGTTGGACGTCCGGCTCTCCCTCGCCGATGAGTTCGTACACCGCCTCGAACCCACGGGGAAGTACGATGCTGTATTCGGCGCACGCAATCTCCAGGGCGTTGGTGGTGCGGAGAACGAAGTCCTCCGGCTGCTTGTGCCGCATCATTGGCTGGCACTTCGCCGGTCAGGTGCGTGTCACCTCGAACCGGATGATCTTCCCCCGGCGAACGGGCGGGTCCAGGTCCAGGTATGAGATCAGCCTGTCGCCCTCCCAGGACGAAAACATGTGCCAACTCGGTCCGGCCTGGCCGAGGGCGTCCCGGCTCCGTGCGACCATCTTGATCTTGCGAAGATGCTTTCGCGGCTGTTCCCAGCGGCTGCGGGTGGTGAGCCGCACGAAGTAGACCACCTCGCGGGAAGTGTGTGCCTCCAGCGTCAGAACCTCGTGCACGTCACCGTTGGGCTCGATCTCGACCCGTTGCTGCCACTTGTCGACCGCCAGAAGAGGCTCCGGGCTGAGATCGGTGAGTACCTTGTAATACCAGTTGAGACGCCGCAGGTACTTGTCCCGGTCGTGCTTTATCGCGCGCCGGTCCGCGAGCAATAGCAGTGCGCACGACATCAGGCCAAAAATAGTGGTGACAAATGCCCCTACCCGTATGGCACTGCTCATAATTGAGCCTAGTAGGCCGGCAAATGACATCAACCCCAAAGCGGCTTTCAGGATGGCCGATGGCTTGTGTTCTCGGAGGTACTCGTCCAGCCACTCGGTGAAACCCTCGAACATCTCGCCTCCTCACAGGGTAAAAATGCGAGGTGGATGCTCCCGGGAAAGGTTCCTGGGCATCTTACTAACAGGGTAAGTGGTGAGGATGGTAAGTGGCTAGTTTGGCCAGGTGGATCTCCCGCGGTATGAGAACTTCTCGGCCTGATCGTTACCGTCCGAGGCTCCACGGGAACGGGCGGTTGCCCGTGAAGACCTCGTTCGCTGCCGGTTTGCGCAGGTAGCGGTGCGGCAAATGCCGGCATCGAGAGGTCGCCGCAGGGAAATGTCTGATCATTTCGCCATTCCCTCGACGTCATTTGTTTGTCAGGTTTTGGGTTTGTTAGCGCGACGACTGGAATTGCTTAGACCACGAGGGAGTTATGTGATTTGTGCTGCCATAGGTAGACTAGCTACGTGAGGGCTGATGTCTTGCGGGGGCACCTCGACGGGATGATCCTGGCGGTGATCGAGGGGGAGCCGCTGCACGGGTATGCCGTTATGGAGGCGTTGCTGCAGCGCAGTGGGGGGCAGCTCGATCTGCCCACCGGGACCCTCTACCCCGCGCTGCGGCGGTTGGAGCGGGCCGGTTATCTGTCCAGTGAGTGGAGCACGGTCGGTGGGCGGCGGCGGCGTACTTACCGCCTCACGGGGACCGGTAAGCGGATGCTCGCCGATGAGCGGAGCGAGTGGCGGGCGTTCGCCGCGTTAGTCGATGGGGTGCTTCGGCCGGGTATGTAGGCAGCGGTACGCGGACATCGTCGTGTAGGCGGCCGGTGCCAGTACGAACGTGGCTGTCCACAGGGGTGTCAGATAACCGCCCGACAGTATGGTCAGCAGGATGCTCGCCGCGGCCAGCAGGGCGCAGGACGTCAGAGCGGCGACACCTGTCAGGCGGGCCAGCCGCAGTCTGATCGCCGGGTGCCGCATTCCGTAGCGGTAGGCCACCGCGGTCAGCAGGGCCAGCAGGATGATGGTGCCGCCCAGGTTCTCGACCATCTCGTTGGCCAGGCGCGGGTGCTCCGGTGTGTCACTCAGCCGCGCGAACGTCGCCCACACCAAGGGCTGCGCCGCCGACAGCGACAGCATCGCCAGTGCGGTTCGGTGACCCTGCGACAGGCTCAGTTCGGCCTGGTACGGCGGGATGATGTCGGCCAGGTCGCCGAAGTCCGCCACCGCGGCGGCTTCGGCCGTTGGCCGGTCCAGGCCGTTCTCCTGATATGCCTCGGTGGCCTCCAACAGGTGATCGCGGGCCTCGGCCAGTAGGTTGGCCTTCGCTCGCCGAGGCCCGCGTAGTGCGTTGCCCAGTGCCGTGAGGTAGGCGTCGATCACTCTCGGCAGTGTCGCCTACCGCCGGGGTCGGCGTGATCCGGGACATTCCCCGATATTCACGGGATGGGGCGGATCCTCGTGTTCTGGAAGGACGTTTGCAGCCAGCGACCGTGTCGTTTGATCAGCACGTTCGTGTTGACGGACAGGGCTTCGTCGGTGCACGTCGTCTGGGCGTCCCACAGCACGCAGCCGGTGCGGACGATGATCGCCGTGTCCGGTTCGGTGTAGCGGACATGCTCGGTCAGCATCAGTAGGCGGGTGCCCTGCAGGTAGGTGTCGAAGTAGTGCTGCATGCGGGCGGCGATGTCGTCCCGGCCGTGCAGGTAGTCGCCGTTGAAGGTGACCATGTCGCCGTCCTGGGTGAACGTCGCGGCCCAGGCCGTGCCGTCGCCGCGTGCCCATGCGTCTTCCTGCCGCTGCCGTAGCTGGGTGAAGGCCGCCTGGTCCCCGCCGTGTGCCGTCGGTGTGGCGGCGACGGCTGTCGTCGACGTCAGCGCCGCGACCGTGGCGACCAGTGCCGCGAGGGCCGCGCGGCGGAGTCGGTGTCCCCTCATGAGCAACCTCCCATAAGTAGCGTCTCTACGTATAGACACGCTACATGTGGATGCCGTGGAGCGCCACGGAGGGGTTGTGGCGGGGACATGCACGGCGCCGGTTTGAGACGGCTCATCAGGGAAGCGGCCGGGAAATACCGGGTATGTGCTCCGCGGGAAAAGAGCAGCGTGATTCGCCGCCGCCTGCGGGGTTGGTTCTTGGGAATGGGGAGGAAGAGACGCCGGCGACATCGGGCGCACTGGACGAGACCGTCGCTGGGGACGGTCAGTGTGCGGATTCTTGTCGTCCAGGGCGCGGATAGGGCCGGCGCCTCGCTCCTCTGTGTTCCTACACGAGGGAGATCGGCTCGTTGTGACTCTCTGTTACAAAAATCCCTGCACGTCACTCAGTTGAGTGATGAGGGTGTCGGGAGTTTGCCCAAGGAATCAAGAAATCCGCGAATCAGAGTCTCATTGAGGTGATCTCACAGGATCAGGTGTGTTGGCCGTGTTCGAATTGGGTGAGGACGAGTGCGGCTTGGACGATGGTGCCGATTTTGCTGGGGTTGGTGGTGAGGTGTTGGAGAACGCGCCAGCGTTCGGTGAGGACGGCGAAGCCGTGTTCGCCCAGGCAGCGCAGTCCGCGCAGCAGAGCGTTGTGGGTGCGGTTGTCGAGGACTTGGTTGCCGGTGGGTTGTTTGCTCGGGGTGTGCACGTCGATGCCGGCGTCGTCGTAGCCGTTGTTAGCCAACGTCGGTAGGTCGAGGTGGGAGGCGGTCCGGTACAAGGCGCCGAGCACCTGTGCGTGGGCGGTGGTCAGATCGTGCGCTGATTCGGGCAGGACATCGCTGGCCCACAACGGTGTGCCGTTCAGTGCAGAGTGCTTGAATATCGCTGCCGTGTTCGTGGGTTTGCCGAATACCACAGGTCGATCAACTCGCCCTTGACGCTGGTGGTCTTCTCCAAACAGCGGTCGGCGGTGGGCAAGTCAGGCCCCGCGCCATGCCGTGACGTCCGTTTGGTCGTCCCCTGTCAGCCCTCGAGTTCCAGGGCGGGTTCCTGGGCGACGACTGTGGGCTCCACGGGGATCACCACCACCGGGATGGCGGCCGACCTCGCCTTGCGGCGCTTGTGGACCACGATCATGGCGGCCAGGGCCACGACGATGGCGCCGATGATGACCGCGCCGCCTACGCCCATGGCGCCTTCCACGCGTTCGGCCGCCTCGCCCAGGGCCGCGCCCAGGGTGATGTGGAGGGCTGCCCAGCACGCCGCGCCTGCCAGCACCGCGGGTAGGAACTTCCGGTACGGCAACTGGGACGTGCCCGCGGCCGCCGGGGTCAGGGTGCGGACCACCGGTAGGAACCGGGCGAAGAACACCGCCCACGCGCCTCGTTTGCGCAGGATGCCCGTGGCCTTGTCCCAGCCGTCCACACCGTACTTCTGGATCAGCTTCGTCTCGCGTAAGGCTGGGCCGAACCGCCGGCCGATGGCGTACCCGATCGAGTCACCGACACCGGCGCAGACCGTGACGATCAGCCACAGCAGGAGGCCCTTGGGGAAACTGGTCACCAGGACCGCGGACGCCAGCAGCAGGCCGCCCTCACCCGGGGCGATGAAGCCCAGGCCGACGGTGCACTCCGCGAGCACGAGCCCCCCGGTCGCGGCGTACATCGCCGGTGCTGGCAGTTCCCTCAGCCAGGTCAGAACATCGGTCAACAGCGCCACGACTGCTCCCCTCAGTGATTTCCGCGGCAAGTTTGGCAGTTGGACCGAGGAAATCACATCCGGGTTCCACCTGGCATCAACCCTGAGTCCGATCTATGGGGTCCGACTGAGGACGGAGCTGATCTCCTGGTGTGCCGGGCCGGCGGCGGCCAGGTGGGCCATCGCCGCGGGTAGGGGCTCGCCGCGGTGGGCCATGACCTGCGCGTACAGGCGACCGGCCCGGTAGGACGACCGGACCAGCGGACCCGCCATGACACCGGCGAAACCGAGCGACTCCGCGGCCTCCTTGTGCGCCAGGAACTCCTCCGGCTTCACCCACCGGTCCACCGGGTGGTGGCGCAGCGACGGCCGCAGGTACTGGGTGATCGTGATGATGTCGCAGCCGGCCTCGTGCAGGTCCCGCAGCGCCGCGACGACCTCGTCCGGGGTCTCGCCCATGCCCAGGATCAGGTTCGACTTCGTGACCAGGCCGAACTCACGTGCGCGGGTGATCACCTCGAGTGACCGCTCGTACCGGAACGCCGGACGGATGCGCTTGAAGATCCGCGGCACGGTCTCCAGGTTGTGCGCCAGCACCTCCGGACGGGAGCCGAACACCTCGGCCAGCTGCTCGTCGACAGCGTTGAAGTCCGGGATCAGCAGCTCGACGCCGGTGCCGGGGTTCATGGCGTGGATCTGCCGGACGGTCTCCGCGTACAGCCAGGCGCCGCCATCGGCGAGGTCGTCGCGGGCCACGCCCGTGACCGTCGCGTAGCGCAGGCCCATGGCCTGGACCGACTCCGCCACCTTGCGCGGCTCCTCGCGGTCCAGCGCGGCCGGCCGGCCGGTGTCGATCTGGCAGAAGTCACACCGCCGGGTGCACTGCTCGCCGCCGATGAGGAACGTCGCCTCGCGGTCCTCCCAGCACTCGTAGATGTTGGGACAGCCCGCCTCCTCGCACACGGTGTGCAGGCCCTCGCGCCGCACCAGGCTCTTGAGCTCGGTGTACTCAGGACCCATCTTGGCGCGGGTCTTGATCCACGACGGTTTCTTCTCGATCGGCGTCTGGCTGTTGCGCACCTCGAGCCGCAGCAGCTTTCGCCCCTCCGGAGCGATCGTCACGCCGTTCAGGTTACGCCCCTTGACCTCGTCCGATCCGTCCGGTTAGACCTGGCTCACCCTGCTACGGACGGAGGCAGTTCGTGCACAGAAAGCGAAAAGTTCTCCTCGCGCTCGCGACCGCCGCGCTGACCATCACCTCGATCACCGCCGCGCCGGCGGTCGCGGCTCCCCCGACCGACTCCGACCGGGACTTCGGTAACGGTCCCGAGCGCAACGTGGTCGCCGCAGCCGACCCCGTTGCCGCCCGCCGCGCCGCACCCGTCGGCGAGAACGAGGTACGCACCCACCAGGGCTACCCGCGCCGGACCGATCTGCGGACCTACCCGGTGGACCCGACCGACACGTCGACCAGGCTCGGGCTCACGCCCTACCACGCGATCGCACCCCGGCTGAACGCGCTGCAGGACCGCAGCGACCGTGTCTCCGTCGAGGTCGTCGGCCACTCCGGGCTCGGCCGCGACCTGTACCTCGTCACCCTCACCGCGCCCGAGCGGCCCGCCGAGACCCGCCAGCAGGACGCCTGGCGCGAGCTGATCGAGAACGACCCGGTCCGCGCCGCCCGCGACCGGCGGCTCGAGCGGGACTACAAGGCGCCGGTGTGGATCAACAACAACATCCACGGCAACGAGTGGGAGGGCACCGACGCGGCACTGCGCCAGATCGAGTACCTGGCCACCACGAACGACCAGCGCACCACCAACCTCCTGCGGCACAGCCGGATCTACTTCGACATCACGGCGAACCCCGACGGCCGGGTCGCCGGCACCCGGGTGAACGCGAACGGCTTCGACCTCAACCGCGACTTCGTCACCAACTCCCAGCCCGAGAGCGTGGCGATGCGTACGGAGATCATCGACACCCAGCCGGTGCTCACGCTGGACGAGCACGGGTACGTCGACGGCACGCTCATCGAGCCGACCACCCCGCCGCACGGCCAGAACTACGACTTCGACCTCTACATCAGGCACGGCTACGCCAACGGCCTGGGCATGGAGGCCGCGGTCAAGGCCCTCGGCTACCCGGAGGCGCAGGACGTCGTCGTGCCGTTCCGCGACTGGCCGCCGGGCGAGTGGGACGGCTGGCCACCGATCTTCACCGCGCAGTACGCGATGTACCACGGCGCCGTGTCCTACACCATCGAGATCCCCCTGCAGGTCAACAACGACGCCTACGACACGTTGCCCGTCGAGGAGCTGCGGCGCCGCGCGGCCATCAACACGGACGTGTCGGAGGCGACGATGAGGACCACGCTGTCCTACCTCGGCGCGCACCGGGAGGAGCTGGTCGACAACCAGATCGAGATCTTCCGGCGCGGCGCGGCCGGCGAGCCCCAGCGGTACATCCCGGACGGGTTCGTGCCGGGGTTCGGGCCGGAGGACCGGTTCACCACGACGTTCCCGCGCGCCTACGTCGTGCCGGCCGGTGCGACCCAGCGCTCGGCGGTCGCGGCGGCCCGGCTGGTGGACCACCTCGTGGCGCACGACGTGCGGGTCCGGCAGGCCACGCGGCCGTTCACCCTGGGCGGCAGGGCGTATCCGGCCGGGTCGTACGTGGTCGACATGCACCAGCCGAAGCGCGGCCTCGCCAACGCGATGCTGGAGGCGGGCAAGGACCTGTCGAACGACGCACCGCAGATGTACGACATCGCCGGTTGGAGCCACCGGCTGCTGTGGGGTGCCTCGGTCGACGTCGTGCGGAACGGGCAGGTCAGGGTGCCGAGCTTCGACGTCGTGGCGGCCGCGCCGACCGGCGGCGTCGAGGCGGCACCCGACCGTGACCTGGCGCTCCGGGTCGTCGACGGCAAGGACGCGAGCGCGGTCAACGACCTGCTCGGTCGCGGCCTCGCGCTGCGGCGGCTCGCCGACGGGACGGTCGTGGTGCCGGCCGCGGACCGGCAGGCGGCGCGGGAGGTCGCCGACCGGTACGGCGTGCGGTTCACCGCCGCTCCACGGGGCGCTCAGGGCAGCCCGCTGCACCGGGTGACGGTCGCGGCGGCGGTGGCGGCCGACGAGCTGTTCGCCCTGCGGGAGATGGGCTTCGACGTTCGGCCGGTCTCCACGGCCACGCTGAACGCCGGGTTCGACCTGTCCGGAGTGGACGTGCTCGTGGTGTCGTCCGGGCTGCGGTACGACCAGCTGCGGCCGGCCGCGAAGGCGCGGGTCGACGCCGTGTTCGCGCGTGGCGGCGTGGTCACCCGCGGTGCGACCGGGTCGCGGTTCAACGCCGACGCGCGGTTGCTGCCCGTGACCGCGGTGCCCGGCCGGGAGGACGCCAACGGGGTGGTGACCGTCGACAACGCGGCCGCGGCCGTACTGGCCGGAGCGACCCCGACATCGTTCGTGTACTCGCCGCAGTGGTTCACCGACCTCGGCGCGGGCGTGCGGGTCGAGCAGCGGTTCGGGCCGGGCAACCCGCTGGTCGCCGGCCACTGGCTGCCGAACGCGGACGGCTCGGGCGGATCGAACGCCGCGGCCGGGCAGGCGGCCGTCGTGTCGGGTGCGTCGGCGACGGGCGCGCGGGTGTTGATGTTCGGCACGGAGCCGCTGTTCCGCGCACACCCCAAGGGCCTGTACGCCCAGGTGGCGGCCGGGATCTACTGGGGCGCCACGCGATAGCGGCGCGGTGGCGTCGAGCCGGGGCCGCCTGGCTCGGCGCCACGCAGCCGCACGTGCGGTGGGTGGCCGAGGGGCAGCATCATCTGGACGTCGTCGAAGCGGTCGTCGCCCACCACGATGCGGTTCGGCAGGCGGCCCCACTCGCGGAAGCCCAGCTCCTCGTACAGCTGGATCGTGCCGTGGTTGTTGCCGCGCACGCCGAGGACGAGCAGTTCGAGGTCGGTTCGCCGGGCGTCGTCGATCAGGGCGGACACCACGTGCCTGCCCAGGCCGCGCCCGCGGGCGGACGGGTGGGCCATCACCTTGCCGACCACCGCGGTGTGGCGGAACACCTGGGGCTTCTCCCGCCGCCAGGTGCCCATGGCCTCGACGACGCCCTCGACCGTCGCGAGCACGAGTGCGCCGTCGCCGGCGCGGATGTCGGCCAGGACGCCGTCCAGCCACTCGTCGACCTCCGCCTGGGACGGTGGGCTCAGGTAGCCCACCGCGCCGCCGGCGGCCACCACGTCGTGCAGGACCCGGTGCACGGCTCGACGCAGGTTCGTGGGGGCTTGCCTAGGCCAGAGGAGATCGCTCACACCGGCATTCTGCGCATGCCGTTCATGACGGCGGTAATGGTTTTCCTCACGTCCGCAGCGGCCTTCTTCGGGTCCTGGGCGCCGGCGATGGTCTCCGCGCCCGCGGACAGGGCGCCGAACAGGATGCGGGCGGTCACCTCGACCGGCAGCGGCTCGATCTCACCGGCCTCGACCAGCGACTCGACCGTCTCGCGAACCAGGCCGTAGCTGAAGTGCTCCTCGGCCTCGCGCCAGCGCTCCCAGCCCATCACGACCGGCGCCTCGTGGATGACGATCCGCTGGTAGGACGGTTCGAGGCAGACGCTGATGTAGGTCTGGATCCCGGCCATGGCGCGGTCCCAGGCCGTGCCCTCCCCGTCGACCGCCACGGAAAGCCGTCCGATCGCGGTCGTCTCCACGGCGTCGAACGCGGCCTCGAACAGAGCCTGCTTGCCGCTGAAGTGGTGGTAGAGCGCGCCCTTGGTGACCCGGGCCCGCTTCACGATCGCGTCGAGCGACGTGGCGGCGTAACCCCGCTTCGTGAACATCTCCAGGGCCGAGTCGACCAGCGCCTGCCGCGTGGACTCGGTGTAGTCCACACGCCTCGACCGCATTGTCACCACGCTCACAACGGTACGACACATAGCGGCCACATACCGGTGGTACGTTGATGTTGTTCGACCATACCGACGGTATGTACAAGACTGATGGTATGACCGGAGCAAGGCAGGGGAGTGACCATGGGGTGGCAAGACTTCTACCGCCGCAGGGACGCGCTGGACGCCGTTGTCGAGCAGGGGGAACTGCGTACTTCCGAGGCTTTCCCGAGCGAGGGTGAGCTGCTGCTCGCACTGCACCACCGCTGGGCGCGGCGGCTGGCGGCGCGGGTGGAGCTGGCGGAGCTGTCCGACGGCGACCGGGTCGACGCGATCGGCGCGGCCTGGCGGCGGACGGCCGAGGACAACGCCTCGTTGCGGGCGTTGCTGGACCGGCACGCGGACGGGGAGGTGCTGCGGCCGTTGGTCGAGGCGGAGCACCGGATGCTGGCGCGAGCCGCCGGCCTGACCGAGGCCGGGGACTCGCCGGCGGAGGAGGCGTCGATCGGCGCCGCGTTCCTCGCACTGCAGCGGTCGGCGCCGGAACCGGTCCGCCGCAACCCGGTGGAACGCCTGCTCCGCCGCCTCGTCCCGTCCGCTTGACCTACCCCAAGGGCCCCGGATCTCTGTGCGAGGCCCGCACCCGCCCAACAGTTACCTCAGGGGAACGTGACGGCACCCAGCCACAATCCACCTCCGCACCCGCACCGATGGCCGGAACGCAACCAACACATAGAAGCGCGGGGAGGCGGACCAGCGAGGCGGACCAGCGAGGCTGGCTAGTGTGCCAGTTCGAAGCTGACGCCAGGGCTGGTCGGCTCCCAGCGCGGGAGCCACCGGTCCGCGACCGGGAGCGAGCCCTCGAGGGCCTGGAGCACGTACTTCTCCGCCAGCGGCGCGACCTCGTCCACCGGCACCGTGCGGCCGAGCTCGACCGACAGCGACGTCACGCCCGCGTCGCGGATGCCGCACGGGATGATCCGTTCGAACGCCGACAGGTCGGCGTCGCAGTTCAGCTCGAAGCCGTGCATCGTCACGCCGCGCTGGACGCGGATACCGATGGCGGCGATCTTGCGCTCCCAACGGTGGTCGTCGGCCGGCAGCCACACGCCGCTGCGGCCCTCGACGCGACCGGTCACCAGTCCGAACGAGTCGCACACCGCGATGAGCGCTTCCTCGATGCGGCGGACGTACTGCACGACATCGATCGGGTCGGCCAGCTTCACGATCGGGTAACCGACCAGCTGACCGGGACCGTGCCAGGTGATCTTACCGCCGCGGTCGACGTCCACGACCGGAGTGCCGTCGTCCGGGCGCTCGTCCGGCTCCGTGCGCTTGCCGGCCGTGTAGACCGACGGGTGTTGCAGCAGCAGCAACGTGTCCGGACCGGCCTCGTCGGCACGGGTGCCCGCCAGCTCACGTTGCAGCTCCCACGCCTCGACGTAGTCGATCGTGCCGAGCTCGCGGACATGCACAGGAGCGCCAGACGCGCGACAGGAAGTCACCTCCACGACCCTACGCCGTCCACTCGCGACACGTTAGAGCCTCACCCGAGCAGCGACGAGAACGTCTCGTCCAGCGTCGGGTGCCGGTAGGTGAAACCGTTGTCCACCAACACGGTCGGCGCCATGCGCTGGCTGTAGAGGATCTCCCCGTTCGTGTCGCCCGCCGCCAGTCTCAAGGCGGCGGCCGGGACGAACCACGGTGCGGGGCGGTGCATCGCGCGCCCGAACGCGGCCGTGAACTCGGCGTTGGTGACCGGGTTGGGGGAGCACACGTTCACCGCGCCGGACAGCGTGTCGTGCTCGATCAGGTGCCGGACCGCGGCGACCTGGTCCTCGACGTGGATCCACGGCATGTACTGGCGGCCGTTGCCCAGCTTCGCGCCCAGGGCGAGGAAGAACAGCGGTTTCAACAGACCGACCAGCCCGCCGCGGCGGGCGAGGACGTGGCCGGTGCGCAGCCGCACCACCCGCGTGCCCGCGTCGGCCGCGCGTTGCGTCGCGGCCTCCCACGACTGGCACAGGCCGGCCAGGAAGCCGGTGCCCACCGGCGCGGACTCGGGCACGAGCGCGTCGCCCTTGTCGCCGTAGTAGCCGGCCGCGGACGCGTTCACCAGCAGGGGGATGCCCTGCTCGGCGACGGCCGCAGCCAGCACCTCGGTCGGTTCGACCCGGCTGTTCACCAGCAGCTGGCGCCGTGCGTGGCTCCACCGGCCGCCGGCGATGGGCGCGCCGCACAGGTTGACCACGGCGTCCGCACCGGCCAGCGCACCGGCGTCGATGCGGCCGGCCGGCGGGTCCCACCCGCGCTCGTCAGCGGCCCCAGGGGTGCGCCGGACGAGCCGGAGCACCTCGTGGCCGCCAGCGCGCAGCTCGCCGACGAGTGCGGACCCGATGAGGCCGGACGCCCCGGCGACCACGATCCTCACAGACCGCTCCTCGCAGGCTCTCCGCTCACAGCCCGAGCTCGCCCTCGAAGTTGCCCTCCTGCAGACGGTTCTTGATCGTCGTCAGGAACCGGCCCGCGTCGGCGCCGTCCACCAGGCGGTGGTCGTAGGTCAGCGCCATGTACATCATCGAGCGGATGGCGATCGTGTCGGCGCCGTCCTCGTCGGTGACCACGACCGGCCGCTTCACGACCAGGCCGACGCCCAGGATGCCGACCTGCGGCAGCTGGAGGATCGGCGTGTCCCACAGCGCACCCTGGCTGCCGAGGTTGGTCAGGTTGAACGTGGCGCCGAACAGCTCGTCCGGCGTGACCTTGTTCGCCCTGGTGCGCTCGGCGAGATCGGCGATCTTGTGGGCGAGACCGGCGACGGACAGGTCACCCGCGTTGTGGATCGCGGGGGTCAGCAGGCCCCGCTCGGTGTCCACCGCGATGCCGAGGTGCTCGGCGCCGTGGTAGGTCACCTCCTTGGTCTCGTCGTTGATCGACGCGTTCAGCTTCGGGTGCTGCTTGAGCGCCTCGACCGTGGCCTTCGCGAAGAACGGCAGGAACGTCAGCTTGACGCCCTCGCGTGCCTCGAACGCCGCCTTGGCCCGCTGCCGCAGCCTGGCGATCCTGGTCACGTCGACCTCGACCACCTGGGTGAGCTGCGCGGCCGTCTGCAGCGACTCGACCATGCGCCGCGCCACGGTCTGGCGCAGGCGGCTCATCTTCTCGGTCTTGCCACGCAGGTCCGCGGCAGGCGCGGCCGGGGCGGCGGACCTGGCGGCCGGTGCCGAGGCAGGCGCGGGGGCCGGCTTCCTGGCGGCCTCGGCCGCGGCCAGCACGTCCTGCTTGCGGATGCGGCCGCCCACGCCGGTGCCCGTGATGCTGTTGAGATCGACGCCGTGCTGCTTGGCCAGCTTGCGCACGATCGGCGTGACGTACGAGTCCGCGGCGGGCGCCTGCGGAGACGAGGCGGCCGGGGCTGTCG
>NZ_JBJMIE010000625.1:0-2065 GCF_045807065.1 Actinophytocola sp. | reverse complement strand
TCCTGTGCGCCACCTGGGTTTACGCTGTGCACACATCCGATGCCTCGGAGGTGACGATGAGCCGACGCCGTCTGGTCGGTCCGGTCCCAGGTGCCCTGCTCGCCGTGCTCGGCGCCGTCTCGCTCGCGGTCGTCGGTCCACAGGCGGCCGCGACGCCCGTCGCGCGGCCGTCCACCGTGGAGAAACCGTCCCTGGCGCCGACCCCGCCGATGGGCTGGAACAGCTGGAACAAGTTCCACTGCGACATCAACGAGGAGCTGATCCGCGAGACCGCGGACGCGATCGTGTCCTCGGGCATGGCGGCCGCCGGCTATGAGTACGTGAACATCGACGACTGCTGGATGGCCCCGCAACGGGACGCCGAGGGTCGCCTCCAGGCGGACCCGGTGCGCTTTCCCAGCGGTATCAAGGCGGTCGCCGACTACGTGCACGCGCGCGGGCTGAAGCTCGGCATCTACTCCTCGGCCGGCACGAAGACCTGCCAGGGCCTGCCGGCGAGCCTCGACCACGAGACCGCCGACGCCACCAGCTTCGCCGAGTGGGGCGTGGACCTGCTCAAGTACGACAACTGCAACAACCAGGGGCGGCCGGCGATCGAGCGGTACACGGCGATGGCCGACGCGCTCGCGGCGACCGGGCGGCCCATCGTGTTCTCGATCTGCGAATGGGGCCAGAACAAGCCGTGGGAGTGGGCCGCGCGGGTCGGCGGGCACTACTGGCGGACCACCGGCGACATCACCGACCGGTGGGGGAGCATGGTGTCCATCCTGGACCAGCAGGTCGGGCTGGAGGCGTACTCGGGACCGAACGCGTGGAACGACCCCGACATGCTGGAGGTCGGCAACGGCGGCATGACCACCGAGGAGTACCGGGCGCACATGAGCCTGTGGAGCGTCCTCAACGCGCCGCTGATCGCCGGCAACGACGTGCGGTCCATGGACGCGACGACCCGTGCGCTGCTCACCGACCCGGACGTGATCGCGGTGAACCAGGACTGGGCGGGCATCCAGGGCCACAAGATCGCCGACAGCGGTGACCTGGAGGTCTGGGCGAAGCCGATGTCGAACGGCGGCGCCGCGGTCGTGCTGCTCAACCGCGGTGTCGCGGGTGCGCAGGTCGGGACGACGGCCGCCGCGCTCGGGCTGCCGCGTGCGCGTTCCTACGCGATGCGCGACCTGTGGGCGAACACCACGGTCGTCACCCGCGCACAGGTGCGGGCCTCCGTGCCGCCGCACGCCGCGCGGATGTTCGTGGTGCGGCCGGGCCGGCACGGCCAGCCGGCCGTGGCGACGGACGTCGTCGACGACACGGGGCGCTACGCCGAACCGGGCGAGACGTTCACGGCCAGCGTGCGCGTCGCCAACGACGGGTCGCGGCCGGTGACCGACGTCCGGGTCGCGCTCGCCGCACCGGACGGCTGGACTGTGCGCGCTCACAGCCGCACCCGGCTGCCCGTGCTGTGGCCGGGTCGCACCGCGACCGTCGGCTTCACGGTCACCGCCCCGGCCACCGCCCAGAACGGCACGCACCCGCTCACCGCCGACATCCGCTACCGCGGCGGCCGGCTGTCCGGGTACGGCGCGGTGTCGATCGCGACGAGACCCGTCGGCACGCCGTGGCTCTCGGACCTCGCGCCGGTGAGCACACAGGTCGGCTGGGGCTCGCTGGGCGTCGACAGGAGCGTGGGCGGGCATGCGCTGACGATCGCCGGGGTCACCTACGCCAAGGGCATCGCGCCCCACGCCGCCTCCGAGATGAAGTACTACCTCGGCACCCACTGCTCGCGGTTCACCGCGGGCGCCGGCATCGACGACGAGACCGGCAAGCGCGGCTCCGTCACGTTCACGGTGCTCGGCGACGGGAAGGTGCTGGCGGAGACCGGCGTCGTGGTCGGTGGCCAGGCCGCGGTCCCGGTGGCGGTGGACGTCACCGGCGTCACCGAGCTGGTGCTGGTGACCGGCGTCGGGCCGGACAACAACAACTACGACCACTCGGAGTGGGTGGACCCGAAGCTGACCTGCGAGGGCGCCTGACGGCGGTGGTGGCGCACGGTCCGCCGGACCGT
>NZ_JBJMIE010000624.1:0-3339 GCF_045807065.1 Actinophytocola sp. | reverse complement strand
GCGTTCATCGAGGAGGCGGCCGGCGTCCTCAAGCACCGCAAGCGCAAGGAGAAGGCGCTGCGGAAGCTCGACGCGATGCAGGCCAACCTGACCCGGCTCACCGACCTCACCGCCGAGCTGCGGCGCCAGCTCAAGCCGCTCGGCAAGCAGGCCGAGATCGCCCGCAAGGCCCAGTCCGTGCAGGCCGACCTGCGGGACTCCCGGCTGCGCCTGCACGCGCACGACCTGGTCATCCAGCGCGGCGAGATCGCCAAGGAGCAGGCCGACGAGGCCGCGGCCCGCGCCCGCCGGCACGAGGTCGAGCAGCTCCTCGAGGTCGCCGACTCGAAGCTGACGGCCCTGGAGGACGCACTCGCGGCCGACGCGCCGCGCCTGGCCGCCGCCCAGGACACCTGGTACCGGCTCTCGGCGCTGGAGGAGCGGCTGCGTGGCACGGTGCGGCTCGCGGTCGAGCGCGAGCGGCACCTGTCCGCCGCGGTCGAGCTGCAGACGAGCGGCCAGGATCCCGAGGAGCTGGAGGCGGAGGCCGAGGAGACGGCCATCCGCGAGGCCGAGCTCGGCGTGCACGTCGAGGTCGCGCGCGGCATGCTCGGCGAGACGGCCGAGCGGCGCGCCGAGCTGGAGCAGCAGGTCCAGGCCGCGGAGAAGGCGCACCTCGC
The DNA here is from genome assembly GCF_045807065.1 of Actinophytocola sp. GTDB lineage: Bacteria > Actinomycetota > Actinomycetes > Mycobacteriales > Pseudonocardiaceae > Actinophytocola. The sequence continues at coordinate 2,680 of NZ_JBJMIE010000624.1, read as the reverse complement.
GGCCGTGCGCGCGGTCGCCGACCGCCGGGAGGGCCTCGCGCGGCTCGCCGGCCAGGTCGAGGCGCTGCGCAGCAAGACCAACGCGACGGCCGAGGAGATCGAGCGGCTGTCCACGGCCCTGGTCGAGGCGACCGAGCGGGCCGAGGCGGCCGCGGTCGAGCTGGCCGAGGCCCAGGAGGAGTCCGGCATCGAGGACTCCGACGACGCCGGCGTCGTCGAGCGGCTCGAACGGGCCAAGGAGGCGCAGAAGGCCGCGCAGGCCCGCGTCGAGGAGCTGGTCCGCGCCGAGCGGACCGCCGAGAAGGACATCGCCTCGTGGAAGGCCCGCGTCGACGCGCTGTCGATGGGCCTCAACCGCAAGGACGGCGCGGGCGTGCTGCTCGCGGCCGGTGACCGGCTGCCCGGGCTGCTGGGCTCGGTCGCCGCGCTGCTGACCGTCGAGCCGGGCGCCGAGGCCGCGCTGGCCGCGGCCCTGGGCCCGGTCGCCGACGCGGTGGCCGTCGCCTCCGGTGCCGACGCGGTCGCCGCCCTGGAGCTGCTGCGCGGCTCCGACGCGGGCCGCGCGGGCATCGTCGTCGGCGGTTACGGGCACACCGACCGGTCCGGCTGGCCGACCCTGCCCCCAGGCGCGCGGTGGGCCGTCGACCTGGTCCGGGCGCCGGAGCCGCTGCGGCCGGCGGTCGCCCAGGCGCTGGAGCGGGTCGCGGTCGTGGAGTCGCTGCCCATCGCCCGGCTGATCGTCGACGCCCACCCGTCCGTGCGGGCGGTCACGAACGCGGGCGACGTGCTGGGTACGCACTGGGCGGTCGGCGGCACGTCCCGCGTGCAGAGCGTCATCGAGGTCCAGGCCGCCGTCGACGAGGCCAACGAGAAGCTCGCCGCCGCCGAGAGCGCTGCCGAGCGGGCCGCCGCCGCGCTGGCCGGTGCGCGGGAGGAGCTGAAGGCGCGCCAGGCCGACGTGCAGGCGGCCGCCGAGGCACGCAACGAGGCCAACGTGCGGGCCGCCCGCTCGCAGGAGCGGCTGTCCCGGATGCGGAAAGCGGTGCAGACCGCGCAGGCCGAGGCCGAGCGGGTCCAGACGCAGCGCACGCGGGTCGAGCAGACGCGCGAGGAGAACCTGGTCAGGCTCGCCGAGCTGGAGGAGCGGCTGGCCACGGCAGAGGACGAGACCGTCCTGGACGCCGAACCGGACACCGCCGAGCGGGACGAGGCGACCGCCCAGCTGGCCACCGCGCGCCAGCGGGAGATGGACGCGCGGCTGGCGTTGCGCACGGCCGAGGAACGGCACCGCGCGCTGTACGGCAAGGCCGAGGAGCTGCGCCGGACCGCGCGGGCCGAGCGGGAGGCCCGCGAGCGAGCCCAGCGGGCCATGGCCAAGCGCGCGTACGGCGCGGCCGTGGCGCGGGCCGTCGTCGAGAGCGGTGAGCTGGCGCTGGAGCGGATCGCGCTGTCCCTGCGGGCGGCCGCGCAGGAGCGGGACACCGTGCAGGCCGAGCGGTACGACCGGGAGCGGGCGCTCGCCGAGGTCCGCAACCGCGTGCGCGAGCTGTCGACCGAGCTGGAGAAGCTGACCGACGCCGTGCACCGCGACGAGGTGCTGCGTGCCGAGCAGCGGCTGCGGCTGGAGCAGCTCGAGACCCGCATCGCCGAAGCCTTCGGCATCGGCCTGGACGACCTGGTCGCCGAGTACGGCCCGGACGTGCCGGTGCCGCCGTCGCCGATCGAGATGGCCGAGTACGAAGCCGCCAAGGAACGCGGCGAGACGGTCAGCGAGCCGCAGCCGATCCCGTTCGACCGGGCGGCGCAGGAGCGGCGGGCCAAGCGGGCCGAGCGGGACCTGTCCCTGCTCGGCAAGGTGAACCCGCTCGCGCTGGAGGAGTTCGCCGCGCTGGAGGAGCGCTACAAGTTCCTGTCCACGCAGCTGGAGGACCTCAAGGCGACCCGGCGCGACCTGCTGACCGTGGTCAAGGAGGTCGACGACAAGATCCTCGAGGTGTTCACGGCCGCGTACCACGACGTGGCCCGCGAGTTCGAGACGGTGTTCTCGACGCTGTTCCCCGGTGGCGAGGGCCGGATGATCCTCACCGAGCCGGACGACATGCTGACCACCGGCGTCGACGTCGAGGCCAGGCCGCCGGGCAAGAAGATCAAGCGGCTGTCGCTGCTGTCCGGTGGCGAGAAGTCACTGGTCGCGGTGGGCATGCTGGTGGCGATCTTCCGCGCCCGCCCCTCGCCGTTCTACGTGATGGACGAGGTGGAGGCGGCGCTGGACGACGTCAACATGCGCCGGCTGATCGGTCTGCTGCAGGAGCTGCGCGACAACTCCCAGCTGATCATCATCACCCACCAGAAGCCGACCATGGACATCGCGGACGCCCTGTACGGCGTCAGCATGCGTGGCGACGGCATCACCCAGGTGATCTCGCAGCGCATGCGGGGCATGGACAACCCGGAGGGCCAGCCGGCCCGGGTCGAGGCCGGACCGGTGGCCGCCGAGCCGGTACCGGCACCGTCCTGACCGGGCCGCGACGTCAAGAAGGGCACCCTCGGGGTGGCGGTGGTCGGCTCGGTGTTCACCTCCATCTGGGCGGCGCACCTGGCCGGCGGCGCGCTGGGCGCACTGCCCGGGTCCGCGCTGCAGACCGCGCAGGACTCGGTCGGGGCCGCGGTGGCACTGTCG
>NZ_JBJMIE010000623.1:0-7200 GCF_045807065.1 Actinophytocola sp. | reverse complement strand
GGCGCCGACGGCGTGCTGCGGGTGGTCCGGGCCGAGAACGACCCGGATGGCAAGGAAATGGCAGCCGAGGCGGAGTTCTTCATGGACTACCGCAATGCCGACGGCTCGATCGCCGAGATGTGCGGCAACGGCGTACGCCTGTTCGCCCGCTACCTGGTCGACGCCGGCCTGGTGCACGAGCCCGAGTTCACCATCGGCACCCGCGCCGGCACCCGGAAGGTGACCGTCACCGACGACATCACCGTCGAGATGGGCCCGGCCAGGGTCACGGGTACGTCGCTGGCCACGGTCCGAGGCGGCACGGTCGCCGGGGTCGCCGTCAACGTCGGCAACCCACACCTGGTGTGCGTGCTCGAGGACGTGGACAAGCTCGCGTCCCTGGACCTGACCGTCCAACCGCTCTACGACCCGGACGTCTTCCCCGAAGGTGTGAACATCGAGTTCGTGTTCGTCGAGGCCCCTGACCGGCTGCGCATGCGCGTGCACGAACGGGGCGTCGGCGAGACCCGGTCGTGTGGCACCGGGACGGTGGCCGCGGTCACCGGCGTGCTGTTCACGCGCGGTGAGCACCGCGGCGCCGCCACGGTCGACGTGCCGGGCGGACGGGTGCGCGTGACGGTCGCGCCGGATGGCGCCACCCTGTCCGGACCAGCGGTTTTCACCGCCCGCGGCGAGCTGGACCAGGTTTGGTGGGACGGGCTCGGGGAATAACTCGCTCGATCCGGTCGCTGAACCATGCGAACATGGGTTCACAGAAGGCGACTGAACGGAGGGTCTCACCGAGTGACAGAGAATCTCAATCATCAGCAAGCCGAAGACGGGTTGACTGACCTGGCTGAGCTCTCTGTTGGTGAACTCGAACTCTCCGACCGCGCCGCGCTCCGGCGCGTCGCCGGGTTGTCCACCGAGCTGGCGGACATCACTGAGGTCGAGTATCGCCAACTCAGGCTCGAAAAGGTCATCCTCGTCGGCGTCTGGACCGAGGGCAGTGCCGAGCAGTCCGAGGCGTCCCTCGCCGCGCTGGCCAGGCTCGCCGAGACCGCCGGTTCCGAGGTCCTCGAAGGGCTCGTGCAACGGCGCGACCGGCCCGACCCGTCCACCTACATCGGCTCCGGCAAGGTCACCGAGCTGTCCGGCGTGGTTGCCGCGACCGGCGCCGACACGGTCATCTGCGACGGGGAGCTCTCGCCGTCGCAGCTGCGCCAGCTGGAGGCGAAGCTCAAGGTCAAGGTCATCGACCGGACCGCGCTGATCCTGGACATCTTCGCGCAGCACGCGCGGTCCCGGGAGGGCAAGGCCCAGGTCGAGCTGGCCCAGCTGCAGTACTTCCTGCCCCGCCTGCGTGGTTGGGGTGAGGCGCTGTCCCGCCAGGCCGGTGGCCGTGCGGGTGGCGGCAACGGCGGCGTGGGTCTGCGTGGTCCCGGTGAGACGAAGCTGGAGACCGACCGGCGGCGCATCCGGCACAAGATCTCCAGGCTGCGCAAGCAGATCGGCGCGATGGGCACCGTGCGGGACACCAAGCGGAGCCAGCGGCGGGCCAACCTCGTGCCGAGCGTCGCGATCGCCGGGTACACCAACGCCGGCAAGTCGAGCCTGCTCAACGCGCTGACCGGTGCGGGCGTGCTGGTGGAGGACGCGTTGTTCGCCACCCTGGACGCCACCACGCGCCGGACCACCACGCCGGACGGGCACGTCTACACGCTGACCGACACCGTCGGGTTCGTGCGGCACCTGCCGCACCAGCTGGTCGAGGCGTTCCGCTCCACGCTGGACGAGGTCGCCGACTCCGACCTCATCCTGCACGTGGTCGACGGCTCCGACCCGAACCCGGAGTGGCAGGTCGAGGCCGTGCGCGAGGTCCTCGGCGAGATCGCCGACCGGCGCGACGAGGCGCTGCCGACCGAGCTGGTCGTGGTGAACAAGACCGACGCGATGGACCAGCTGGCGCTCGCCCGCCTGCGCCACCTGCTACCGGCCGCGGTGTACGTGTCCGCGCACTCCGGCACCGGGATCGAGGAGCTGCGGGAGCGGCTGGCCGAGCTGCTGCCACGCCCCGAGGTCCAGGTCGACGTGCTCGTGCCGTACGCGCGGGGTGAGCTGGTCGCCCGCGTGCACCGCGACGGCGAGGTCCTGGCCGAGCGGCACACCGAACACGGCACCGAGCTGACCGCGAAGGTCAAGCCGGACCTGGCCGGGGTGCTGGAGAGCTACATCGTCAACGGCACCTCCGCGTAGATCCCGCTACCGTGGGTTCCTGATGGGGCTCACGGGAGGTGTGCGGGTGCGGTCGGTGACGCTTGCGGTCCTGCTGGGGCTGCTCCTCGCGGCCCCAGCAGCGGCCGATCCGGTGCCCGCACCCGTCCCGGCGTGCACGATCACCGACCCCCGGCTGGCTGAGCTGTCCGGTCTCGTGGCCGACGACCAGCACTGGTACGCCATCGACGACGGCGGCACGTCCGCGAAGGTGTGGGTGCTCGGCAAGGACTGCCAGGTGCAGGACTCGATCACCGGCGCGGTCGACCCCTACGACGTCGAGGACCTCGCGCGCGGCGCCGACGGCACGTTCTGGCTGTCCGACACCGGCGACAACGACGAGGACCGCGACACGATCGCGTTGATCTCGCTGACCCCCGCCGGCGACACCGCGCTGTACCGGCTCACGTACCCGGACGGCAAGCACGACGCGGAGGCGTTGCTGCTGGACCGTACCGGCGTCCCGTACGTCATCACCAAGACCCCGCTCGGCACCGCGGGTGTGTACCGGCCGACCGGGCCACTCGCGTCACCGGGGCCGACGCCGCTGGAGAAGGTCGCGAGCCTGCGGCTGACCAGCACGGGAACGCCCGGCGGACCGCTGCCGGGCGCGGTCGGCTCGGTCCTCGTGACCGGCGCGGCGACCAGTGCGGACGGCACGGTGATCGCCGTGCGGACCTACACCGACGCGTACCTGTTCCCGGTGTCCGACGGGGACATCGTGAAGGCGTTGTCGGCGACGCCGGTGCGGGTGCCCCTGCCGAACGAGCCGCAGGGCGAGGCCATCGCCTTCCAGCCGGACGGCTCGCTCGTGTCCGGCTCGGAGACGGGACGGGACGACGCGACGCAGAGCATGAACGTGGTGGCGGGCGCGGCGGCGGTCGCGGCACCGAAACCAGCGCCGTCCAGGACGGCCGAGCCGAAGTCGGCGTCCGGTGTCTCCGCCGCTCCCGAGAAGAAGGAAGGCCTCCCGGTCATCCCGGCGGTCGCCGTGACGGTTGCCGTTATCGGGGCGATCTATTTGCTGTTCCGATCTTCGCGCCGGAGTCGGACGCGTTGACGAAATGCCGCGGCGACCGTGGGGGAGGCGGGCTGTTGCCACGGTCGCCGCGCGGCATTTCTAGAGCCGGCGCAATACGGCGACGACCTTGCCGAGAATCGTGGCGTCGTCACCGGGAATCGGTTCGTACGCCTCGTTGTGGGGCAGCAGCCAGACGTGCCCGTCCTCGCGCTTGAACGTCTTGACGGTCGCCTCGCCCTCGATCATCGCGGCGACGATCTCGCCGTTCTCGGCCGTGGGCTGTTGCCGCACCGCGACCCAGTCCCCGTCGGTGATCGCCGCGTCGACCATCGAGTCACCGGCGACCCGGAGCAGGAACAGCGATCCCTCGCCGACGATCTCCTTGGGCAGCGGGAAGACGTCCTCGACGGCTTCCTCCGCGAGGATCGGCCCACCGGCGGCGATGCGACCGAGGACGGGCACGTCCACCGCGGCGTACCTGCTCGTCGGCGGCGTCTCGAGCGCGGCCGCCGCCGTGACCGCGGCCGGGTCGACGTCCGCCGGCAGCACCCCGATGGCCCGCGGCCGGTTGGGGTCCCGCCGCAGGTAGCCCTTCTGTTCCAGCGCCCGCAGCTGGTAGGCGACGGAGGACGTGGACGTCAGGCCGACCGCCTCGCCGATCTCCCGGACACTCGGTGGGTAGCCGAACCGCTCCACCCACGTGCGGATCACCTCGAGGACCTCCCGCTGGCGGACGGGCAGGTCCTCCCCGTCCGGTTGCGCGACGTCGGGGAAACTGCGTAGGTTGCCCCGCAACGGCTTCCGCTTGGGTACGCCCTTCGGTATTCCTCCTGGTTTGCGTGGCACTGCATGGCCTCCCTGCGTGCCGGCGCGCCGTGCGTGGCGGCCGGAATGTTCGTGTTCGTCTTCGACGTTATCCGTAGGTCACCTGGAGATCAAACACCTGTTCGACGACACGCCGGACGGGTCTCGTTTTTTGTCGGTGCCCCGTGGTACAAAATCGCACGGAGGTTCGATCGAACTGCTGTTCGACCTTCGCGCGAGTGTTCGATGAGTGGTCAGGAGGCATCTATGAGCGCGACGACCCACAAGCCTGAGGTCGAGGCCCTGGTTCCGGTTCCGCGCACGAGGCCGGTCGTGCGTCGCGTGGCGCCGGGCCGGCCCCCGACACGACGTGCGCGGGTGGCTGGCGCGCCTCGGGTGCTCGCCCGGCGCTCCTGCGCGCCGCAGGGGCCCCGGCTTTCACTCGTCTGGGTGTTGGCGGTGGCGTCGGTCGCGTGTGCGGCGGTACTCGGACTGGGGGCGTTGGCGTCCTCGACCGCGCCCGTCGTGCCGTCGACGACCAAGGTCGTGCGGGTGTTGCCGGGGGAGAGTCTGTGGGAGCTGGCCGGGCGGGTGGCGCCTTCGGCGGATCCTTCGGCCGTGGTGGAGCGGATCGAGGAGTTGAACGGGATCGATGGGGGTGTGGAGCCTGGGCAGCCGTTGACTGTCCCGTTCTCTCGGTAATTGGTCTGGTGGTGTGGGCCGGGGTGGCCGGGGTCGGGGGTGGGGGCGGTCCGGGGGCGGGGAGGGGTGTGGGGCGGGCTTGGCAAGGGTGCGGTTTGGTCAGGCCCGGTTGTTGGTGTGGGGTGGCGGGCTTGGCGAGGGTGCGGTTTGGTCAGGTCCAGTTGTTGGTCTGCGGTGGCGGGCTTGGTAAGGGGTGTGGTTTGGCGGGTCCGGTTGTTGGTGTGGGGAGGGCTTGGCGCGGGGTGTGGTTTGGTCAAGCCCAGTTTGTGGGCGTGCGGTGGGGGCGAGTTGTGGCTTCGCTGCCTAGGTTGTCGTTCTGCTAGCCCCGTTTTCCGCACATGATCGAGTTTTGGCTGATCACGATCTTGAGTCGGAGCAGCGTCCCGATCATCGCCGCAGGTCAACGGCCATGTACGGAATACCCGGCTAACGGCAGTCCGTTGTGGTTGCTTTGTGCTTGCCTGGTTGGCGCATCGCCTGTTGCTGTTGGCTAGTTGCTGTTGGCCTGACGCTTGTCGCCTTCCGGTCCATTTCTTGGTGTCTCCTTGCTCGCGGCTCTTCGCCCTGCTGGTCCGCCTTCTATGGCTGCCCTGCCTGTCTGGTGGGCATGTTCGATCGCCTCCCTGCCGCTTCCGCTGCTGGGCCTCTTTCGGCCACCGTGACTGTCCTGTGTGTCATTCGACCCCGCCCTTTGCGCGGCACCTCCGATATCGTCCTTTTTCTGCCCCTCGATGTTCGCCTCTCGCCTCGCCTCGCCTCGCTTCTTGCCGTTCGCCTGTCGCTATTCGCCTTCTGCGCCTTGCTCTCCTGCTCTTGCTCCCTTGGTCGTTGTGGTCGGTTCCCTGCCGTCGCTGTGCTCATGCGGCTACCTTCTTCCCCGCTGTCGTTCGTCCACTCGGCTCCACTACCTCGAGCCACGCGGCGACCTCCCACCGCTGTGGCCGGCCCCCTGGTCTGACCGCCGCCCCGGCTTCGGAGCCCGCACCCGGTCCGGGTTAGCCTCCCCCTTCGGTCACCTGGGGGACTTGCCGCCGCTCGCAGTGGCATGCGTCACGACGGTTGCTCGGCCCGCGTGTCGCGTCCGTGTCGACTTGCATCATGTGGCGTCTAGGCCTACCGTCGACCCCAACATCTAGTAGTTACAGTGCTGTAGTTCATCCACAGGTTGGGGTGGACTTGTCCACTAGTTGTCCACAAGTTGATCACCAGGTTGGGGTGACCCGTGCGCTGTCCGTTCTGCCGCCACTCGGATTCCCGGGTCGTCGACTCCCGCGAGGTGGACGACGGGCAGGTCATCCGGCGGCGGCGGTCATGTGCAAAGTGCAGTCGGCGGTTCACCACCGTCGAGGAGGCGGTGTTGGCGGTCGTCAAGCGGTCCGGGGTGACCGAGCCGTTCAGCCGCGAGAAGGTGGTCACGGGGGTGCGCCGCGCCTGCCAGGGGCGGCCGGTCGACGAGGACGCACTCCAGCAGCTGGCGCAGAAGGTCGAGGACACGATCCGGTCGACCGGTGCCGCCGAGGTGCCGAGCCACGAGGTGGGCCTGGCGATCCTGGGTCCGCTGAGGGAGCTGGACGAGGTCGCCTACCTGCGCTTCGCCAGCGTCTACCGGAGCTTTTCGTCCATTGAGGACTTCGAGAAGGAGATCGCCGGGCTGCGCAAGGCGATCGATCAGGGCAAAGAGGAATGAGTAGAAGCCGCACCAGACGGCGCTACGCGGTGGGCAGAAGGTCACGTCGGACGGTGGATCCGTACACGGGAGCGAGCGCGGCCACACCGACATTTGCGAGTAACGAGGGAGAGGTCATGACGGAGACGGTGGAGACCGATCAGGGGGCACCGGCAGTACAGCGGCTCACGATCGAGCGCGTGTACACCACCCAGGGCGTGCACCCGTACGACGAGGTCACGTGGGAACACCGCGACGTGGTGATGACCAACTGGCGGGACGGCTCGGTCAACTTCGAGCAGCGGGGTGTCGAGTTCCCCGAGTTCTGGTCGGTCAACGCCACCAACATCGTCACCAGCAAGTACTTCCGCGGTGCCGTGGGCACGCCGGTCCGCGAGCACTCGCTCAAGCAGCTCATCGACCGCGTCGTGAAGTCCTATGTGGATGCCGGGGTCGAGCACGGCTACTTCGCCACCCAGGACGACGCCACGATCTTCGAGCACGAGCTGACCTGGATGCTCCTGCACCAGGTGTTCAGCTTCAACTCGCCCGTGTGGTTCAACGTCGGCACCAGCTCTCCCCAGCAGGTCAGCGCCTGCTTCATCCTGGCCGTCGACGACACGATGGAGTCGATCCTCAACTGGTACCGCGAAGTGGGGCTGATCTTCAAGGGCGGGTCGGGCTCGGGGCTCATCCTCTCGCGCATCCGGTCGTCGAAGGAGCTGCTCTCCTCCGGCGGCACGGCCTCCGGGCC
>NZ_JBJMIE010000622.1:0-6215 GCF_045807065.1 Actinophytocola sp. | reverse complement strand
CGCTGGTACCGGCTGCGCCCCGCCCCGCTCGCGGAGATCGACGAGTGGCTGGCGCCCTACCGCCGGATGTGGACGAACAGCCTGGATGCCCTGGAACGCCACCTGGAGACGATGGACGATGACCAAGACGACGACTGACGCGACACTGACCTACGTCAACGGGGAACCGACGCTGCGGTTCGAGCGCCGGCTCCGCCACGCGCCCGCGAAGGTGTGGCGCGCGGTGACCGACCCGGCGGAGCTGAAGCACTGGTTCCCGGCCGCGGTCGAGGCGGAGCTGCGGCCCGGCGCACCCATGCGGTTCACCTTCCCCGACACCGCACCGGTCGACGGGCAGTGGGACGGCGAGGTGCTGGAGGTCGACGAGCCGAAGGTCTTCATGTTCCGCTGGAACTCCGACGTCCTGCGCATCGAGCTGGTCCCCGACGGCGACGGCTGCCTGCTCGTGTTCTCACAGACGCTCGGCGGCGGCCGGGTCGGTCTCCTCGGCGCGGGCCGCGCGGCCGCCGGTTGGGACACCTGCCTCGACCAGTTGGTCGCGCGCCTGGACGGGACGACCGTGCCGCACCGAACGGACTGGGTCACGCCGATGGCCCACTACATCGAGCAGTTCGGCCTGGGCGAGGGCACCGTGGTGTCCACACCGGAAGGGGACGAGCTGCGGTTCGCCCGTGACCTGGTGTGGCGCGCGCCGGCCGACACCTGGCCGGTGCTGGTCGACAGCCTGGAGGTGGACGCGACGAAGCAGGAGCCGCCCCGCGTCCTGGAACACGGGTGGTCCCACGACGGCGAGCCGGCCGGCACGGTGCGCTGGGAGTTCGTGTCGGACCCGAGGCTCGGTGAGCGGGTGGAGCTGACGCACGTCCTGCCGGCGGCCCGGGCCGACCTGCGGGCCCTCGCCCTGGCCACCTGGCATCACCGCCTGGAACTGTTCTTCGCCGCGGCCACCGGCGGCGTGCACGACCCCTGGTCCGAGGACCGGGTGGCGGAACTGGTCGAGCACTACGGGTGACGCTCAGGAGACGGCCTGCCGCCACAGGGCGAGCGCCTCGTCGATCTGGTCGGCGTCGACCACGAGTGGTGGGATCATGCGGATGACGTTGCCCGCCGCGCCGCAGGTCAGCAGCAGGAGGCCGGCCGCGCCGGCGGCCTGCTGCACGCGGGCGGCGGCACCCGGGTCCGGGTTGCCGTCCGCGTCGACGAACTCACTGGCCAGCATCAGGCCCAGCCCGCGCACGTCCCCGATGGCCGGCGCGTCCGCGGCCACCTTGGCCAGGCCCTCGCGCAGGCGGGCGCCCTGCGTGGCGGCGTTCTCGACCAGCCCCTCCGACTGGACGACGTCCAGCGTGGCGATCGCCGCGGCGCAGGCGACCGCGTTGCCGCCGTAGGTGCCGCCCTGCGAGCCCGGCCAGGCCCTGGACATCAACTCGGCCGGCGCCGCGATGGCCGACAGCGGGAATCCGCTGGCCAGGCCCTTCGCCGTGATCAGCACGTCGGGACGGACGTCGAAGTGGTCATGTCCCCAGAAGCGCCCGGTGCGGCCGAACCCGGTCTGCACCTCGTCCACCACCAGGAGGATCCCGTGCCGGTCGGCGCGTTCGCGCAGACCCCGCAGGAACGCCGCGTTCGCGGGCACGTACCCGCCCTCGCCGAGCACCGGTTCGACGAAGAACGCGGCCGTCTCGGCGGGCGCGGTCAGCGTCTGGAGGACGTAGTCCAGCTCGCGCAGCGCGAACCGGGTCGCCTCCTCCTCCGACCAGCCGTAGCGGTAGGCGGTCGGGAACGGCGCCACGACCACGCCGCCCATCAGCGGCGCGAACCCGGCCCGGAACTTGGTCGACGAGGTGGTCATCGACGCGGCGCCCATCGTGCGGCCGTGGAAGGACCCGTGGAACACCACGACGTTCGACCGCCCGGTCGCGTGCCGGGACAGCCGCAGCGCCGCCTCGACCGCCTCGCTGCCGGAGTTCGCGAAGAACAGCGAGTCCAGGCCCGCCGGCAGGACCTCGCCGAGCCGCTCGGTGAGGGTGAGCAGCGGCCGGTGCAGGACGGTCGTGTACTGACCGTGGATCAGCCTGCCGGCCTGCTCGCGCACCGCCTCGACCACGCGCGGGTGGCAGTGCCCGGTGCTGGTCACCCCGATGCCGGCGGTGAAGTCCAGGTAGCGGCGCCCGTCCTCGCCGTAGAGGTAGACGCCCTCGCCGCGGTCGGCGAGCACGGGCGTCGCCTGCTTCAGCATCGGGGACAACTCGGCCATCGGCGCTCATCCTCCCGTCGGACGAAGGCTAGTCACCTCGTGCGATCCACTCTTCCAGGTGCGGGGCCTCGGCGCCGATCGACGTGTCGTCGCCGTGGCCGGTGTGGACCACGGTCTCGGGCGGCAGCGTCAGCAGCCGGTGCCGGATGGAGTCGATGATCGTCGGGAAGTCCGAGTGGGACCGCCCGGTCGCGCCCGGGCCACCCTGGAACAGCGTGTCGCCGGTGAACACCACGCCCAGCTCGGGCACGTGGAAGCACACGGCGCCGGGCGCGTGCCCCGGCGTGTGCAGCACGTGCACCGCCGTGCCGCCGACGTGCAGGACGTCGCCGTCGGCCAGGGTGTCGGTGGGCCGGTCGTCGGGGTGGGCGAGGCGCCACAGCACGTCGTCGGCCGGGTGCAGCAGGACCGGCGCGTCGACCAGCTCCGACAGCGCGGGCGCGGCGTTCACGTGGTCGTCGTGCGCGTGCGTGCACGCGATGGCCAGCACGTTCCGCTCCCCCACCGCGTCGGCGATGGCGCGCGCGTCGTGGGCGGCGTCGATCACCAGCACCTGGTCGTCGTCGCCGAGCAGCCAGACGTTGTTGTCGACCGCCCAGCTGCCGCCGTCGAGGTTGAACGTGCCCGAGGTGACGACCTTCTCGACCCGCATCAGAAGACCACGACCGAACGCAGCACGTCGCCGTGGTGCATCTTGGTGAAAGCCTCCTCGACCTGGTCGAGCGCGATCGTCTCGGTGACGAACCTGTCGAGGTCCAGCCGGCCCTGCCGGTAGAGGTCCACGAGGTAGGGGAAGTCACGCGAGGGCAGGCAGTCGCCGTACCAGCTGGACTTCAGCGAGCCGCCGCGGGAGAAGAAGTCGATCAGCGGCATGTCGATGCGCATGTCCGGCGTCGGCACGCCGACCAGCACGACCGTGCCGGCGAGGTCGCGGGCGTAGAACGCCTGCCGCCACGTCTCGGGCCGGCCGACCGCCTCGATGACGACGTCCGCGCCGAAGCCGCCGGTCAGCTCCTGGACCGCCTCGACCACGTCCCGCTCGCCGGCGTTGACCGTGTGCGTGGCGCCGAACCCCTTGGCCCACTCCAGCTTCCGGTCGTCCAGGTCGACCGCGATGATCTTCGTGGCACCGGCGATCCGGGCACCCGCCACGGCCGCGTTGCCGACGCCGCCGCACCCGATCACCGCGACGCTGTCGCCCCGGGTGACGCCGCCGGTGTTGACGGCCGCGCCGATGCCGGCCATGATCCCGCACCCCAGCAGGCCGACCGCGGCCGGCGAGGCCTCGGGGTCCACCTTCGTGCACTGGCCGGCGTGGACCAGCGTCTTCTCGACGAACGCGCCGATGCCGAGCGCGGGCGAGAGCGCCGTGCCGTCGGTGAGGGTCATCGGCTGGGACGCGTTGAACGTGTTGAAGCAGTACCAGGGGCGGCCACGCAGGCAGGCGCGGCAGGTCCCGCACACCGCGCGCCAGTTGAGGATCACGAAGTCACCCGGTGCGACCTCGGTGACCCCCTCGCCGACCTGCTCGACGACCCCGGCGGCCTCGTGCCCGAGCAGGAAGGGGTACTCGTCGTTGATCCCGCCCTCGCGGTAGTGCAGGTCGGTGTGGCAGACCCCGCACGCGTGGACCGCGACCACCGCCTCACCGGGCCCGGGATCCGGCACGACGACCGTCTCGATCTCGACCGGAGCGCCCTTCGACCGTGCGATGACACCCCGCACCTGCTGAGCCATGTGCCGATCCCTCCCATGCCTGTTTGCCGATAAGTACTTCTACCAGCTACGCCGCCGGATGCACCGCCGCGGATCGCGCGTTCACGACGTCGAGCGTCGCGAACGCGCCTCTCCAGGTCGGGTCAGGCGTGCTGGGCACCGACGCGACGTCACCACGCGCCGGCCGCCCGGGGTGTCCAGCACCAGGCGCTGGGTGTGCGGCCTGGTGGGCGGCGAGGAACACCATCACCTCGCTGGTCGGGCGTTCCAGGCCCTTCGTGAACTCCTCGGTGTTCGCGCCCAGCAGGGCGGCTGTCGCGGGCGGGCCAAGGGGCAGGCCGAATGTGGGTGGCGGTCAGCACCTCGGACGCGAGCTGTGCCAGCGCGTTGCCCGGCTGCGAACCGAACGCCATCGACGAGGCGGGAGGCCGCCGGTGGTCGCGTCGGCCCGGCCGGCGGGGCGCCGGTTCCACCCGCCGGGCGGCCGGGAACGCGGTGGCGTCCCGGTTCGGCTACACCACCGGGAGCAGGTTCGGCCGCCACACGCCGTCGTGGGCGCGGGCCGTCGTCAGCCGCTCCGGCGGCACCGCGCCGTACGTGGTCGTCCGCTGCCGTGCCGGGCGGCCCGCCTCGGCGGCCAGCGCCTCCAGGCCGGCGATGGTCTTGTAGCTGCCGTTCTCGGAGCCGGCCATGCGGCTGATGGTCTCCTCCATCAGCGTGCCGCCCAGGTCGTTCACGCCGCCGCGCAGCACGTCGACCACGCCGCGGTCGCCGAGCTTCACCCAGGAGGTCTGGATGTTGTCGATGCGGCCGTGCAGCAGCAGCCGGGCGAGGGCGTGGACCGCGCGGTTCTCCAGGTGCGTCGGGCCCGGCCGCGCGATCCCGGCCAGGTAGAGCGGCGCGTTGGTGTGCACGAACGGCAGCAGCACGAACTCGGTGAACCCACCCGTGCGGGCCTGCAGGTCGCGGATCAGCTTGAGGTGCGCGACCCAGTGCGCCGGGGTGTCCACGTGCCCGTACATCATCGTCGAGGTGGTCGGGATGCCCAGCTCGTGCGCCGTGGTCACGACCTCGATCCACGCCGAGGTCGGCAGCTTGCCCTTGGTCAGCACCCACCGCACGTCGTCGTCCAGGATCTCCGCCGCCGTGCCGGGCAGCGAGTCCACCCCGGCCTCGCGCGCGGCGGTCAGCCAGTCACGGATGGACAGGTTCGTGCGGGACGCCCCGTTCACCACCTCCATCGGCGAGAACGCGTGCACGTGCAGGCCGGGTGCCCGCTTCTTCACCTCGGCGGCGATGTCGAAGTACGCCGTGCCCGGCAGGTCGGGATGGATGCCGCCCTGCATGCACACCTCGGTCGCGCCGACCTCCCAGGCCTGCTCGGCCCGCTGCCCCACCTGCTCCAGGGACAGCGTGTAGGCGTCGCTGTCCGTGCGGCGCTGGGCGAACGCGCAGAACCGGCAGCCGGTGTAGCAGACGTTGGTGAAGTTGATGTTGCGCGTCACCACGTAGGTCACGTCGTCGCCGACGGTGTCCCGGCGGAGGTCGTCGGCCAGCGCGGCCAACGCCTCGATCTCACTCCCGGCCTCGGCGGTCAGCAGCGTCAGGGCGTCCGCGTCGGACAGTCCGGCCGGGTCGGCCTCCGCGTGCCGCAACGCGGTGGCGAACTCGCCCCGCGTCGAGGTGGCGCGCATGCTGTCGACCTGGGCGCGCAGCTCCTCCCAGTCGCCGTAGACGGAGTCGAAGTCCTCGCGGCGGTCGTCGGTGCGCCCGGCGGTGTCGATGCTGGTGTTCAGGTCCGTGCGGCCCGAGGAGACGAGCGCGACCTCCGGTTCCTGCCACGGCAGGCCCACGATCCGCGCGTCCGGCGCGGCCAACCCGGACGGCTCGGCGAGGGCGGCGATGTGCGGGGCGACGCGCGGGTCGATCCACGGCTCGCCGCGCGTCACGTACTCGGGGTAGATCGGCAGCCGCTCCGCCAGCGCGAACCCCGCGGCACTCGTGTGCTCGGCAAGCTCGTCCAGCCGCGGCCACGGCCGTTCCGGGTTGACGTGGTCGATGGTCAGCGGCGACACCCCGCCCCAGTCGTCGATGCCGGCACGCAGCAGCAACTCGAACTCGCCCGCGATCAGGTTCGGCGGCGCCTGGATCCGCATCCTCGGACCCAGGACGAGCCGTGCGACGGCCACTGTGGCGGCCAGCTCCGCGGCCTCCACGTCCGGCATGCCGCGCATGGCCGTGT
>NZ_JBJMIE010000621.1:0-15032 GCF_045807065.1 Actinophytocola sp. | reverse complement strand
GGTCCCCCAGATCGGTGTAGTCCGCCAGGGCCTGTCGATAGCGCTCGAGCGCTCTGGGATGCTCGCCGAGGGCCTCGTGGACGGCCGCGATGTTGGCGTGCGCGCTGGCGATGCCGGCTCGGTTTCGCGTCTCACGGTAGATCTTCATGGCTCGTTCGTGACGGTGCAGGGCGCGAGCAGGGTGGCCGAGGCGCAGATGCACGTTGCCCATGTTGCCGATGGTGATCGCCACGCCGTCGCGGTCGCCGAGTCGGCGAGCGATGGCGAGATCCTGCCGGAAGTGTCGAAGCGCGTCGTCGTAGTGGCCCCAGTTCCAGTCCACGATGGCGAGGTTGCCCAGCGCCGCGCTCATGCCCAGATCGTCGTTGGTCGCCTGGAACTCGTCGAAAGCCAGTTGATGGTGGTCGCGAGCCTCGGCGTGCTGGCCGTGCCATTGGTAGACCAGGCCAAGGTTGTTGTGGGTCCGGCCGGCGTTCTGCCGATCCCCCAGCCTGGTGAACACGGCCAACGCCTCGTGCAGGTAGTGAACGGCGTTGTCGTTCTGGCCAAGCTGCCAGCAGCTCACCCCGAGGTTGCGAAGTGCCGTGCCTTCCGCGCGGTGGTCATCGAGTTCTCGGGCTGAACGCACCGCGGCGCTGTGCACGGCGTGGGCATCGGCGTGGTGGCCGGCGATCACGAAGTAACGGAAGAGGATCTGGGCCAGGTCCGTGGCATGGCGGTGGAAACCGCTGGCTGTCGCGAAATCGACAATGGCGACGAGGTTTCGGCGTTGGTCCTCCAGCCAGGCGAGGGCGGCGTCGGCACTGTCCAAGGCGGGGGCGGCGGTTGCGGGAACGTCCACCGATGGTCGTAGGTGGGCTTCGTAGGGCGCGATGCGGTCCATGGCCACCGCCGTGGTGTACTGGTAGTGCGTAAGCAGCCGCTGCTGCGCGTCGCGTCGCTCCCGCGGGAGGTCCTCCTGCTTGGTGCGAGCCGCGGCGTAGGTCCGGACGAGGTCATGGAACTTGTAGTAGCCAGCCGCGTGGGCCCGGTCCAGCAGTCGACGGTCGGCCAGGATGGCAAGACCTTTGGCGGCGGTGTCGAGATCAAGACCGGCGAGCGCGGCGCAGGCATGGACGTCGAGATCAGGACCCGGATGCAGCCCCAACAGGCGGAACAACAGTCGCTGCTGCACGGTGAGCCGCCCGTAGCTCAGCGCCAACGAGGACTCCACCTCGTCGTGTAGCCCAAGCTCGTCACGGTGGTCGGCATAGTCTGCGATGGCCAGGTTCGGATCGGCCCGCAGCTGTGCGGCCGCCACGGTCAGCGCCAGGGGCAGGCGCCCGCTGAGTCTGGCCACGCGCGCCAGCAGGCCGCGGTCCACCTCATCGGGAGCCCTCCCTACGGTCCGTGTCAACAACTCGATCGCGTCATCCTCGGAGAGAACATCAAGAGGCAACGACACCACACCGGGCAACCCCGCCAAGGTGGCGCGGCTAGTAACGATCACCACCGTGTTGGGGATACCCGACAACAACGGCTGGACCTGCTCGCCGTCCAGCGCGTTGTCCAACACGAGGACATCGCGGCGGTCGCGCAACAAGTTGCGGTAGATCCGCCCCAGGCTCTCCTGGTCCTCAGGGATCCGCGTACCTGGCTTGATGACTTCCACCAATGCGGCCATCGCGGCAGCCGGATCGGCAGGCGGGCGACCGTGTGGGTCGAAACCTTGGAGATTGACATACAGGGGGTCATCGCCAACCCCACGACTCCGCACAAGGCGATGAGCAGCACGAACAGCCAGCCGCGTCTTGCCGACGCCCGCCAAGCCCCCAATCGACACAGCCACGACACCGCGCGATCCCGCATCATCACTGAGCGAGTCGAGGTGATCCAGCTCGGCAACCCGGCCGACGAAGTCGTCATCGTCGGATGGCAGCCGCGTGTCAAGTGGTGCCGCAGCCGGTGCTTGGGGATTGTTCGCCGTGGTCCACGCCTCGCCCCACCAGTTCAGACCCTCTCGGGGCACCTCCAACGCAGTCAGAACATCGAACAAAAGATCAAAATCCAGCCCTTTGCGCCCCGTCTTGAACAAATAGCTGATCGTCTGGTGCGGCACCACGGGAACCTTGGCACTGCCAGCGGCCGCCTCGCGCTGCCGCCGAAGCTCGGTAACCAGTTTCGCCAGCTTCCGATGCGACGGCGAACCCGCCCACACCCGGGTCCGCTCAAGACACGCCACAAGATCACCCAGCGAACAAGCCCCCCGCGGATCGGGCAGGGGACCCGTGGGTCGACCACCCGGCACATCGACCATGACCGCCATTGTCCCCATGCGCCTACGCCCCCGCAGGGCAGCCCCTTTGCCGCTCGACCATTCGAGTGAGGCCGCTGAGTAATGCTCTATTTGCGTAACAGTCCTTCCGCACAACGAGAGGACCGTCATTCAGGATCTCTATCGCGTGGTCAGCCACTGTCAAACGGCCCGGCCCGGTGATCAACGTTGCGTGGCTTTGCAGGCCAGCGAGCCACGGATTCAGTAGATCATCGCAACAGGCATACCAGTGATTACGGGACCTGCGTGGAAACCCAGGCAGGAGCACCGGGGCGTGGGTGGGCGGGATCCCTAGCGATCAGCTGGAGCTGGCGGCCGGTTGGACGATGCCTCGGCGACCGCGGGTGACAGTGATGCGGTGTTCGCGGGCGAGCAGGGCGATGGCGCGGTGCGCGGTGCTGGGGGCGACGTGGTGGGTGGCGGCGAGCTGTTGGACGGTGGGCAAAGGGGTGCCTGGTGGCAGGGTTCCGTTGCGGATGGCGGTGCGCAGTTCGGCGGCGATGGCCTGGTACGGGCTCGCCGGTCGGGAGGTGGGCGCGGGCCGGGTGGCCAGCGGGGCGCGGGGCACGGGCAGCCGGTGCATGAGGATCCGGCTGGCGCGTTGGTCGGCTTCGTCGACCCAGGCAGTGTAGTAGGCGAGGGTGGAGCGGCCGCCGCCGGCGTGGCCGAGTCGGCCGGCGACAGTGCGCAGGTCCACGCCGGCGGTGATGAGTTCGGTGGCCGAGTAGTGCCGGAGTTTGTGCAGCGTGGTGCGGATCCCCAACTCGGCGACCAGCAGGCCGTACTGGCGCCCCAACGCGGCCGGTGGGCGCCAGGTGGCGGCGTCCGCGCGGGGGGAGAACACGAAGCTGTCGGGGGTGAGGGTGGCGCCCACCAGCGCGGCGCGGTGCTGGCGGGCCTGGTGGTAGGCGGTGAGCAGGGCGGTGGTGTGGGGGTCGAGGGCGAGGTGGCGGCGTTGATGCAGCTTGGTGTCCTTCTCCCAGGTGTCGACGCCGGACTGGGCGATGCTGGCCCGGATGACGACCGTCCGCCGGGTGAGGTCGAGGTGGCGCCAGCGCAGCGCGCACAGTTCGCCGCGGCGGGCGCCGGTGACCATGGCCAGCCACACCAGCGGCCCCAGATCGGGGTCGGTCCACGCGGCGGACAGGATGCGAGCGGCCTCCGCGGGCGTGGGCGGCTGCGGCTCTGGGGGCGGGGCGGGTGGCGGGTCGGCGTCCGGGGTGGGGCTGCGGTCGATCCACCCCCAGCGCACCGCGCGCCGGTAGGCGCCGCTGACCAGGTAGTGGATCTTCCGGACGGTGGGCGGGGCGAGTGGCCGACACCGATGTCCGTCTTGCGGGCGGCGGCAGTGGTCGCGGCAGCGCCGCAGCTCGGCGTAGAAGAAGTCGAGCACCTCGGGGGTGATCGCGGCCAACCCCAGGTGTCCCAGGAGCGGTTGGACGTGCTTGGCGACCGCGTAGCGGTAGGAGCGACGGGTGGTGTCGCTGGCGTGCACGAGGGCCAGGTGGCGGTCCAGCAACTCGCTGAGGGTGATGTCGGTACGGGGTTGCCGCTGGTCGCGGACCCGGTCCACTAGCCGGCGGCAGACGGCTTCGGCGTCGTCGAGGGCGGTGGGGCCATCGGGGATGGTCTGTGTCAGAGTGCGCGGGCGGCCGGTGACCGGGTTGGTGCCGGCGTAGACCCGGACGCGGAGGGATCCGCTGGGCAGGCGGCTGATTGAGCCTCGGGCACCGCGTCGAACCAGGGCAGCCCCGGGGTTCACTCGATCGGGGGTCTTGTCACGGGCCATGACACATCACCAGCCTCGGGCGGTGCTGGTGGCAAGTCATCGCTGGTGAGCGGTGGTGCTCCCAACGGGATTCGAACCCGCGCTGCCGCCTTGAAAGAGACCTCACCCTCATGATTTTCGGGGGTCTCATGCCACGGACATGCCATGTCTGCCATGATCAACACCGCCCCGAACACGTCATCGTTATTGCCGCGGGGCCACCAATGGAACCCCGTTCGAGAGCCCTCGACCGCTAGCTTGACGCCACCTTCGGGTGACCTTGCCGGTGACGGAGAGTAGTTCTCCCATCGAAACGGGCCCGGTACTGCCTCACACGAACCAGTCTCGCGCGCAGAACGAGATGGTTCACACGGCCGCCGCGCTGAGGTAGAACTCGGTGTCCCGACCTAGCGACGCGCCGTAACGTGGGGGCCGGTAGGGCCGACCTCTCGGGTACGGCACACCTGCGACCCGGATGGCTCATGAATCTCGAAGAACTCGCCGACGCTGAACTCGGGCCCGGCGTCCATGAGGGCCGCGCCGAGTTCCTGGAGAGCTGCCGAGAGATCGGCCGCGCTTTCCGGGTCGACGAGGCGACAGCGAGGTCAATCGTTGGCTCGTTGTACTGGCTGGCGGTGCCGAGACAGCGTGAAACGTCGCGTTGGGGGGACCGCATCTTCGGGCGTCCGAGGTGGGGGACGCCGACCGCTTGGAGGCTCTTCGGCGCGGGCGACCGGGCAGAGCCGCTGGTCGTGGCGCACGGTGATCCGGTCCGGTTCAGTCTTGTGCTGCTCGATCCCGACTTCGAGACGACCAGGCGGCCTCTGACACTGGAGATCCCACCCGAGATCGCGGTGGAAGCGATTGAGGATGAGCTCGGGTACTACTCGTTCCACCCCAGATTGCCCATTCCCCAAATCTTCGGGGATCTTCTCCGTGTGCTATCGCCGTCCTCACGCACGGTGGTTCCCTTTGCACTCGTTGACCTGTTTCGGAGGGCGGTGCTCAGCTACGCCAGGATGCAGCCCGGCGGCGTGCTCGTCGTCCGGCAACCACGGCTGGTGCGAACGAGCAGTCCTATTCCCGCTGCACCAGTGCGTACGAGTCGTGGAACAACGTCGACGGCGGGCATGCTGTTCGAGGCGCCCACCCATGAGCTGCTGATCACGGCAGCGAACCACGCCGTCACCGACGACACGGTCGAGGTCGCCGGGGTCGCAGCCGACGTGATTGGACGGCACGAGGGCACCGACAGCTGCGTCCTGCGGGTGCCCTACACCTCGGACTGTCCATTGTTCGCGCGGGTACGCGAGCTTCGCCACCTCCAGGTGCAGGGGCTCCCGCCTCGACCGCACGAGGGTGCCAGCTTCGTCGGCGTGACCTCCGGCCCGGTCGAGACGACGATCCGCGCCCACGACCCCAGCATCCTGTTTCGAATGCCAGAGTTCGCCAGCAAGCTCTACACCGACTGCGACACCGTCGACGGCGACTCGGGCGCGGCACTCTACGACAGCGGAGGCAAGGTGATCGGATTCGCCGCCTACCGCACCGCGTACGGCGAGGACCCCTCCTACTCAGTGTGGATCTGGGCCAAACAGGTGATCGAACAACACAAACTGGACCGCCTATGAGCCGCCTGCGCGCACTACTCACCTCGCCTGCGCACAGCTGGACACTGCGCCGCCTCATCAAAGGCGAGGAGTTGCCGGCCGGGGAGCGGTATCTGAGCGTCCACCTCAACGCCGCGCACCTGGAGTTCTCCCGGCGCGGCACGAAGAAGTTCCACGGGCTGGTCGGGACCGCGTTCGAGCTGGACAGCCTTGCCGACGGGCGCAGCCGGATCACCGGGGTGCACGGGGCGGAATGGCTCGCCGGGATCGACGGCGCGCACCTCGACCGGCTCGTCGCCACCGATGTGCGCTTGTACGGTCCCCGCCCCTACATCGGCGGGGACATCAGCTACGAGCTGGGCCTGTTCGCGCGGCCCGAAGCCGACTTGGCCGCACCGTTTGTCACGTTCCTGACCAAGGTCGCCGAGGCGACCGGCGGGCTCGGGCCGCTCGTCGAGTCTGGAGTCGAACTGCTGTTCGACGGCGACAGGACCGCATTGCAGATCGGCGGCTTCGGCACGCTCTCCGGGGCTGGCACCTACGCTCTGCTCGCGGGCGAGGGCATCGCCGACTTCCGCGATGGCGGGTTGCACCGGGCCGGTCAGCCCGTCACCGAGTCTTACCTGGTGTTCACCGTCAGCGGCTCATGCGAACGTACCGACTGGGCCTCGATCCCCGAGCTGCAGGCCAGCTGGGCAGACTGCCAGCGCGCCATTCGCGACGGCAACCACCGACGCGTGGACGAGGAGCTGATGGTCTTCCGCCGCACGGTTCTCACCTGCCACGAACTGCTGGTTCGCGACGCCGAGCGGATCGTCGAGAGCGCCAAGCGGCTCGCGACGGCCGTGCTCAGCGCGGGCCCAACCGCCCGCGGCGCGGACCTCGACGTGCCGGGGCTCGACGCGCTCGACCCATACACACGGTGAACGCGTCCGCGGCGCACATCTCGGCAGCGCGACCGCTTGGTGTGACGCCCGACGCACTACGCTCTGTTGGTGATCGTCCTCGATACCAATCAACTTCGTGCCGTCGGTTGTGAGCAGAACACCAAACTCACCCTCCTGCGAGGTGTGGCGAGGTTCACAGGACACCCCTTGGCGATCCCCGAAATCGTCGAGCAAGAGTATCTGGGCTGGTACCGACGGTCCGTTGATGAAGCTCTAGGCACCGTCACGCAGGCCGATCACATCACTGATCGAATGCGTGACAAGTTGCTGGGGCTGGTGCCGTGGTGGGTGGGCCGGCCACAGTTCGCACGCGGAGAACCCGGTGAGAACCTCCCGATACTCACCGAAGCCGTCAAGCGACGGCAGCAACTCCTTCATAACATCTTCACGATCCTTCCCACACCGCCCGGCGCCGCCGACGAAGGAAACAAACGCGAGGTCGAGCGCCGCCCACCCGCCGTGGTGAGCGGCGACTCCGGCAAAGGCGGCCGCGACACAGTCGTCTGGCTAACGACGTTAGCCGAGGCTCAGCGGTGTCGACCGTCGAACCTGTACTTCGTGGCGAAGGACAGAGGCTTCGGCAGCAAGCACCTTCTCCCGGAACTCCAGGCTGAGGCCCCATCCAACTTGGTCTACCTTGACTCAGTTGATCGGCTACTGAATCGTTTGAGCTGTCCCGCCGATCCACCTCTGCCGCCTGACGAGTTGATCAATACCGACCTTGTTCAACAGGCCGTGCGTAACTGCGTGTCCAGCGGAAACTTCAAGATCGACCTGCATGCCTGGCCGCAGGAGCTCGGAAGTGCGCCAATTGATCTCGATCATGAACTGTTCCCTCAGCCTCGCAAGGACGAGACGCTGGCCTGTCGCCTCGGCGAGGACGTCCTCGTCGCGACGAACCGGGTATGGGGCGTGCGCTGGCGGTATCTCGAGGTACCTCGCGGCACCAGTGACAACGGGCCAGGTGCTGAGAAGACGCTTGACGTCAGTGTGCGACTCGCCCTCCTGGCAGTATTCGAGGACGACGAACTCGTGCGGGCATCCGTCTTCAGCCGAGGCGGACTCCGGGGTCATGACACCGTCGACGACGAACGCTGAACGCCGAACCCAATCCGGCTTAGTCGCCCGACGCCTCAGCTGCTCTAACTTCGGTCGAGCACTGTTTGGACTGCGGTCGCTGCGATCAGCTCCGCCAATGAGCAGGCTGTGGCGGCGTTTTCCGTGTCGTAGGAAACGCCAAGCGTGTAGTCCGAAAGAAGCACGGTTTGGATGACACAGCTTGTTGTACTGCTCTGCTGGCGTGCGGGAAGTGTGGCTATTCGGCGTGGTTGACCCTCCTTTTGGGACGCTGTTGGGTTGTCACGAACGTCGGCAGCGTCGCCGATGGGCGTCAGCCAGGTTCGTACGTGAACCCCGGGCTGGGTGAGTTCGCATCCTTCGCCGGTGTGGTCGGAGTCGCTGATGGAGATGCGGGCGTCATCAAGTTCGTCTAGGCCGTTGGGTTTAGTGACGCTGCTAACCAGCAGTTCACAGGGACCTTTGCCGGCGAGGGAAGCGAGGGTTGGCTGCTGGGGTGTGTCGTTCCACGGTGTGCCTCCGGCTATGGGGATGAGTGCGTGGGCGATGAGGGTGGCTGCTGTTTCTGCGGTGTGGCAGCGGTTGTCTCGCGTGTTGGGCTGCCAGGCGAGGATGGAGAGGCCAGTAGTGCTTCGTGTGTTGAGGTCGAGGCGGCACAGGCCGGGGAAGAAGAGGAACACGAAGCTCGGTCTCGTCGTGCGGGCTTCGAGCCCTGCGACGGTGATGTTCGTTCTCCGTTCGCTTGAGGTGTTGCGGGGGGCGTCGTGGCCACCCTCGTCTGTCCAACGGGCTGGGGTTTGGGGTGGCCCCCAGGTAATGCGGATGGTTGTGCCGTCGCCGAGGGTCACGATGCAGCTGGTCGAGGTCGGTCGCGGAGTACTGACTGGGGTCAGGCTGTCGAGGAGGCCGGTGGGGATCCATGCGCATCGCCCGTCGCGGTATCGGTCCCAGCCCTGCCACTGATAGCCCGGTACCGCTACTGGCTGATCGAGTTGCTGCCCCGTCGAGTCTGCGTCCTGGGCGGTGCGCTCGTCGCGGGGCTCGTACTGCTGATCGCTGGAGTTGTCGCTGTTGCGTTGGGTGTTGGGGGCCTCCTGTCCGCGATCGGCGACGGTGTCCTTGTCGCCTGTTGGGGCGATGGCGATCACGAACAGGACTACGACGAACAACCCGCCGATGATGTGGAGCACACGCCGCAGACCTGTCTGGCCATGCCATGACGTCACGTGCATGCGTGACACATCTGCCGGCGAGACGGATGTCGTCGTGACGCCCTCAGTCGTGTTTTCCGGCTCTTCCGCGCCGGGAGTGGTTCTGGTGGTCTCCATCGTGCTCCCCAAGGACGACGTTCATGAGCAACGCAGGAAGGTATGCGTTACTTGTGTTTGGAGGCGATGCGGGTCAGCAGGTCTGTGACGAGTC
This sequence comes from Actinophytocola sp., assembly GCF_045807065.1. Lineage (GTDB taxonomy): Bacteria > Actinomycetota > Actinomycetes > Mycobacteriales > Pseudonocardiaceae > Actinophytocola. Next base: position 5,894 of record NZ_JBJMIE010000621.1, on the reverse strand, counting down.
CACAGGTGTCTACTTGCGGTGCTTTGCTGTTCAAGATGGACACCCCGGCAATGCCGTTGGTGAGTGCGGCGAATCCAGTGCACATCGGGGCTCCTTGCGAACTCGTGTTGGGCACGAGTGATCCCCGCGCCGGCCCGAACGTGGCCGGGGTCGAGTTGGGAGGATTGGGGTTCATCTCCCCGGTCTTGCCCCAGACGATCCAGGCGCTGAACATGCCGGATCCGCTGGAGGTGCCGTCGGTCTTGATGGTGATGGGCCCGTTGGCCTGCCATGAGCAGGCTATGTCGTAGGCGCTGTCTGCTTCGGGTGCGCGTGGGGATGGCTTGCGCGGTTTGGGAGCTCGGGGACGCACGTCTGTGGGGAAATCATCCCAGGTGACCACGGTGCAGGGGTCGTATGGGGCGCCGACCGCGTTCTGGTCTGGCGGTGGATGCAGTTGTCCCAACCGAATCGCCTTCGGTTTCGCGCTCGGCTTCCCACCTGGGTCCGATGTGGACCTCTCGGATGGCGAGGTTGGCGCCGCAGAACCCGCGCTGTCCGATGGGTTAGGTTGGGGATCCTCGCGGCCGGAGCGCGCCGAAGGGGATGGTGCATCGCCCGGGGTGCGGGGAGTGTCGAAGAGCGTGGACGCGCCGGGTCCTTTCCGCAGGGTTGTTGTTGTCTCGCCTGAGCAGGCTGCGAGCGCGACGAGCATCGCGAGTGTGCCCAGAACCGTGCCGATCCTGACGATTGGTCGCCTGCTGCGGGCCGTAATCTTCGGCGGGCGTCTGGTGCCGGGTGCCGGGGCGGTGCGTTGCCTGGTGCGGCGTGCACCGTGTGGATGGTCGGGCGGGTCGCTGAGCGATGGTGTGGCCATGGTGATACTCCTGTGCTGTCTGGGAACGGTGCTTCGGGCTGCGAGATGGCGTGCAAGGGCGCGGCGCTGTTGTGGTTGTGCCGCGACGGCCGCGCCGTTCTGGTGGCTGGAGTTAACGGTCGGTCACGGTGTCCAGGACGGTGGCGGCGAGTTGCTGCGCTGTCTCACAGCTGGGTGCCATGACGCCGATGACCTGGACGCTCTCACCGTCTCGGGTGTCCACCGTGACCGTGTCGGTAGCGGCGATCTGGACGACACACTTGTCGGTGAGGCTGCGATCGAGGCTTCCGACGTGTCCTGCGATGGTGACCGGCTCGACACCATTGCTGGGCTCTCGGGAAGCCGGGTCGCCGGTGATGGTGAATCGGACTTCCACGCCCTCCTCCGCGGTCGCCGGATCGCCCGGTGTCGGTCTCGTCGGTTTGGTGGGCGCGGTGTCGGAGGGCGCGCGACCCGCTGACGGCGCCGTGTCACCGGGATGGTCAGTCGTGTCGCCGGCTGGTCCGGTGATGACGATCTGGCAGGTGTAGAGGGCCTCCGGTGTCGCCCGCACTTCCTTTCCAAGCGCGTCGCCGATGGCGGTGGTGGCCGCGCAGGGGTCCTGCTCGGCGAGTGGCAGCCGCGGCTCGGTGAGCTTGTCGGACCGGGTCGCGGGCTGGAGCCAGCGGTCCGCGGTGCTCTGCAGGTAGCGGATAGCGACATCGCACGGTGGTTGTGACGGCGTCTCGGCGAGGATGGGTGCCTGGACCTCGAGTTCGATGGCGTACCCGTCGCCGTACTGATTGTCGAGGGGCCGCACGATGGTGCAGTCCGAGCCGCTGTAGCTCTCTTCTTGGTAGAAGCTGTTGTTGGGTGCGCCGGGAATGGGCTGCGGTTTCACGCCACCGAGTTCGATGTCGCTGTCGTCGAACGACACGCCCACTTCAGCGGTCACGGTCCAGGCGTCCACGCTGGACTTGGCGCCTTCGGGGAGCACGTCGAGGGTGCACTCGGCCGGGTCTGGGCCGGGCACCAGCTGGTCAGCGGTGCCGCCCACCGCGCTGGCCCCTGCCTCCGGATGCAGCAGCGCGCACGGATCGAGCCGGCGCAACGCGCGATACGCCTCAGCGTCGGCCTCGCTGCCGGGCATGTACGGCACTGGCACCGTGGTAGTGGTGGCACTCGTGCCCCGGTGGTCCGCGTCGCCGGACGGGCGGGCCTGCGGATCGGCTGTACAGGACGCGAGCAGCAGCGCGCTCAGCGCGACCGCGGAGATCAGGATCCTGCGCTGGGTCACGCGGAAACGAAATGTGGCTGTCGCGGGCCGAGGCTGGATCGGGTGTGCGTGTGCGGTGGTGGTTCGTGTGTGTCGCATGGTGTCGGTCACCGCCATTCCGTTGAGGGTCGGTGGCCGAGTGACAACAGTCGTGCCAGGTCACGCAGTAGTAGTCCCCGCTCCGGCGCGCTAGGGCTGGTAGGTGCGGTCGCGTGGCGAGCCTGGCGTGATGGTGCCGCGGTTGTCGATGCCGGCCGTGGCGTGTCGGGAACTGATGTCTGCGGTGACGGGCGCGGGATCGGTGCCTTGTCCGTGGTGGAGGCCGTGGCGCAGGTGACGGTGGCGACCGTGACAACGCGGATCACCCGATCCCCTTGGCCTAGGACGATCACGCTTGCTCCGGTGATGCGGTTGCCGTGGGCCTGTCCGTACTGGACCTGGATGTTGCGGGTGAGCTGGACGGTCTCCGTGCGCTGGGCTTCGGGGACGCCGTCGCGGCAGTGGACGGAGAGGGGACCGAGGTCGTGGTGGCCGTACCGGGCGTTGCGGATGAAGGCGTGCGCGCTGCTGTGGCCGTTGGTCACGGCCGCGGCCACCGTGATGCCGGTGGCGGTGACCAGGTCGCCGGGAGCCTGCACGGTGGGTTCGCTGGCCAGGCGTGTGCCGGATGTCGCGGAGACTGTCGGGCGGGCGTCCAGCCGGTTGGCGCCGGTGATCGTGATGCCCTCAGCCCGTGCAGACGTACCGGCGTAGAAGCTCGAACCGGCAGCTCCGACGATAGCTGTGTCCGCGGTGTATGCCCCTGGTGGTGATGTGAGATCTGATGTGGACCGGCCCGCTTCGGCCGGAGCGGCAGTCGGTGGTGGAGTGGTGGATGTGGTGTGGGCAAGTTGTGTGGCGCCGGCCACCGCGAGTGCGCCGAGCATGGTGGCGATGAGTAGCCGGTGCACGACGTGGCGGCTGGTGGTGCTGTGAGCCATGGAATCCCCCCGAATACTGGCTCGGACAAAGTGTGCGTGCACGAGGACCTGCCGGATGGCGCGGGTGATCGAGGCGGCACCTTTGTGGCGCCGCCGACCACCTGGTCTTCGTCTGATAGGGACGGATAGATCGTTGCGGAGCGCGATGGCAGGCCACCCGTGCGGATGACCGCTTCCGAGCTTTCGTCTCGCTGGCTGGCGATCTCGACCGGAGCGTGCGTCGCGTGAGATCGGTGCGGCGGATGGGACTGGGTTACCGGGGCGGGGCGTTGCCAGACCCTGCCGCGCGGCCAGACAGTCGTCGACGGATACTCAGGATTGGTGACCTGCCACCGCTGTTTGCCGCCACACACCGACCGGGAGCTGGTAGTCAGATGTGGCGGACGTGTGTTGCCGGAGCGGCCGCGCTACGCGATGAGTGCGGTCGACGATCCGGCTACCTGACCGGAGCCCCTACTGGTCGCGGGCGTCCCGAGCAGCCTGGTCTCGTGCCAGGAACTCACGGCTGAAGTCGCGACCGAATTCGCGGCTGTCGTTGCTGTTGATGCCGTAGTTGACCGTGAAGATTGACGCGTCCTCACTGGACCATTCTCGGTTGTCGCTCTGCTGGCCGCTGCGCCCGTCGTCGGCGACGGCGACACCAGCTGCCGTCGTGGACACGGCCGCGAGGCCGGCGACCATCGCCAGTGCTGCGACTACCCCTGCTGTGATCCGTTGATTCATGATTCCCCCGATTGTTCTCGATCTGCGCCGCACACCCCGACACCGGGGCTACCAGCCGAAAAGGGACCATCGATCAACTCGATGACGCGTCGACTCGTGGTCGACTGATCAGCGATGAGATACCTCGTAGAGGCACGATGGCTCCCCCAAGCCTGCGTGCGGGCCCGGCGTGATGCCGGGGTGTCTGAAGCCCCCACTCCAGACATCTCCACAATGCCCGAACACCCACCCAACGTCAACCACCCTCTGTGATCAGAAACCGGCCCACCGACGCCCGACCCAACGACAACACACACGGGAGTCGACAGCAGAATCGTTGTATCACAACAATTCTGCAAGATCGTGTGTCGGCACAGGGCGACCACGTTCGGTAGTAGGCGGTGGATGTGCATGATCCGTTACCTCCGAATCAGCGTGCTCGTGTCGGCGGCGTCCACCTGACGAACATCGCCATGTGCCAGACAAGTTGGTGCTTATACCGTTCGTTTCACGATCTCGGCGGCCAGGCGCAACGCGACCGCACAGGGATGCTTGTCCGGTGTCGTCTGCTCCTTCGACCGCGCGAACGCGCCCACGCCCGCGACACCGCGTCCGTTGCCCAGGTCCACCTTGGCCATACAGATCAGGGTCAACCCTTCGGACAGGTCGACGATCTTCAACCCCGGGCGGCCGGCGATGGTCGTCTGTTCCTCGCCATGCTGCCCTGACGGTGCCACCGTCGCCTTGCTCGACGGACCCCACAGCACCGCGACATCGTTGGTCTTCGCCCGGAACCGACACGCCGCTGTGTAGGCGGCCTCAGGATCCGCGGCCTGCGGCTCCGGTGTTGCTTGCGTGTCATCGGTGGGTCGCTCGCCCGGCAGATCGTCCCAGGTGATGATCCGGCACGGATCCCACGGTGCACCACCAGGCCCAGACCCCTCACCATCACCAGTGTCACCGCCGGTGTCACTGTCGGCGCCGTCGCTCGATCCCGGGTCCTCATCCGATCCGGGCGAACTCGGCTCAGCCGTGAGCATCGTCGACCGACTGCCGTCCTTTCCCGAAACCTGTGACGTCGCGGACGTCAGGCCCGGCAGCACCAGCGACTCGCCGTCCCCCCGATCGGTGCATGCGCTCGCCATCAGCATCACCACGACGGAGATGCCTACGATCACGCGGGTAGACAGTCCAGTGTGAACAGAATTGTGTCGCATCGCATTCCCCCAAATGCTGCGATCGTGAGCACCATTCTTCACCTCAGTCTCACGATTCTCACCGTTGTCACGGCTTCGCGATACCAGTGAATGTGGCGCGTCCAGAGCCCCCCGCTCCAGATATGGCCACCATGCCCGACCACATCCGTTTCGTCAAACAATGCCGTGTCGCTCAAGGCCAACGCGGCGGATATCGGACGGCACGACGCCGACACCACGACGGCCCCTACGGCGTCCCGTCCCGCAGCTCCAGAACCGACGAGACAGCACACGCCTCCCCGCCAGCCCGGCACGCCGGTCAGTGACGATCGGCTCCAGCTCCTCAAGAAGCTGGTTGTCTGCACTGAGCACGGGGCTTGATCGAAACTCCCACGCCACGATCCGCTTGACCCGACTGGGATTCACGGCCGCATGCGGCACTCCGCGCGGGATCCACAACGCCTAACCTGGCCGCTGCCAGATCTCATGCTCCAGCCGGTCGCCGTACATCGTCAGCGCGCCGGCCGTGCCGGACTTCCACACCAACACGATCACGTCGGTCTCGAGGTGGCAGTGCGCTCGCGCCGTGTGCCCTCGTCGCATGTGCACTACACCAGCGCTGATGAGAGTCGTGGCCATGCCCAGGATGTCGGCGCTCACCAGCGGCACCATCGGTTGGCCCTGCCGAGACATCAGCGGCTGGACACGGTCCATCGACACGAGCATCGGTACACCATTCATCATCGGTCCCCCCATTCCCGATCTGACGATCACGAGAACCGAGGACACCCGACACGGTCCGCCGATATCAGGCCCGCCACGACACGCCAACACGCATGAGTTGTGTTCGCGGCCGAGGTTCCCCGTTACCTCGTGATCACCCGGCCCCCCCGAACCGAGTCGTC
>NZ_JBJMIE010000620.1:0-4435 GCF_045807065.1 Actinophytocola sp. | reverse complement strand
GGCGTCGGCGGCGCGGGTGGCGAGGGCACGGGCGGTCGCCGGGGCGATGGTGCTCATGTCGATCCAGAGCGCGCCGCTCGCGGTGAGCACGTCCTCCGCCACCGCCTCGACGTCCGGCGAGTCGGGCAGCATCGTGATCACGATCTCCGCCTCACGCACGGCCTCCCGGACGCCCGCCGCCGCCCGCCCGCCCTGCTCGGCGAACCGCGCGGTCTTCTCCGGGCTCCGGTTGTGGCCGGTGACCTCGTGGCCGGCGCGGACGAGGTTGACGGCCATGGGCATCCCCATGATCCCGAGCCCGATGAACGCGATCCTGGTCATGCCCCGACCCTAGTGTCGCGTTCGTCCAATCACCGAGGTGTGCCGGCGTGGCAGCATCGCGCCGTGCGATACGGATACCTCGGAACCATGCGCGTCAAGCCCGGCCACCGCGACGAGGTGGTCGCCACGCTCGTCGGCGGGGCGGACGGGCTGAAGGCCGCCGGGTGCGACCTCTACGTCGTCGGCACCTCGGACACCGACGAGGACACCATCTGGGTGCACGAGGTCTGGGCCAGCAGGCAGGCCCACGACGACTCCCTCCAGCTCCCCGAGGTGAAGGCGGCCATCGCGAGGACGATGCCGCTGCTGACCGGCGAGTTCACCAGCCAGGAACTCGACATCGCCGGTGGTCTGGGCGTGCCGACCGACCAGTAATGTCGGTGGCATGGTGAAGGCGGCGGTGCTGACGCGGCAGGGCGGACAACTCGAGGTGCGGGACATCGCGCTCGGCGATCCCGGACCCGGCCAGGTGAAGGTGCGCGTGCACGCGGCCGGCGTGTGCCACTCGGACCTGTCCCTCGCGAACGGCACCCTGCTCCAGGAGGTGCCCGCAGTGCTCGGGCACGAGGGCGCCGGCGTCGTCACCGCGGTCGGCGAGGGCGTGGCGCGGGTGGTGCCCGGGGATCACGTGGTGCTGAACTGGGCGCCCGCCTGCCGGGAGTGCTGGTTCTGCCTGCGGGGCGAGCCGTGGCTGTGCGCGCACGCCGAGGACGTCGCCCGCGAGCCGTACGCGACGCTCGACGACGGGACACCGGTCTACCCCGGACTCGGCACCGCCGCGTTCGCCGAGGAGACGATCGTGCCGGCGGCCGGCGTGGTGAAGGTGCCCGACACCGTGCCGATGGCGCAGGCCGCCCTGCTCGGCTGCGCGGTGCAGACCGGCGCCGGGGCGGTGCTCAACACGGCGCGGGTGCGCTCCGGCGAGTCGGTCGTGGTCGTGGGGCTCGGCGGGGTCGGGCTGTCCGCGCTGCAGGCCGCGCGGGCGGTCGGCGCCGGACCGATCATCGGCGTCGACGTCACCGAGGCCAAGGCGGACCTGGCGCTCCAGCACGGCGCGACGGACTTCGTCGTGTCCGGTGCGGGCGCGGCCAAGGCGGTCCGGAAGCTCACCGGCGGGCGCGGCGCGGACCAGGCCTTCGACTGCGTCGGCCTGCCGACCACCATCCGGATGGCCTGGTCGGCCAGCCGGCGCGGCGGTTCGGTGACGGTCGTCGGCGTGGGCAGTAAGGCCAACGTCGTGGAGTTCTCGGCGCTGGAGCTGTACTGGTTCGGCCGCACGCTGCACGGCTGCGTCTACGGGTCGAGTGACCCGGACGTCGCGATCCCGCGGCTGCTCGGCCTGGTCGAGGACGGCAAGCTGGACCTCGCCGCCCTGACCACGGCCACGACCGACCTCGCCGGCGTCAACGACGCGTTCGAGCAGCTGGGAACCGGTGGCCGGACGATCGTGGAGCTGTAGCACGAGTCGCTCCGCAAGCTCCTACCAGCTCACCGGGAGGCTGTGCAGGCCGTAGACCACCGCGTCGTTCTTGAACGGCAGCTCGGACACCGGCACCGCCACCTTCAGCGTCGGCACGCGCCTGAACAGCGTGTCGAACACGATCTGCAGCTCGACGCGGGCCAGGTTCTGGCCGAGGCACTGGTGTGCGCCGTAGCCGAAGGCGACGTGGTTGCGGGCGCCGCGGTGGATGTCCACGCGGTTCGGGTCCGGGAACACGGCAGGGTCGTGGTTGGCGGCGTTGCCGAGCGCGAACACGCCCTCGCCCGCCTTGATCTCGGTGCCGTTGACGACCGTGTCCTCGACCGCGACGCGGGACATCACGAACTCGGCGATCGTGAACTCCCGCAGCAGTTCCTCCACCGCGCCCGGGGTCTTCGACGGGTCCGCACGCAGCTCCGCGAGCTGTTCGGGACGCTGGAGCAGAGCCACGGTGCCGAGTGAGATCATGTTGGCGGTGGTCTCGTGGCCGGCGATCAGCAGCAGGATGGCGAGGTTGACGAGCGCCTCGTGGTCCTCGACGCCTTCCTCGCGCCGCTTGACGATCTGGCGGCCCAGTAGGTCGTCGGGCGGGTCGGCCTCTTTCGCGGTGACCAGCTTGTCCACGTAGTCGCGCAGGTCCTCGGAGGCGGCCCTGACCTCTTCCGGTCTCGTGGTCCGGGAGATGAGAGCCCTGGAGCGGGACTGGAAGAAGTCGTGGTCGGCGTAGGGGACGCCGAGCAGCTCGCAGATCACGAGCGAGGGCACGGGCAGCGACAGGGCCGGCACGAGGTCGGCCGTGCGGGACTCGGTGGCGAGCATGGCGTCGAGGTACTCGTCGACGATCTCCTGGACACGGGAGCCGAGCGCGGCAAGCCGCTTCACCGTGAACTCGCCGAGCACCAGGCGCCGGGCGGGACCGTGCTCGGGCGCGTCCATCGCGATCAGGGACGGCTTCAGACCCTGGTCCTGCCGGACCCGGCGGCCGAACGGCACCGGGAAGTTCGGGTTGGCGCGGTCGGCGGAGAACGCGGGGTCGGTGAGCACGGCACGGACGTCCGCGTGGCGGGAGGCGGCCCACACCTCCTGGCCGCTGCGCAGCGTCACCCTGGTCATCGGGCCCGGCTCGGTCCTCGGCACGTCATCGAGGAACGGGCACGCCCGCGGCGGGAAGTTCTCCACATTCACCCCTAGATATGGAAGGTTCTCGTCCGTTTGTATCGAGAGTAGCCACCTCGCGGCGCTCCGTCCACAATCGGGTGGAATGGGATAATCCGGGGATGACCACTCCGGAGGCCCCGCTACGGGCGGACGCACGCCGCAACCGCGATCAGATCCTGGTGGCGGCGCGGGAGATCTTCACCGAGCGGGGCGTCGACGTGGCGATGGAGGAGATCGCGCGCCGGGCGTCCGTGGGGGTCGGGACGCTGTACCGGCGCTTCGCCGACCGGGAGGCGCTGATCCGGGCGGTCTTCCACGAGACCTACCAGGTGGTGGCGGCCGAGATGCGGGCGGCGCTGGCCGAGTCACCGACCGGGTGGGACGCGCTGATGCGGATCATGCGGCAGTCGGCGTGGCTGCACGTGAGCGTGCAGGCGAAGTCGCCGCTGGTCACGGCCGTGGTGAAGGCCGATCCGTCGACGTCGGGGTTGCGCGAGCGCGTGCTCGACATGCTGGACGAGGTCGTGCGGCGGGCGCAGGCCGAGGGGACGCTGCGGCGGGACGTCGGGGCGGGGGATCTCGCGGTGTTGTTCATGTCGGTGGTCAAGCAGTCGCACGCGCTCACGCCGGAGGCGGCCGGGCTGGCCCCGCTGCGTGCGCTGGCGATCATGATGGACGGGTTGCGGGCGCCCGGTTCCGGGGAACTCCCGGGCCGACACCTCACCCGCGCCGACCTCGACTTCGACCACTGACGGTTCTTCGGTTCCGCCAGGCGGGCAAGCCGTCGAAGACGCCGAGCCGGCCGGGAGGAAGCGGCGACACACTGAGCCGCTCCCCTCCCGGCTGTGGTGGCCGCGCAGCGCGGAGGGTCAGTCCTCCTTGAGGGAGAGGGCCTGACTCGGGCAGAGGTCGATCGCCTCCTGGACGTTGTTCAGGACTTCGCCTTCTGCCTGGTCCGTCAGGAGCACGACCGTGCCGTCCTCGTCGCTCTGGTCGAACACCCTCGGCTCCGTGAGGGCGCACTGACCGGCGCCCACACAGCGGCCGGTGTCCGTGACGATTCGCATGGTTCGTACCTCCTGTCACCGTGGAAACGTTCATGACCGTACGCGCTGTGACTGGAGTCTCGCGCTCCCGGTGTCACGAAATTCTCCCGCGTCCAGTCCTGGGTGCAAAGGAAGGGAGATCCACCGATGACTACGCAGATCGTGGTATTGGGTGCCGGTTACGCGGGTCAGCTCGCCGCGCGCTGGCTCGGGCGGGACCGGGACGTCGAGGTCACGCTCGTCAACGAGCGGGACCAGTTCGTGGAGCGGGTCCGGCTCCACCAACTCGCCGCCGGGGAGGAGCTGCGGCACCGGCCGCTGACGGAGCTGATGAAGGGGTCCGGCGTCCGGGTGGTGATCGACCGGGCGGTCGCCGTCGACCCCAGTTCCAAGTCGGTCGTATTGGCAGCCGGGGAGGCCCTGCCGTACG
>NZ_JBJMIE010000619.1:0-2291 GCF_045807065.1 Actinophytocola sp. | reverse complement strand
CTGCCCCCTCACTACCCGCTCCCATCGCATCTCTCTCCCTCCAACCACCACGCGGTCCACCGCATCCCTCTCCCTCCAACCACCACGCGGTCCACCGCATCCCTCTCCCTCCAACCACCACCCGGTCCACCGCATCCCTCTCCCTCCAACCACCACCCGGTCCACCGCATCCCTCTCCTCCCAACCACCACCCGGTCCACCGCATCCCTCTCCTCCCAACCACCACCCGGTTCACCGCCTCTTCCCACCTCGGCCCCACCACCCGCTTCCCGCCACCCTTCCTCCACCGCTTCCCACCACCGCATCTCCCCCACCACCCGCTCCTACCGCCTCTCCCCACGCCCGTCACCCACCGCCCTTCCCACCAGCTCTCCTCAGCGCCACTTCCCCACGCGCAGCCGTAGCGCTCCTTGTGTCGCAGTTCACTCGACTAACTGCCGCTACGCTGCGTCACCCTCAAACCGCTTCCTACGCCTCCTGCCGCGGTTCAGCTCCCGCTCCGGTCACCGCCCGCGTCTTGCCCCCTTCGGTGGGCTGTTTGCCCGTTTCCTGGCAGCAAGAACCCCTGTCCAGAAGCAGATGCGCAGGTAGACCGCAACCACCAACCCGAGTTAGGGCGTGCTCGTTCTCGCGGAGATGAGTGGTGGGCACCACCAGCCGTGGTCCGTCCATGGAATAAATCACTCGATTGGTGCCCGCCGTAATCCGATCGGATGATCTCCCGTGAAGTACGCGTGTCAGGTCCCCAGGTCGGTTTTGATCGGTGCTAGGTAGGGATGGTCCTCCCAGGACCGTCGATCACCCGTTTGGATGAAGTGCGATCCCCCGATGTTCACCTGTGACGTGGACAGACCTTTCTTCCAAACGTGAGCCCCTGTCCTGTTAGGCGAATTTCTGGTTCAGTGCGGGTGGCGCGGCCCTACTCTGAGGTAAGTTGCCGAAGAGCACGGGCAACGCTTGGCGGTGACTCCGCCGGGAGACGGCTACCGCTTGTCACCAAGAGGTGATCGGTGAGGTCTCACGATCGGTCGCCAACTGGGTACGCTCTGCCGCACTCATACCCCCGGACGGGTGAACTGCGAGGGTTAAGAGAGCGGAAGGGGTTCTCCAGCCGTCACAGGGGAAGGGGCTCAGTCGTTTGACGACTGGGAAGGGAGAGAAGGGGTAGCGACAATGCGCAACGATCACGTGACGCTCCGCTCAACAGCGGTGTTCGACCTGCTGGCGCCGCGGACGCCCGCTGTCCCGGTGAAGGTCGAGCTGCGCTACGACACGCGCGATCCGTATGCAGTTGTCGCAGCCTTCCGCACCGGCCGGGCCGGCTGGGTCGAGTGGGTCTTCGCCCGCGACCTGCTGGCCGACGGACTCATCGCGGAAGCCGGCAACGGCGACGTCCGCATCCGCCCCGCGGTGGACGACCCGGAGGTCGTCGTCATCGAGCTGAGCTCGCCGTCCGGGCACGCGGTGTTCGAGGCGTCCGCGCAGGAGCTGGCGGACTTCCTGGACCGCACGTACGACGTCGTGGTGCCGGGCAACGAGCACCTCTGGGTGGACGTCGACGAGGCCCTCACACACCTGATTTCCACCGACCTGACCTGAGAGGCACCCCCCTGCGAACGCCGTGTCAGGCGTCCGCTAAAGTTCCGATCACACCAAGGGGACAGGGAATCTGGTTCCACAGCCCCAGGTCTTCGCGGACGTAGCGCAGCTGGTAGCGCATCACCTTGCCAAGGTGAGGGTCGCGGGTTCGAGTCCCGTCGTCCGCTCGAGGAGGGGCATCCCATTCACCCCACCCACGCAAAGCCACGGCGGCGTGGCCGAGTGGCTTAGGCAAGGGCCTGCAAAGCCCTGTACGCGGGTTCGATTCCCGCCGCCGCCTCGGGCGATTAGCTCAGTGGGAGAGCACTACCTTGACACGGTAGGGGTCACTGGTTCAATCCCAGTATCGCCCACCAGACATAGACGCTGGTCAGACGGCCTGTGGGTGATCATCACCGACAGGCCGTTTCTGCGTTGTGGGAGCAAATTGGGAGCAAACGATCTTGACCACACTTGTCGTGTGGTAGTGGTCGCTCCCCAAGCTGCTCCCATTTTGCTCCCACCGCGCCTGAAGACCCGCGCACATACTGGAGACCATGGAAGTGGTCACATGCGAGTAGACACCCCGCACCCCACCCAACCGGTGACCTAGCCGCTTGCACTGCACCACCTCCGGCACACCGTCCTCGATCAACCACGTCTTGTGCGTGTGACGCAGGAATTTATTTTGATTTACGTGGTGGTAATGTTTG
>NZ_JBJMIE010000618.1:0-6181 GCF_045807065.1 Actinophytocola sp. | reverse complement strand
TTGAGCCGGAACAGGTTGTCGCCGTACTCGGTCCAGCGGCCGGTCGCCTCGTAGGGCTCGCGGGGCAGCAGCGCGGGGAACTGGATCTCCTGCGCGCCCATCGCGTCCATCTCCTCGCGGACCACGCGCTCGATGTTCCGCAGGACCTTCAGGCCGAGCGGCAGCCAGGAGTAACCGCCCGGGGCGACGCGACGGACGTACCCGGCGCGCACCAGCAGCTTGTGGCTGGGCACCTCGGCGTCCGCCGGATCCTCACGCAGTGTGCGCAGGAACAGCGACGACATCCTGGTGATCACGGCAGTACTCCTTCTAGAGGAAACGTGCAGCAAGGGTAGTGAACCGGCCTCGAGGCGTGCCAACGGGTTACGCGGGCCGCTCCCCCCGCGCCGGCCGCACGAGCCGGTCCTCGGTCACGATGGCGGTCACCAGGTCCGCGGGTGTGACGTCGAAGGCGAGGTTGAGCGTGCGGGTGTCGGGCAGCCCGCCGAGGACCTCCCGGCCGTCCCGCACCTCGATCTCCACGTCCGCCCCGGAGGCCAGCGCCGGGTTGACCGTCGACTCCGGCGCGGCGACGAGGAACGGCAGGCCCGCCCGCGCCGCGGCCAGCGCCAGCGGGTAGGTGCCGATCTTGTTGACCACGTCGCCGTTCGCCGTGATCCGGTCCGCGCCGACGACGACCGCGTCCGCGAGGCCCCTGGCCAGCACGGACGGCCCGGCTGAGTCGACGACGAGCGTGTGCTCGACGCCCATGCCGGCCAGCTCCCAGGTGGTGAGGCGGGCGCCCTGGAGCAGCGGGCGGGTCTCGTCGACGTAGACGTGCCGCAGCAGCTTCCGTTCGTGCAGCGACCGGACGACGCCGAGCGCGGTGCCCCACTCGACGCAGGCGAGAGCGCCCGCGTTGCAGTGCGTCTGCACCGCGAGGGGTGCGCCGCCCTGCCGCGCGAGGAAGTCCGCGCCCCGCTCGCCGATGGCGCGGTTGCGGGCGGCGTCGGACTCGAGGAGGTCCAGCGCCGCGGCGAGCACGGCGTCCTCCCCCTCCGGCAGCTCGGCCAGTGCCCGGTCGACACCCCAGGCGAGGTTCACCGCGGTCGGGCGGGCCGTGCGCAACGCGGCGAGGTCGCGGTCCCGGTGGCTTGGCGCGTCCCGGACCGCCATGGCCGCCCCGAGCGCGCCGGCCACGCCGAGTGCCGGGGCACCCCGGATGGCGAGTCGCCTGATCGCGTCAACGAGGTCCTCGACGGTGAAGATCTCCAGGATGACGACTTCGGTGGGTAGCTTCGTCTGATCGATCGCCACGATGTGGTGGTCCTGCCAGTCAATGGTCCGCACGAACCCCATTTTTGTCGGTGCCCGGCCGTAGCGTCGCGGCCATGAACCTGGACCTGGGTGGCATCACCATCGACTGCACCGACCCGCACGCGCTGGCCGAGTTCTGGACGCACGCGCTCGACCTGGAGGTCGCCCACGCCGGCGACGAGTACGTGCAACTCGTGTCCCGCGCCGACCGGTCGCGGCCCTACCTCGGCTTGCAGAAGGTGCCGGAGGCGAAGGCCGGTAAGAACCGGGTGCACCTCGACCTCGCGACCAACGACCCGGACGGCGAGATCGCGCGCCTGGTGGCGCTGGGCGCGACGGCGGGCGACAAGTACGAGGAGCCCGGCTTGCGGTGGACCGTCCTGTTCGACCCCGCGGGCAACGAGTTCTGCGTGGGCACACTCCATGACTGACCGCGCTGGCAGCACGGCCCGGCCGCCGCCGTTGGCCCAGGTCGGAAAATCGGTTGCGGGGCGGCGGTGGGTACTGGGAGCCTGCTCGCTGTCGATGTCACGCGCGCCGGTGGTTCGCCGGCGGACAACAGGGAGGTGCCACATGGCCAAGACGGTTGCCCGGACGTGGCCCGCCCGCGTCCGCCCGCCCCGCTGAGAGCTCGCCTGTCCTTCTGGCACACGCGCCTCGGTGGGGTGTCACATCCTTTCGCTGAGGAGAACCCACCAGTGCGTCTGCACGACTTTTCCGACGACTTCCTGGACGACGAGAGCACCCACGACGAGCGACGCTCCCGACCACGCAAACCGAGGCGCGCCGCGGACACGACGGACCGTTTCGCCGCGGCCTTTCCCCAACCCGAGGAGGTTTTCGACCCGCAGTCGACCCGTGCCGGGCGGCTGACCGAACAGGAGCGAGCCAGGCTTGCCGCCGTGCGGGAGAGCGCGCTGGCCGATCCACCGCTGCCCCCGGGCGCGGACCGCTGGTCCACCTGGGGCGACGGCGAGCAGGGCCCGCACCCGCGGCCGGAGTGGGTGGTCACCGAGCTGGCCGCGGCCGACAGCGAGCTGGGCATCCTGAAGACGGGCAAGGAGGCCGACGTCTTCCTGGTCCGGCGGGCGGTGCCGGACACCGACCGCGGCTGTCTCATGGCGGCGAAGCGGTACCGGTCGAACGAGCACCGACTGTTCCACCGGGACGCCGGCTACCTGGAGGGCCGGCGGATGCGCCGCAGCCGCGAGATGCGTGCGATGGCCAACCGGACCTCCTTCGGCCGCAACCTGATCGCCGAACAGTGGGCGGTGGCGGAGTTCGCCGCGCTGTCGCGACTGTGGTCGGCGGGTGCCCCGGTGCCCTACCCGGTCCAGCGCAGCGGCACGGAACTGCTGATGGAGTACCTGGGCGACGACGACGGCGGCACGGCCCCGCGCCTGGCGGAGCTGCGCCCAGACGGCGAGGAGCTGCGCGACCTGTGGCACCAGCTGGTCACGGTGCTCGACCTGCTCGCCGGCGAGGGCCTGGTCCACGGCGACCTGTCCGCGTACAACCTCCTGGTCCACGACGGCAGGCTGGTGCTGATCGACCTGCCGCAGATCGTGGACCTGGTGGCCAACCCGAGGGGCCTGGAGTTCCTCGCGCGGGACGTGGCCAACGTGGCGACGTGGTTCCGGGCCAGGGGGCTGCCGGAAGAAGAAGCCGACCCCACGACGTTGACCGAGGAGTTGGTGGCAGCTGCAGGCCTGGACTGACCGCCACACCAAGCCCGGGGGAGGTGACCCCCGCCGGCCGGGACACCACCGGCCGGCGGGGCCACAACGGCCGGCCGACGTACCGAGGAGCGAGAATCGAGGCATTTTCCACCAGAACACGCCGGGTGTGTTGAACATCATGATCCGGATCCGGCCGGCGCGCCCGACGCTCAGATCCACGGTCTGGCGGCCCGCTCAGGGGGTAGGCCGCCAGGCCCCGGGGGCCGATAGGCTCGTGATCCGCTCCCGTCCCGCAACGCCCGTCCACCGTTCGAGTACTCTGGTAACCGCACCGCGAGTGGCCCCTGTGCCGCTCCCCCGCCCGGCGTGGACCCGGCCAAGCGGTGCCCACCACGCAATCAAGGCGCAACGTGCGCCAGGCTCGTCCGTGCCCCTGCCCGAGCCGGGGGTTCTCCGAGAC
Source organism: Actinophytocola sp. (assembly GCF_045807065.1). Lineage (GTDB taxonomy): Bacteria > Actinomycetota > Actinomycetes > Mycobacteriales > Pseudonocardiaceae > Actinophytocola. Next base: position 2,746 of record NZ_JBJMIE010000618.1, on the reverse strand, counting down.
GCGCCATTGTCCCGAGAGGACCCTTGTGACGACCATGCACGACCGGTCGGCGTCAGCCGGCCGCAACCACCGCAAGCCGCGCAATCGCGTGGGCGGCGGCCAACCCAGTGGCAACGCAGGTGGCAAGTACAACGGCAAGCCGAGCCGCCGTCCGCGCGTCAGCCACGCACCGGAACTGGAGAACATCCCGACCAGTCCGATCCCCGTCGTCGACACCTTCGACGAGCTGGGACTGCCGGCCAAGCTGTCCGCCGAGCTGGCCAAGGCCGGCATCACCAAGCCGTTCCCCATCCAGATCGCGACCCTGCCCGACGCCCTCGCCGGTCGTGACGTGCTCGGTCGCGCCCAGACCGGCTCCGGCAAGACGCTCGCGTTCGGGCTCGCGCTGCTGGCACGGCTGGAGGGTGGCCGGACTCGCCCCAAGCACCCGCGTGCGATCGTCCTCGTGCCGACGCGCGAGCTCGCCATGCAGGTCAGCGAGGCGCTGACCCCCCTGGCCAGGTCGCTCGACCTCTGGTGCCGCACGGTCGTGGGCGGGATGTCGTTCACCAAGCAGGCCGACCAGCTCCGCCGCGGCGTCGACCTGCTGATCGCCACCCCGGGCCGGCTGTCCGACCACGTCCGCCAGGGCACCTGCGTGCTCGACGAGGTCCAGTTCACCGCCCTGGACGAGGCCGACCAGATGGCCGACATGGGCTTCATGCCGCAGGTCCGCGCGATCCTCGACCTCACGCCCGACGGCCAGCGCATGCTGTTCTCGGCCACCCTGGACGGCGACGTCCAGCAGCTGGTCGAGCGCTACCTGCGTGACCCGGTGACGCACTCGGTGCAGCCGGCGACGGCCAGCGTGACCACCATGGACCACCACGTCCTGCTGGTCTCCAAGGAGGACAAGCCGGCGGTGATCGCCGAGATGGCCGCCCGCGAGGGCCGCACCATCCTGTTCCTCCGCACGAAGCACCACGTCGACCGCCTGACCGCGAAGCTCCGCTCGCTGGGCGTCCGCGCCGGCGCGCTGCACGGCGGCAAGACGCAGGGCGCCCGCAACCGCGTCCTGGACGACTTCCGCGAGGGCTCGCTCCCCGTGCTGGTCGCGACGGACGTCGCCGCGCGTGGCATCCACGTGGACGGGGTCAGCCTGGTCGTGCACGTCGACCCGCCGGCCGACTCGAAGGCGTACCTGCACCGCGCCGGCCGCACCGCCCGCGCCGGCGAGTCCGGCACGGTGGTCACGGTGGCCACACACCAGGAGCGCCGCACGGTGTTCCGCATGACCGAGCAGGCGGGCGTGCGCCCGCAGAGCACCACGGTCCGGCCGGGCGGCGACGACCTGGTGCGCATCACGGGTGCCCGCATCCCGAGCGGGGAGCCGGTCATCGAGCAGGAGCAGGCCAAGCGCCCGCCCCGCAACCACACCGCCGGCGGCTACCGCGGCCAGGGTCGCAACAAGCGCTTCACCCCGCGCCGCAACCGCACCGAGCGGTTCTAGGGCTCCGCCCGCACCTTCGCGGCCCTGGATGAAAGTCCGGGGAGGCGGACCAGGCTCAGCCTAGTTCCTCAGTCCGGCCACCGGTCCGATCACGATGATCGCCGGTGGCCGGACTCCGTGTGCGGCGACATCGGCCGCCGCCGTGTCCAGACTGGACCTGACCACCCTCTGCCGGGCCGTCGTGCCCTCCTGGATCACCGCCACCGGCGTGTCCGCCGGCCGCCCACCGGCCAGCAACGCGGCCGAGATCGGCCCGATGCGCTCGACGGCCATCAGCAGAACGACCGTGCCCCGCAGGGCGGCGAGCGCCGCCCAGTCCACGAGCGACGACGGGTGTCCGGGCGGGACGTGCCCCGACACGACGACCACCTCGTGCGCCACGCCGCGGTGGGTCACCGGGAACCCGGCCATCGCGGGCACCCCGAACGCCGAGGTCACGCCCGGCACGACGGTCACCGGCACGTCCGCGGCGGCGCAGGCCAGCAGCTCCTCGAACCCGCGCCCGAACACATACGGGTCGCCCCCCTTGAGCCGCACGACGAACCGCCCCTCGCGCGCGTGCGAGACCAGCAGCGAGTTGATGGCGTCCTGCGAGGCCGCCCGGCCGTAGGGAAGCTTCGCCGCGTCGATGACCGTCACCGACGGTGACAGCTCCTCCAGCAGTGCGGCGGGCGCCAGGTGGTCGGCCACCACCACGTCCGCGAGCCCGAGCAGCCGCCGCCCCCGCACGGTGATCAGGTCCGGGTCGCCGGGCCCGCCCCCCACGAGTGCCACCCCGCTGGGCCGGGCGAGGTCGACGGGCACGGCCCCCGCGCGGAGCGCGGCGAGCAACCCGTCCCGCACGGCCGCCGACCGCCGGAACGCGCCCCCGGCGAGCACCCCGACGAGCAACCCGTCGTGGTCGCCGGTGGCGGGTGTGACGGCCGAACCGGCGTCCCCGGCGTCGGCACGCACGCAGAAGACCCGGCGCCGTTCCGCCTCGGCCGACACGGCCTCGTTGACGGCCGGCGACGACGTGCAGCACAGGACGTACCAGGCCCCGTCGAGGTCGCCGTCCACGTAGGACCGCTCGTGCCACACCACGGCCTCGGCGGCCACCAGCGCCTCGACCGACGGCGTGACCGCCGGCGAGATCACCTCGACGAGAGCCCCGGACGACACCAGCCGAGGCAGCCGCCGCTGGGCCACCGTTCCCCCGCCGACCACCACGACCCGGCGCCCGGCCAGCGCCAACCCGGCCAGATAGTGCGACTCACT
>NZ_JBJMIE010000617.1:0-21736 GCF_045807065.1 Actinophytocola sp. | reverse complement strand
CCGCGCGCGGCTCCGCGCCGCGCGCGGACGTCCAGGCGTGGCCAGATCCGGCTGGCCGCCGTTGGCCCGACCGACCTGGCGATTCGATCCGGCCACCTGCGGCACGTGTTCTCGATGGGTGATCCCGCGATCCTCGGCTTCTGTTTTCTCAGTCGAACTACTCGAACCGGTTCGTCGCACACACATGCCGTTGCGACGTGGTTTCCAACTCGTTAAGATGACGTCTGAATCGAATCGGTTCGACAACGTCTTTCGTGTGGCGAGCCGGGCGGCCTGTTCCCGCTGTCAAAGGAGACGCAAGTGGGCACACATCGACGATGGTGGCTGGCCGTGCTGGGCGACGGAGCGCCGGTGGCGCTCACCTTCCACTTCTGGAGCGGCGCCAGCTTGACCAAGTCGGGAACCTCGATGACCGGCTTCTCGTCCTGACCACATCGGCGGCCAGGTCCCGGCCACCCCTTCTCCCGGATGACCGTTCGACGCCGAGGTCAGCGTGATGACGGGGACTGGCACGGGCGGCCGGCGGTATCCGTGATGCACAACGGGAGTTGGCGCCCACGCGCCTGTCACGCTCACCGACTCCTGGACGACCGCCGGCTTTCCGCTGGGACGTGCGGGCGCTCGACCTCGATGGGCGGGGTGAGCGTGCTGTGGTGAGGAGTTCCCTGATGATCGCGCCTGACCGTCAGCCGACGTTGGCTGACGTGGCCCGGTGGGCCGGGGTTTCCGTGGCGACGGCGTCACGGGTGCTCAACCGGTCGGCACCGGTGAACCAGGACACCGCGGCCCGAGTTGAGCGGGCCGTGGCCGAACTGGGCTACGTGCGGCAGCGGTCACCGCACCTCGCGCGTAGGCACAGCGGCGCGGTGTCCGTGGTCGTGTTCGACGACATGCTGCGATACCAGCGGGACTTCTTCTACAGCCGGCTGCTGGTCGGAGCCGAGCGCGCCGTGCTGCGGGCCGGCCGTGAACTGGTCGTGTCGACGGCGCTGCGCAACGCGCCTCGGGACACGCTGCTGCGCTACCTCTGCGGCGGCCACGTCGATGGCGTCGTGATGGTGGGGATGCGGTCCGACGGAGCGCCGGCACGGGTGGTGCGGGAGGCCGGGGTGCCGGTCATCTGCGTCGGCCGGCCCGCGACTTCCGGACTGTCCTATGTGGATGCGGACAACACGGGTGGGGCATGGCAGGCCGTGTCGCACCTGATCTCGTTGGGTCGCCAGGTGATCGCCACGATAGCCGGGCCGAGCAACATGGTCGCTGCGGACGACCGGCTGGCCGGCTATCGCAGTGCGCTGGCGGAGGGAGGCCTGGCGCCGGCCGGGATCGTCTGCCGTGGGGACTTCACCGTCGACTCGGGCGAGCACGCCATGTTGCGGTTGCTGGATCGGCATCCGGCCCTCGACGCCGTGTTCGCGGCCTCGGACCTGATGGCCGTCGGCGCGTTGCGGGGACTGCGCCGGTCGGGCGTGCGGGTGCCGGACCAGGTGGCCGTCGTCGGGTTCGACGACGCCACGCTGGCCGGGCACACGATGCCGCGACTGACCACGGTCCGACAGCCGGTCGAGGAGATGGGCGCGCGGTCGGTCACCGAGCTGCTCGTCGCCGACGAGACCTGCCGGACGATCGTCCTGCCCACCAGCCTGGTGCTGCGCGAGTCGGCCTGAGGTAGCGACGGGTCAGCGGAGCATGAAGTCCTGGTTGCTGCCGGGTGCGTTCTTGCACGGCCACTGGTCGAGCTGCTGGCCGAGGTTGCTGCCGGCGCCGTACACGTCGAGGCACAGGCCGCTGCCCTGGTTGCGGAACTCGTAGGAGCCGTCGGACTGTTGCACCGGCTGCCACAGGCTGGCGGCGGCGGTGTTCGGTGCGCCCTGGACGATGTCGGGGGTGCCCTGGGCGGTGGAGCCGCCCGCGACCGTCACGTCCTGACCGGAGTGCTGCGCCCTGAGCTCGCCGTAGCCGCCGGTGGCGGCCACGAACTGGAACTGCTGGTTGGTCTGCCCGTTGCAGGTCCACTGGTCGATCACCGCGCCGGCGTTCGAGCTGGCGCCGGACACGTCCAGGCAGAGGTTGTTGTTGGCGACCACGAGCTGGTGGTTGCCGCTGGGAAACCCGCCGCCACCTGACGACGCGGGTGTCAGGTAGATGGCGAACGCGTCGTGCGAGGCCTGGAAGTTGACCGGCACGGTGATGGACCCGGCCGCGGCGCTGACGTTCTGGTTGTAGACCACCTGCGGCGCGGACAGCGGGGCCTGGTCCGGAATGCGCTGGACGGTGACGTTGACGGCGCCGTTGTTGGCCAGCCACGGCACTGCGGACAGGCCACTGAACGTCACCGGCGACGAACCGGTGACCCCGTTCGAGTCCCCGATGATCGCGACCACGCGCTTGGCGGTGGCGTCCTCGGCAGCCGAGATCGCCGTCGAGCCGACCTGCCCCGAGGTGTTCACCAGGGTACCGGTCATGTCGGCGTAGTCGCGCAACGTCCACCAGTTGCCGGTCGGCTGCCACGTCCCGCCGCTCTGGGTGAGGACCCCGGTCAGGTTCGGGGTGATGCAGCAGACCCAGTTGCCGCGCATGGCGTTGGTGTAGCCGGACTGGGCGAAGCGGGCCAGGTACCACGCGGTCACGCCGGCGGTCTGTCGGTCGGCCGGCTGGTACTCGTTGGCGGATAGCGGCACCCGGCCGATTCCCGCCGAGGTCAGGGCGTTGTTGAGCGACTGCGAGACCGTGACCGGGTCGTCGACGTCGCCCTCGTCGTGGTTGGTGATCATGTCCGGCACCGTGCCGGCCGCCTTCACGTGGGACAGCCAGGTCTGCCACTGGGCGGCCCGGGCCTGTGGGGTGAACGCGAACGACGGGCCGACGATCTGCGTGCCGGGCGCGATCCGCCGGATCTCCCGGTAGGCGGTGTCCCACATCTGGAAGTACTGGGTGCTGTTCACGCCCCGGGTCCAGAACACCGAGATGTCCGGCTCGTTGTCGATGTCGTAGGCGAACCTCAGCCCCGATGCCTGCAACGCGCCGACCGTGGCGTCGATGAAGCTGACCCAGTTCGAGCAGTTGCCGTTGTCGCACGGGTAGCTGGTGTTCGAGGGCTGGCCGCCGTTGAGGCCGTAGATGTCCGTGAGCAGCGCCTGGTACTGGGCGTGGTACGGCGGCTGGGTGAGCCGTCTGGCCTGCATGATCATCGAGTTGAGGTCGGCCTGGGTGGCGGAGCCGAACTGGTAGCCGTCCTTGATCCAGCCGCCGGAGAACCAGCCGCCGCCGCGGAAGGCGTTGATGCCCAGCGGCTGGAGGAACTGGTCCACCGGCTGGGTGCCGTCGGAGGTGATGCCGTAGAGGAAACCCTCGCCGACCCCGGTCGACGGTCCCCGGGTCGAGGCGAGGTCCACGCTCAACGACGCGGTCACGGCCGCATGGCCGGGCACGGGTGCCAGCAGTGGAATGGCCAGCGCCAGGGCCGCGGCGACAGCCGGCAGCGCTCGGCCTGGCCCGGTTCTCGTTCTCATCGGCTCCTCCTGCGTTGCCGCGCCACGGTGTCGCGGCGCCGTGCTGTGTAGAACTCGTGAAGCGAACGGGGAACGGAGTCTGCGGAAACGACGTCGGGGCTGCCCGACCCGGCTGGTTTCCGCTCCCGAGACCGTCGAACGAACGGGGTCGAACCGGTTCGACCCGCGGTAGGAAGGGATGCTAGGACCCGGATGCGAGAGCGGTCAACGGCACGTTCCCGTCCGTGCCGACACCTGCGAGTCCCGCCTGGGCCGGTGCGTGAAAGTTTCACCGGAGCGGACCGGCGACGAGCATGCCCACAGCTGTGGTGACACGTGCCGACCGCCGCCGCATACCAGGTGCGCCTTGACACGAACGGCGGCCGGGAGTTACTTCGCATAGGTGTGCCGGAGGAACGCCGGCGACACCGACACCGACACCGGCGTCCGGTGAGGACTGTGCCTCGGATGACCGACTACCTTTCCGCGAAAGGAAATCCCGAAATGGGGACTCCCAACCGGCTGCTGCGGCGCATGGTGGTCGCGCTCGGCGTCGTCACCCTCGTCACGGGCGGCGTCGCGGGTATCGGCGCCGCGCCGGCACAGGCCGCCACGTCGATCACGATCAACGGCGCCTCGGGCGGGCGCACGTTCGACGGCGTCGGCGCGATCAGCGGCGGAGGCGGCAACTCGCGGCTGCTCATCGACTATCCCGAGCCCCAGCGCAGCCAGATCCTGGACTCCCTGTTCAAGCCGGGCTACGGCGCCGCGGTCCAGATGCTCAAGATCGAGATCGGCGGCGACACCAACTCCACCTCCGGCGCCGAGCCGAGCATCGAGCACACCCGCGGCGCCGTCAACTGCGACGTCGGCTACGAGTTCTGGCTGGCGCAGCAGGCCAGGGCCCGCAATCCCGGCATCAAGCTCTACGGGCTGGCCTGGGGGGCGCCCGGCTGGATCGGCGGCGGCAACTTCTGGTCCACCGACATGGTCAACTACCTGGTCTCGTGGCTGGGGTGCGCCAGGCAGCACAACCTGAGCATCGACTACCTCGGCGGCTGGAACGAACGCGGCTACAACGTCGGCTGGTACGAGAACCTGCGCGCCACACTCAACTCCAGCGGCTACTCCGCGGTGACCATCGTCGGCGCCGACTCGGACTGGTCCATCGCGGGCGACGTCAACGCCAACCCCGCCTTCTCCTCCGCCATCGGCGTCATCGGCGCGCACTACCCGTGTGGCTACCGCTCCGCCCAGAGCAGCTGCGGCGTGCCCGCGGCCGCCACGTCCTCCGGCAAGACGTTGTGGGCCAGCGAGAACGGCTCGGACGACTACAACTCCGGCGCACAGGCGATGGCCCGCGGCATCAACCGCGGTTACCTCGACGGAAAGATGACCGCGTACCTGAACTGGCCGATCGTCGCCGCGATCACGCCGAACCTGCCGTATCCCACCATGGGTCTCGCGCTGGCCTCACAGCCGTGGTCGGGCCACTACTCGATCGGCAAGAACGCCTGGGTGGAGGCGCAGACGACCCAGTTCACCGCACCCGGCTGGCACTACCTCGACAGCTCCAGCGGCTATCTCGGCGGCAACCGGAACAACGGCAGCTACGTCACGCTGAAGTCCACGAACAACACCGACTACAGCGCGATCATCGAAACCGTGGACGCGGGCGGCGCGCAGACGGTGAACTTCGCCGTCACCGGCGGACTGTCCACCGGCCCGGTGCACGTGTGGTCCACCAACCTGAGCTCCAACAACCAGGCGGACTACTTTGTGCACGAGTCCGACATCACCCCGTCCGGCGGCAACTACAGCCTGACCCTGCAACCCGGCCGCGTGTACACCGTGACCACCACGACGGGGCAGGGCAAGGGAGCCGCGGCGGCCCCCGGTCAAGCCGCCCTGGGCCTGCCCTACAGCGACTCCTTCGACAGCGACGCCACCGGTACCGAGGCCAAGTACCTGATGGACTGGCAGGGCGCCTTCGAGGTGGCCGGCTGTGGCGGCGGCCGCACGGGCCGGTGCGTGCGGCAGATGAGCGCGCAGAAGCCGATCACCTGGGACGCGTTGTCGGATCCGCACAGCCTGCTCGGCGAGCTGAGCTGGAACAACTACACCGTCTCCGCCGACGTGCTGCTCGAGAAGTCCGGCTACGCCGAGCTGATGGGCCGGGCCAGCAGCCAGGACTACTCCGGTGCCGGCGGGATCAACGCGTACCACCTGCGGGTCAGCGACACCGGGGCGTGGTCGATCCTGAGCACGAACACCGGGGCCAACGTCTCCACCCTGGCCAGCGGCAGCACGACCGCACTGGGCACCAACCAGTGGCACACCCTGGCACTCACCTTCGCCGGCAGCGCCATCACCGCCAGCATCGACGGCAGGACGGTCGGTTCGGCCAACGACCGCACCTGGGGCGCGGGCCAGGTCGGCTATGCGACCAGCCAGGGCGAGACGGCGCAGTTCGACAACCTGTCCATCACTGCGGGCAGCGGGGGCGGGACCGGCACGAGCGGCACGATCGTCGGGGCCGACTCCGGACGCTGCGTGGACGTGCCCGGCGCAAGCCAAACCGCCGGCACCCAGGTGGAGTTGTGGGACTGCAACGGCGGCGCCAACCAGCAGTGGACCGCGACCTCCGCTGGCGAGTTGCGCGTCTACGGCAGCGAATGCCTGGACGCCTCCGACCAGGGCACCAGCGCCGGCACCAAGGTCGACATCTGGTCGTGCACCGGCGCCGCGAACCAGAGGTGGAACCTCAACGCCGACGGCACGATCACCAGCGTCCAGTCGGGACTCTGCCTCGACGCCACCGGCGCGGGCACCGGCAACGGCACGCTGATCGAGCTGTGGACCTGCAACGGCGGCGGCAACCAGAGGTGGACGCGGAGCTAGGGCTGCGAACCCTGGTCGCGTTGGACAACGCCACCGACGAGGACCAAGTCCGCCCCCTCCGCGCCACACTCGGCTGGACACCGACCGATCAGGCCGACCGGCTCAACGAACGCCACCACCAGCGGCGCCTGGACACCGGCGTCGAACTCGCCCTCGACCGGGTTCGAGGAGGTGGTGGTCCAGGCCGTGGAAAACCTCCGCACCTCCTGCGCGTCAGCGGATCCCTTTCGTCCACTCGATGACCGCCCGGTGGTAGCCGGGCGCGTTCGGGGAGAAGTTGAGCGAGTGCCCGTAGCCGGGGACGACGTAGGCGCGCAGCCGGGCCTCGGGTGCGTAGAACGGCGCCTCCGACGTCCGCAGGGCTTCGTTCGAGGAGCAGTCCGCGCCGAGCGGCGGGCCGCAGAAGTCCACGTCGCCGCCGCCCATGACCAACATGACGGGCACGGTGATCTGTCGTGACACCGGGATGAGGGCGGTGATCAGCACGGTGTCCAGGGTCTCGCCCGCCGTGACGACGCCCTTGGTGGCCTCGTCGAAGGCGAGTGCGCCCGGCTCGGTCGCGCCCGGGGTGTGGAACGACGAGTACCGCGTGCCGGGGGCGGTGGTCAGGTAGCCGATGTCGAGGCCGTACCCGGTCAGCCGGGAGTCGAGCGCGGCCGGGATCAGCGTGGTGAACACGGGCACGGCGCCTGGCAGGTTGATCTGGTGGCTGAGCCCGGTGATCACCACGCCGTCCACGTCGCGGTAGGTGGCCGCCTCGGTCATGGTGATCGCCGAGCCGATCGAGTGGCCGACGAGCACCACCTTGCCGAACCGCGGTCGCAGCGACTGGATGACCGCGTGCACCGCCTGGGCCTGGGCGGACACGGTGACCAGTTCGCTCGGGGGTACGGAGCTGCGCCCGCTGCCGAGCCGGTCGACGGCGACGGTGGCGATGCCGGCCTGGTTCATGGCCTGGCGGTAGGACAGGGTCTGCGGGTCGTAGCCGATATCCCAGTACACGCTGTTGTACGTGCCTCCCGGCACCAGCACCTGGAGCGTCGTCGCGCCCGGCGGGACGCACAGCCTGCCGTACATCGACTCCGTCGTGAGGCCGATCCGCACCGGCACGTGCACGTCCTCGCACGTGATCTCCGCGGCGTCCGCCGCGCCGGGCGCGAGACAGACTCCGGCGGCGAGCAGCGCGGCGGCGCCGAACCTGCGGAAACGCAACCAACTCACGAAGAACATCCTCCAACTCGGTTTCGGGGAACCGCCGTCATCAGCATCCCTTTCGGGTAGGCGGCGGACGTGAACTCGACGCGAACGGGCTTGCCCGGCACGGGAACCAGTCGCCACCGCGCCGCGACGCTGGCCACGGCGACGACGATCTCGGTCTGGGCGAACAGGTTCCCCACGCACTGGCGTGCGCCCGCGCCGAACGGGACGAACGCGCCCCTGGGGATCGTCGCGGCGCGTTCTGGCGACCAGCGGTCGGGGTCGAAGCGGTAGGGGTCCTCGAACGACGCCGGGTCGTGGTGGAGGGCGTGCGGGCTGAAGATCACCTCGGCGCCCTCGGGCAGCACCGTGCCGCCCAGCTCGACCGGCGCCAGGGCTCGTCGCATCAGGAACCAGATCGGGTACATCCGCAGCACTTCGTTGACGACCTGCTTGACGTAGACCAGCTTTCCGACGTCGGCGAAGGTGGGTGCGCGGCCGTCCAGCACCTCGTCCACCTCGGCGTGGACGCGGGCCTCGACCTCCGGGTGCCGACCGAGCTCGTGGAATGTCCAGGCCAGTGCGAGCGCGGTGGTCTCGATGCCACCGACGAGCAGCGTCATGACCTCGTCGTGGACCTGCTGGTCCGACATGCCCGCGCCATCCGCGTCCCGGGCCAGCAACAGCATGGACAGCAGGTCACCGTGGTCGGTGCCGTCCACCCGCCGACCGCGTACGACGTCGAGCACGATCGCGCGCATGCGTCCGATGGCCTCGTCGAACTCGCGGTTGCCGCGCAGGGGCAGCCGCTCGGTGAACGACGGCGACAGTGCGCGGATCATGGCGTACCTGAGCACGATGAAGATGGACCGGCGAACCTCCTCGATCGCGCGCCTGCCCAACTCGGTGGAGAACAACGCCTGACCCACGATGGTGACCGCGAGCGCCTGCGTGTCCTCCTCGACCACACGCACCTGGCCGGCGCGCCACGTCGCGGTCAGCTCGGCCACCGCGCGCGCCATGGTCTCGGCATAACGGGCAATGCGATCCCGGTGGAAGGCGGGCTGCACCATCCGGCGCTGACGGCGATGGAACTCGCCGTTCGACGTGGCCAGACCATTACCGAAGATCGGTAGTACTTTGTCGAACAACACGCCTTTTCTGAACAGTGATCCTTTTGCGGTCAACAATTCGTGCACGAGCCGGGGATTGGTCACGAAGTAGGTACGCATCGTGCCGAGGTCGACCCGGACGACGTCGCCGTGCCGCCGCAGGCGCGCGGTGAATCTCCACCGCCCGCGAAGCATCGACAGGGTGTGGCCAAGCAGGGGTAGTCGACCCGGTGCCACCGGGACGGGCATATTCGCTCCTCGCCGAGTTGGAAGGATGACCACAATAGAAGTCGCCCCAGCGACTCGACAGTGCCCGATCGGGTGAACTACGGCCACGCTCCGGTGGTTCAATTGTGGCGGCCTGGGGGAGTGGTTACTCTAATGCCTCTCCTACCGACGAGGGGTTGTCCACAATGGCGCGACGGAATTGGATTCCGCCGAGCGTCGATGTCTCCGTTCCCAACATCGCGCGCATTTACGACTACCTGCTCGGCGGCGCCCACAACTTCGCCGTCGACCGCGAGCTGGCGACGCAGGTCGAACGCGTCCGGCCCGACTCGCGTTCCGTGGTACGGGTGAGCAGGTCGTTCCTTGCCCGGTGCGTCCGGTTCATGGTGGGGCAGGGCATTCGGCAGTTCCTCGACATCGGCTCGGGCATCCCGACCGTGGCCAACGTGCACGAGGTCGCCCAGGACGCCGCCCCGGAATGCCGGGTGCTGTACGTGGACAAGGACCCGATCGCGGTGGCGCACAGCGAGTTGATGCTGGCGAACAACGACCGCGCGAGGATCGTGCACGCGGACATGCACGATCCCGATTCGATCCTGGACCACCCGCAGACCCGCGCGTTGCTCGACTTCGACCGGCCCATCGGCCTGCTGGTACTGCTGATGCTGCACTGGCAGCCGGACGAGTCCGAGCCGTGGAAGGCGATGGCGCGCTACCGCGAGGCGCTGGCCCCCGGCAGCTACCTGGCGATCACCCACGTCTCCGCGGACAACCAGGATCTGACCCTGACCGAGGTGACGGATCTGATCAAGGCGAGCCGCAGTGCCGACCAGCTCACCGAGCGCTCGTACGAGCAGGTGCTGGACTTCTTCGGCGACTTCGAACTGGTCGAGCCGGGGCTGGTCGGGTGTCCTGCCTGGCGGCCTACCGGACCGGGCGACATGTCTGACGCCCCGGAGGCGAACACGCTGATCTATGGCGGTGTCGCCAGGAAACATGACGTCTCTCGTCCATCTTCCGACCAGTAGGCCGCGGGACTCGTCCGATGTCGCAGCCTGGCCACAGATTCGGCTCCCGGTCGGCCTCCCAGGACGCCGCACAGTCCCGGGAACTCCTCGCCCGCACCTGGACATACCAGTTGAGCGGCGTCGCGCTGGTTCCGCTGACCGCCGAGGAAGTGGGCCGGGAACTGCGTGACCAGCTCGACGTGCTGTGCTCGATCCTGCCCCGCGACCCGTTCGACGCCACGGCGGTCGAGCAGGTCGGCGAACACGTCGTCGCGATGGGCTATGTCGGCGAGGACGGTTTGCGCCGCACCGTCGAGGTTCTCGGCAAAGGACTTCTGGCGCTGCCCGAGTTCCAGCCGGCCGGCGCGCACGCGGAACGGATCGCGCTCGGGATCGGCGCGCTGGCCACCGGTTTTCTCACCGCGAACCGGCGGATCGTGTTCGAGCAGCAGGAACAGGTGAACCTGGCGCTGCTCAAGGCCGTGCGCGACGCCAGGTGGAACGTCAGGGAGAGCGAGGCGCGGTTCGACGAGGTGGTCACGTCGTCCGCGAGCGGCATCATGATCGTCGGCCTGGACGGGCGGCTCGTTCGGTCCAACGGCGCGATCGGCGACATCCTCGGCTACACCGCCGACGAGCTGACCGGCGTGAACCTGTTCGACCTCGTCCACCCCGACACGGTCGAGATGCTGCGCGAGGCGATGCGGGCCGTGGTCGAGGGCGGGCGGGAACGCGTCCGGCAGTCGCAGCGGTTGCTGCGCAAGGACGGCGACGTCGCACGGATCTCACTGACCGCGTCACTGCTGCGCGACCCGGACGGTGCGCCGAACCACTTCGTCTCGGTCGTCGAGGACGGCACCGAGCTGATGCTGCTGCAGAGCGAACTGAGCCGGCAGGCGCTGCACGACGTGCTTACCGGCCTGCCGAACCGCCAGTTCTTCAGCACGCACCTGGAGTGCGCGGTGCGCCAGGCCGATCCGGTGCACGGCGTGACACTGCTGCACCTCGACCTCGACGCGTTCGGCATGGTCTGCAACAGCCTCGGGCGTGGCGCGGGCGAGCGGTTGCTGGTCCACGCGGCGCAGCGGCTGAAGTCCGTGCTGGCGCGGGAGAAGGCGATGATCGCCCGGTTCGACGGCGACGAGTTCGGTATCCTCGTGGAGAACACCGCGACCACACCGGACATCGCCACGATCGCGGCCGCCATCAACAAGGTGCTCGCCGAACCCGTGTACGTCGACGGGCACGGCCTGGCCGTGTCGACGTCGATCGGGGCAGTGCACGACGTGTCGGGCAACACCGACCCGGCCGAGCTGCTGCGGGCGGCCGGCCAGGCGTTGCGGCGGGCCAAGTCGAAGGGGCGCGGGCAGTGGGAACTGTTCGACCCGAACGAGGACTCGGCGGACCGGGCGGCGCAGGCGCTGGCCGTCGCCATGCCGGGCGCCTGGGAGCAGGGCGAGATCACGGTCCGCTACCGCCCCGTGGTGCGGCTGGCGGACGGCGGCCTCGCGGGCGTGGAGGCGGTGCTGCACTGGGAACGTCCGGAGGCGCCCGTCTCGCATGAACGGTGCGTGGAGTTGGCCGAGAAGACCGGCCTCATCCTCGGCTTGGGCGAGTGGCTGCTCGGCATCGCGGGCGGTCAGGTCACGTGGTGGCAGCGCAACGGCTTCACGTCGCCGTTGACAGTCACGCTGACCGCGCACCAGGCGTGCGACGCGGACCTCGTCTCCAGGGTGGTGCGGGTCCTGGACAGTACCCGCCTGCCGGCGAGCAGGGTGGTCGCCAGCATGCCGGTGGACGTGGTACGGGTGCCCGAGGCGGCGGACAACCTGGGCGTGCTGGCCGAGATGGGCGTGCGGACGGCACTGCACGACTTCGGCCTGGGCCCGGATGACCTCGCCGCCGCACAGGACCACTCGGTCCACTCGATCCGCGTGGCCGAGCGCCTGGTGGACCAGCAGACCAGGACGCAAGCCGACTACGTCGCCGCCCTGCTGCCCGCGTTGCGGGCAACCGGCGCCGTCATCGTCGTCAACGACATCAACACGGCGGAGCAGGCGAGGTGGTGGCGGGAAGCGGGCGCGGACCTGGCCACCGGCCCGCACTTCGGGCCCCACCACTGCGCGGCCACGTTCCAGTCGACGTTCATCTCATAGCCACTCCGCGCCGCCTGACCATCCCGCGGCGATCGCGGCCTCCGCCGAAAGGGGCCTCGAGCGCGCGAAGGCGACCTGGATGGTGGACGAGCCGGTGCCGCCCGGGCTCGGCGCCGAGTTGCACCGCGTCAGGCCTGTTCCCACGCGCACCCTGCGCGTCTCCGGTTTCCCAGTGGACACCGAGTCCGGGCTCTGGATCGAGGCGACGGTGGCCGACGGCGGCGGCGAGCGGTGCCAGTTCGTCGGCACGCGGATCACCGCCGGCTTCTCCGGTGCGCCGGTGCTCGACGAGACCGGGCGGCCGGTGGGCATCGTGGTGGCCGGGGCGCCCCAGGACCGCGACACCGCCTGGCTGGTTCCGACGGACACGATCACGCGACACCTGCCGCAGGTCGCGCGCTGGGTCGGCCCGCAACCAACGGTCGCCGAACAACTCAGCCGCCGCGTGTCCTATGACACGCCCGGGGGCCGGCTCCCCGAGTACGTGGAGCGGACCGCCGAGAACACGCGCCTGCGCGATCCAACCGTGCCGGAGCGAGCACGGTTCTGCCCACTGCACCGGCGTGGTGTGCTGCACGGCGACATCAAGCCCGAGAACGTGATCCAGACCGGGAACCGGGTCACGTTGATCGACCTCGAGGCCGCGCGGCTCATCGGCGACCGGTCCGGTCCGGTGATCGGCACCAGGAGCAACCGGGTGAGCCGCGCCGAGCTGGAGACGCACGGGCCCACCGTGCGCTGACCTCCACGCCGTCGGGCGGACCCTTCAGCAGCTCCTGTCGGTCGCCGACACCTCCGATTCAGTGCCCGCCTCGGCGAGCTGTCACCTTCCGGTAGCTGATGCGCCATCCCTGTGCATCCCGTCGGAGCACGTCTTCATATACCGCCGATCCGCTTGTTCCGTCGCCTGCGACCGCCAGCGCTTTCGAGCGCGCCCTCACCCTCCCGCCATCGTGACTGACGATGACGGTATTGGTGACGTGATGCCCCAGCGGCTGGGCCGCGTCATCCCGGTTACCGCGCACCAAATCCTGCATAGCCTGCATTCCATGCAGCGTGCCATACCCGTAGTCCGTCACATCGAACACGACATCGTCGGTGAACACCTCTCCGAGTCGATCCCAATCCCGATCGTCCACCACATGCCCGTGCAAGGCGATCACCTCGTGGATCGCGACCCGGTCCTCGACGGTGATATTCAGCATCGGCCAGCTCTCCACTTCATCGGGCCAGCTCGGCAAGGAGATCGACAGTGCGGTCCTGTTCGTCGGCAGTTCCGTAGGGCGCGGCCATGAATTCAGTGACCCCGGCATCGCGGAACTGCGTGAGTGCCTGCGCCACTTCGGTTTCGGTACCGACGATCGCGACGTCCTGCGGTCCGGCCGCTCCTTCCCGGTCGAGCGTCGCGCGGTACTCCGGCACCTGTGCGGCGAGCGCGAACTGCTCGGCGATCCGGGCACGCACATCCTCGGCGGTGTCGGTGACGCACACGGGCAGCCCCGCGACGACTCGCGGGGCCGGTCGTCCAGCGCTGGCCGCCGCCTTGTTGATCGCCGGGACGATGTGTTCGCCGAGGGCCTTCGGTCCCGTCATCCAAGTCGCGGCCCCGTCGGCGAGTTCTCCCGCCACGCGCACCATGCGTGGCCCCATCGCCGCGACGAGCACCGACGGCGCCGGCACGCCACCGGAGACGCTCACCGCCCCTGCGGCGGTAAGCGTCTCTCCGCGGTAATCGACGCTGTCCCCGCGCAGCAGCGGGCCGAGCACGGTCAGATATTCGCGCATGCGCAGCACGGGCCGGTCGGTGGGAAGTCCGAACATCCCCGACACCATCGCGTCGATACCCGCACCCGCGCCCAGCGTCAGACGTCCCGCCACCGCGGCCTGCACCGTCAGCGCCTGCGCGGCCAGCACCAGCGGGTGTCGCTGCGGAACGGGAACCACTGCCGTCCCCACGGCGATGTCGGCGACCGCGGTACCGGCCACCGCGATGGTGGTCAGCGCATCCCAACCCAGTGCCTGACTCGTCCATGCCGTGGCGAATCCCGCCCCAGCCGCCACCCGCACCTGGTCTAGGACCGTGGCCAGCGTCGCGGGACCACGCACGTCACCGACCGCCAAGCCGATCTGCATTCTTCGTCTCCTCGCATCCGGCAACACGCAACATTAAATGGGGCGGGTACCCCAGTTGTGGTCCGGTACGATACGGGGGAGTCACCCCACTTAGCAAGAAGGTGTCGGATGGGAGAAACCCGCAGCTCGCCCGGCAGGCGGCGGGCCGATGCGCGACGCAACCGCGACAAGCTGGTGGCCGCGGCAGGTGCGGTGATCGCCGAGGCCGGAGCCGAGGCGTCCCTGGAAGAAATCGCCCGCCGCGCCGGGGTCGGATCGGCCACCCTGCATCGACACTTCGGCAGCCGCGCGGAACTGCTGGAAGCGGTGCTGCACGATCGCGTGCAGGCGTTGTGCGCGCGGGCAGAGGACTTGCTGGCTGAGCCGAGTGCAGGGACGGCATTGGTGACCTGGCTGCACGACGTGGTGGCGCATGCGGCCACCGCCCGGGGGCTTGGCCCGGCATTAACCGGATACGAATCCGATCCAGAGTTCTCGCCCCACACCATGATCCAGGACGCCGCCCAGCAACTCCTCGCTCGCGCCCATCGAGAGGGCTCGGTCGCCCCGACCGTCACCGTCGACGACGTCCTCCAACTCGCCAACGGCATATCCCTGGCAACCGAGTCGCTCCCTGACCCGGCAGAACGCGCCGACATGCTGATGGCTCTCGTCGCTGACGGACTCCTGCGCCGCGCCGCCAGCAAGTGACAGGCGTCGCCCGCCCAGGGGTCATCGCAGACGGAAATCGGCATGGCGGGATGTTGGCGCTTCCTATCATGTCCTTCTGGCTACGGTGATCGCCCGTCGGCGACAGCCCGACGAGACCGTCATCAGTGCGCCTCCGCGCATCATTCTGATCTGCGAGAGTCGGGGAATACCCCACGATCGAGATACCGCTACTTCACAGTCCAGGTCAGAGCCGGGATGTGAGGGCAGGCAGGGGTGGTTCAGCCGTTGCGGCGGGGGTCGGCGCTCCGCGACTGTGTGGCGGGCGCAACTCGGGTCGGGGGTCGAGCCGAACCGAAGGGTCCGCGCGATGGTCAGGCGCCTGCAGGCGTAGGACTGTCGCCGGTGGCGGTCTGGGCTGCGCGGCATGCGGCAGCGCGGATCTCGCGTGTCCTACTTCGCCGGCGAGGACGAGGCGGACGGCGGCGTGGTAGACGCCGAGGTGAGCGAGGTCGTGGTCGGACAGTCGGGGGGTGGTGTGGCGGGACAGCTCGCGGCGTCTTCCGGGGAGGCGTTGAAGAAGATTTGCTGCGGGCGTTGGTGGACATGCCCTCTCGTAGTTCGCGGGGGAGTTGGCCGAGGTGTTGGTGGGCAAGTCGGGTGCTGTGTTCGAGGAAGGCCAACGCGTAGAGGCGTTTGCCGAGCATGGTGTCGATGTGGAGGAAGTCCGCCGCGATGATGCTCTGGGCCGGGGCGGTGAGGAATTCGTGCCAGGTCGGACCGGCGCGGCGGGGTGCTGGGTCGATGCCTGCGGTGTGCAGGATCTGCCTGACCGTCGAGGCGGCGATCCGATGGCCGAGCCGGGCCAACTCGCCCTGGATGCGTCGGTGTCCCCACCGCGGCTTCTCCTCAGCGAGCCGCAGCACCAGCACCTTGATCGCAGCCTGGGTTGGAGGGCGTCCGGTGCGTCGCCGGACGGTGTAGTCCCACTTTCCCGCGATGAACCTGCGATGCCAGCCGAGCAGGGTGCCAGGCGCGACCGGGAAGACTTCTGCCCCACCGTGAGCGACGTACCAGCCTGGACAGGGCGGCCAACCAGAACCGATCTGCGGGCTCGTAGCGGATCGGGCTCGCGACTTGCCGACGAAACGTTGGAACCGCGCTCCAGGCCGACGCACGGAGCTTACCGTTGCAGTACTAGGCACGTCCCCGACTGGACGGCGCCGGGCGCGTTTCGCTTGCGCGCCGGGGTCGAGCTATCTTCCCGTCTTGATCACGGGCGGTTCCGATCGCGTGGTTCGGCCGTCGATCCGACCGGTGAGGATGATCCAAACGGCGACGGACGCGACCGGGATGGTCATCAGTGCGTTCTGGGTGCCCGGGTCGACATCCAGAGCCTGCCCGGTGAGTAGGGCGAGCACCATGTTGCCGCCTATGTGCGCGAGGCTCGACGTCCAGATGGTTCCGCTGCGCAGTCGCAGCCAGCTCAGGACTATTTCCCAGGACATCATGTATGCCGTCCACGACGCCAGGCCGAGCACGATCTCGGAAAACTCGGCGTAGCCCACGAACGCGAGCGGGTAGTGCCAGACCGACAGGACAATTCCGGTGCCGAGTGTCGCGGCGACCGGCCGGCCGGGGAACAGGCGCAGCCGTAGATAACTGGTCCAGCCGAACTCCTCGCCCCATGTGGCGGGCGCCATCAGGGGCTGGACCAGCATCAGCAGGGTGATGAGACCCCACTGTGCCGCTGTCGGCGCGACGGGTTGCCACAGACCGAGAACGGCTGCGATGGCCAGGGTTGTCCCGGTGAACACCAAGGGGCCGAGCCATGCCGCGAGGTACTGCGGCCACGCCTGCCGTAGACGCAGGCGCAGACCCGCGTCCGCGAAGCCTTCCCGAGTGACCCAGCGGCGCACGACGAACGCCGACATCGCCGGGGCGAACACGGCCGGGATCTGGGCCAGCGGGTTGGCCAGTGAGAATCCCAGTGACCACAGGCCGAACTCGCTGATCCACGCGATGGCGAACGTCAGGAGGAGGAACGCGGGAATGCCACGCGTTCTGGCCGAGACAGCTGTCATGGCCCCAACCAGACCACCGTGGACCCCGTGCTGGCACTACGCCTGCTGGGCCATCGGAGGGTGGTGCTAGGCATAGCCCCGGAACTACGGGCAGCACCATCGTGCCGTTCCGCCGCTGTTGTTAGCGTCTGCGGGCATGCTCACCGTGTGGTCGTGGCGACCGACGGCCTACCTGCTGAGTCTCCTGCCGGTGGCCGCAGTGGCGATGGTGCCGGTGATGACGCTGGGGTTGCCCGCGCTGCTGGCGATCATCGCGCCGATCTCGTTCGTGACGCGGCTCGTGTTCGTCGCTGTCGGTCTGGTGGTGTTGTTCGTCGGCTTGCCGTGGGTCGCGTTTCCGTTGGCGCGTGTGGAGCGCCGGCGCCTGGGACTTGTCGAACCCGGCTCCGGGCCCCGCCCGCGGACGTATGGGTATCGGGATCCGATGACGTGGCGGGAGGTCGGGTACACGGTGCTGCTGGTGACTCTCGGACCGCTCACGACATTGCCGGTGCTGTGCCTGGCCGTGTCGCCGTTGGTTTTCCTGGCCGTGCCGATCCTGGTCACCTCGGAGATCGGTCCCGTGGCGATGCCTTTCGACAGCCACGTAACGTTGGACGACTCGTTCTGGTACGTGCTCGCCGGGATCGTGCTGGCACCGGCCGTGCCCTATCTCGTGACACTGCTCGCGACCGGCCACGCCCTGGTGGCGCGGGCACTACTTCTAGGCGATGAGCGGATCGCGGAAGTGACGAGGTCGCGGGCGCGGCTGGTGAACGCGTTCGATGCGGAACGGCGGCGCATCGAGCGGGACCTGCACGACGGCGCGCAGGAGAAGCTGGTCAGCCTCACCCTGCGGCTGGGCATGGCCCGGTTGGACGTGCCTGCCGATTCTCCCGCGCACAAGGAAGTCGTGGCCGCACACGAGCAGGCCAAGAACCTCATGGCCGACCTACGGGAACTGGTCCAGGGCATCTACCCGAAGGTCCTCACCGACCGCGGGCTGGCCGCCGCGCTCGAGGGTCTCGCGGCGCGTAGCGGTATTGCGGTGACAGTGCACGCGCCCGTGCCCCGGCTGCCGCCACATGTGGAGTCCACGGCGTACTTCGTCGTGGCGGAGGCACTGACCAACATCGGCAGGCACAGCGGTGCGTCCACCGCGACCGTCGACGCCGCTGTGCGGAACGGCGTGCTGGTCGTCGCGGTGGCCGACGACGGCCGCGGCGGCGCGGTCCCCGGCAGCGGGCTGACCGGGCTCGCCGACCGGGTCGCCGTGCTCGCGGGCACCATGACGCTGTCCAGCCCGGCCGGCGGCCCGACCGTGTTACGAGTGGAGTTGCCATGCGAGTAGTGCTTGCCGAGGACGGGGTGCTGTTGCGGGAAGGGCTCGCCGGAATGCTCGACCGCTTCGGCCTCACCGTCGTCGCCTCCGTCAGCGACGCGTCGTCCCTGGTCGAGGCCGCGACCAGGGAACGACCTGACCTCGTGGTCACCGACATCCGCATGCCACCCGGCTACTCCAACGAAGGCCTGCAGGCGGCCGTGGCACTACGGCGCGACCGGCCGGAGCTGGCGGTGGTGGCGTTGAGCCAGTATGTCGAACGCGGCTACGCGGCCGACCTGCTCGACTCACACGGCGGCGTCGGCATCGGCTACCTGCTGAAGGACCGCGTCGTGGACGTGGCGGAGTTCGTCGAGGTGCTCCGCCGGGTGGCCGCGGGCGGAACCGCCATCGACCCGGAAGTGGTGCGGCACCTACTTGACCGCGATCCCCTCAACCACGGTCTACTGGACCGGCTTTCCGCACGCGAACGGGAAGTGCTGGCCCTGATCGCCGAAGGACACTCCAACGCCGCGATCGCACGGCACCTCACGATCACCGAGGGAGCCGTCGGCAAACACGTCGGCAACCTCCTCGCCAAACTCGACCTGTCCCCCGACGAGGACGTCAACCGCCGGGTACTCGCCGTCCTGACCTACCTGCGGAACCAATAGAACGATGGATTCGGACGGCATCATCGCCTGCAGGGCAGGCGACCCGGTGTCGATTGTTCGAACTCTGGCCGTCCAGAGTTCTGCCGCGCGTTCGCCGGCGCACGAAGAAACGTCTCGCGGGTGACCGTGGTGGTGGGTGTCGACGGGGCCAGGCGGGAGCACCAAAGGATGGGAATCCTCACATGCCGATGTGCGCGCACCTCGTACGACCATCGCGTCGTACAGCCTGGTGGTCCCCGGCGTCGTCTCGTCCTTCACGGCGCTGCCACCAGCGCCCGAGCTGGAGGCGGAGCTGTGATTCTGCCGCTACTGCTCCAGGAGAGCGGCGAGGTCGTCAGGGCCGAACCCGGCGTCCAGGAGCACCTGGCGGTCGTCTTCGGTGATCCAGCCCCACAACTGGGCGTGGACCGCGATCTCACGTTCACGCGGCTGCGGCAGATCGAAGCCGGCGAGTGGCGCATCGTCGGGGTGATGGAACAGGAACCGGCGGGCGCTGTTCACGGCAGGCGGCTGGAGAGCGGCCGAGGAGATCGTGCGACGCTTCGGGCTCGACCGGCTTCCCGGCCACGACGACGTGCCCTACCTGGACATCTGGCCCGACCGGTTGCGCGGCACCGGTATCGAGTGGGATTACCCCACCCGATGGCCGTTGCGTCCGGAAAATTCCTTGCCCGTCGCCGGGAACCGGCCGGCCATCGTCGAAGGGCTGCCGTACGAGCGGACCGTCTACGTCACCGCGGGTACGTCGCACAACACCCGACCCAGGGTGCTGGAAACCATGGTCACCGCGCTGCACGGCGAGGGCGTCAACGTCGTGGTCACCATCGGCGGCAACGGCGACCGCGCCCGCTTCGGGCCACAGCCGGACTACGTGCGCATCGAGCACTACGTGCCGCAGGAGCAGTTGCTGCCCCACGTAGATGCGGTCGTGTGCCATGCGGGCGCAGGCACCGTCCTGGGCGCCCTCGCCCACGGTGTTCCGTTGGTGATCTCGCCGCTGGCCACCGACCAGTTCGACATGGCTACTCAAGTCGCCGACGCGCATGCCGGCGTGCTCGCCGGCTCGGGTGCGCCGTCCTGGCACGGTATCCGGGACGCAGCTCGCTTGGTCCGCGCGAACCCGTCCTACCGTGAGTCGGCGGCCGCCGTCACCGCACAGGTCTTCGCGATGCCCCCACCCGCCGCCATCCTCGACCGGCTACAAGCGTTCGCGAACCGTTCCTGACGCACAAACCGGGAACACGTACGGACATGCCGCTGATCGAGCGCTTGCATCCGGTCATGCCGAGATGAGTGCGGCTGAAGGTGCCGATTCGCCGCTGGGGCCGTGGCTGGGGAGTTGATCAGCGATGGACTCGCCAAATCTGCCAGATTTCACGGGCGATCGAGTCGTAGCCTTCGGCTGGGCCCGCGATGCTGGCACCGAACCAACGGACGAATTCCTCGTGGATGATGCGTCGGAGGTCGTGCTCGGTGGCCGCCTCGGGTAGGCGCAGGGTGATCGTCTCTGCTTCGGGCCGGTATTCGTCGGTGTTGTGATCGAAGTTGATGCCGATCGGGTCGTGGCGAAAAAGAAGGTCTTCAATGCTTGCCACGAGACCTTCCTGACCGGTGAGTAGGTGCTGCCTTGTTTGCCGTGCTCGGGCGGCATCGTCCCGCACCGTGCGCCGCTGCGCCTCGACGGCCTGATCGGCACGTCGGCGCCTGAACCATCTCGTCACCGGGCGATGGTCTCAGGTCGGGGTCTGGTCGACACAGCGCTTACTCATACCTCCGCAACGTCTTACGAACGCACTCTTCCGATGTGCGGTTGTCTCAGCAGCTGACGATCTTCCGGCCCGAGCGACGCTCGATCTCCTTGAGTAGCAGTTCACTGCCGACCGTCAACGTTCCCAGCTTGCAGACGGCGATCATCGGTGAGCCCGGACTCCACAGACTATCCCTGAACTCGCGGCCTTCGCCGGAAGAGACGGTCGAGTTGACCAGGACGGCAGTGGCTTTCGGCAAGGCGGGGACCTGGAAAAGCAGGTGATCGTCCTTGACGACGATGTCGCTGACGTCGGTCCACGAAATGTCCACCTTGGACTTCTCGAACGTGATCGTGGTCCCCGCGGAACTCAGCACCATGATCCGTCGTGAATCATCTTTGCTGAACGCGAACAGAAGGGAGAGGAGTGCCATCAGCAGCGTGAATCCCGCGAGGGGCAGCGCCGTCAGGACGCCAGGCGTGTGGCTGCCTGCGAACATGGAAGCGCGAGCGGCCGGCGACACGATCATCGCCACTCCTGACCCGCCGAGGAACAGCCCTAACACTCCGACGAAGAGTTTGAAGCCGGCCTCGGAGCCACGGGGTTCCGAGACGAACTCGACCGCGTCCGACGCCCTCACCCCCAAGGGTCTGGTCGCACGAGACGACTCTGCCGTCTGACTGATGCGAGGGCGCGGCACCTGCCCGCTGCGTCGATAGATCGCGGTGACGCTCGGGGGCAGGAACCCACCTATCAGCATGCTCGTGACGATCAGCGGCATCTCCCGCAACGGCGTGCCGCCCCACAGAGCGGCGATCACCACGACCGCAACGCCCCCTCCGACGACCGCCAGAATCAGTGACCACCACAGGACCCCACGCCGCACCATGAGGTCATTCTCCCAATCCTCGACCGGCTCGCCACCTCTGACACGAACAGGCCAACGTCGACATCATCGGCCCCCCGGTGGCCGACGCACTCGCTAATCCCGGCGACATCCATTGTGCTGTCGGCGTCGTCCAGATTGTTATGTAGAGGTTGGTTTTGGGAAATTGTG
>NZ_JBJMIE010000616.1:0-5860 GCF_045807065.1 Actinophytocola sp. | reverse complement strand
TCTTCTGTTGTATGGCAACACCTTCGGCGTGTCATCAACACCGAAGACCACTGCTACCCTAAGTCACCAACGGTTACGCGGAATGGCTCACTATCCCTGGCGACCCTGTACCACCTGTGGAAACCAGGCCGATCACGCGCGTCACTAGACAGTGCGACAATCATCGCAAGCCTGTACGGGCTCACCCAACTCTCCGCCGCGCTCTATCCGGAAACCGCCAGCGTCGACCCGCCTCGCGAAGACAACTGGCCGCAGCTCAAGTACACCCTGCCCAGCCTCGGAATGGTCCTGCTCGGCTACGTGACCGAACGCTACCGAATCACCCGAAAATGACGACTCCGGGACAACTGAGGTTTTGCGTTCATACTGACGGCAGCCGGTGAAGAATCCCCGTAGGCACCCATCTACGGCCCCGCCGGTAGCCAACGACCTCCCCAACTGACGGCCAGATATCTCCCCGGTAGTAGTCCACTCGGAATATCGATTCGGCGGCCTCGGCTTTGTCGCAGTGGCCTGACCCCGATTCGTTGGTCCAGTTCGAGTGAGAGTCTGGATGCCTGAGTACGGGCAGGACGGCTCGATGTTCATGGCGACGAGGAAGCGGCATTCACCGGAGCAGATCGTGCGGAAGTTGACGACCGCGGATCGGCTGTTGTCCGAGGGCAAGGATGTGGCGGCGGTGTGTCGTGAGTTGGGGGTGTCCGAGCAGACCTATCACCGCTGGCGTAACCAGTTCGGCGGGTTGAAGGCCGACGACGCGAAACGGCTCAAGGATCTCGAGCGGGAGAAGTCGACGCTCAAGCGGCTGCTCGCCGACGCCGAGTTGGAGAAGGCCGTGTTGAAGGAGAACGCCAAGGGAAACTTCTGAGCCCGGAGCGCCGCCGGGCCGCCGTGCACCACCTGATGACCGTCCTGGGTGTGTCCGAGCGGTTCGCCTGTTGGGTGACCGGCCAGCACCGCGCAACGCAGCGCCGTGAGCCGGCGAGCACGACACCAGGCGATCCGGAAGCGGCGCTGCGGGCCTGGTTGCGTGGCTGGGCGAAGGCTCATCCTCGGCGCGGGTTCCGCAACGCCTATGCCGATGCCCGCGGCGAGGGCTGGCACGTCAAATCACAAGCGAGTCCAGCGGTTGTGGCGTGAGGAGGGTTTGCGGGTGCCGCAACGCCGGCGACGCAAACCCACCGGCATCTCGACCGCGCCAGACCCGCCCAAGGCTGATGCACCGAACCGGGTCTGGCGGTGGACTTCCAGTTCGACGCCACCACCGACGGCCGGCCGGTCAAGATCGTGTCCATCATCGATGAGCACACCCGCGAGTGCCTCGGCGGGCTCGTGGACCGCTCGATCACCGCAGACCGGCTCATCGACGAACTCGACCGCCTCGCCCTGGACCGTGGATACCCGGTGGTGCTGCGCTGCGACAACAGCCCTGAGCTGGCCTGCGCCGCGATGGCTGACTGGGCAGGCGAACGTGTTGGCCTGTCATTCATCCCGCCCGGTGAACCGTGGCGCAACGGCTACGTCGAGTCGTTCAACGCCCGAGTCCGCGACGAATGCCTCAACATCAACATCTTCTGGGTCCCTCACACACGCACGCGTGGTGATCACCGACTGGAAACACGACTACAACCACCGCCGATGACACAGCTCGCTCGGCTACCAGGCACCAGCGGACTACGCTGCCGCCTGCACCCACCGATGACCGACTCTCATACCGAAATGGATCAGTTCTCGGGGTCCGGCCAGCAGGCCGAGACCTCGATACGGAGCGGGCGCGCCACCCAGTGGTGATCACCGCACGATTGCGAGGTTGGACACGCCCAGTTCGACCTGGCGGGTGGGGGTGAAGTAGCCGATGAGCAGTTGCCGCGTACTTCCTTCCGGGGTGGGTGATCGCGCGGACGCGGCGGGTCTCGTGCCCGCAGTGCGGCAACGCGGCCGGGGTGAGATCGGCCAGGCTGACACCCTGGACGGTGAGCAGGCAGCACACGTCGAACAGCCTTCCCGCCGGTGCGCCCAGGACACGTCGGCCACGGTGGTCTGCTCGGCGTACTTCCCCAGCAGCGGATCACCTTGCGCCGCGACGAAGACCTGCCGTATTCCTTGAAGTCGTTCACCCGGAACGCCAGCAGCAACGGTTGGAGGACGTGTAGGCAGAACAACGACCGCAGGCCCTGCCAGATCGCCATGCCGGTTTCGCGCCGTGAGCCGAGGATGCCGGCGCCTGCCTCGCCTGGCCCCAACGGGTTGGCGTGCCATCGCTGCTGCCAGGTCTGGCCTTGGTAGTCGGTCAGGCAGGTAGGTCAGGCAGGTAGGGCAGGACGATCCCCGGCGGCCTGGCCTCGCTGCTGGCAGGTGGCCGGCGCGCCTCTTCCAGGCCGTGGTCACCAGCCGGGCAAATGTGCTCGACGAGCGCCCGGCCCAGGTCGCCCGCCGGGCGCGGAGGCGTCGCCCGCGACGGCCGGTTGGATTCGATCCGGCCGGAGACGAACCGGCTGGCGAAGCTCAGCTCGTCAAGGACCGGGCCGTGCCGGCGCCGGTGCCGCTGGCTGTGGCCGGTCGTCGGACTGCTGGCTGATTAAGGCACGGAACACCACCTCGTCGGGAGCCTAACTTCACGTCGCGACGGGATTTGCGGGAGCCGGAGGGTGCGGTTCCCGCCGGTCACCCGACATGAGGGTGGGCGCTGCGGTCGGCGAGGGCTTCTTCTCGGGCGGTTGGACCTGCTTGGGGACGGTATGGTCATTACTCCTCGGTAGGTTTGAGGTTGGGAGGGTGTTTGCCCATGTCGGTGGGGCGGGAGTTCGACGTTGTGCTCTTCGGGGCCACCGGGTTCACCGGAGGGCTCACCGCTGAGTATCTGGCCGCGCACGCGCCTGTCGGCTGTCGTTGGGCTGTTGCCGGGCGGTCTCGGGAGAAGCTGTCGGCGGTGCGGGATCGGCTTGCCGAGATCAACCCTTCGTGTGCGGGGTTGGAGTTGCTCGTTGCTGATGTGACTGATCGTGAGTCCTTGCGTGCCGTCGCCTCGCGGGCTCGGGTGGTGGTTACCACTGTTGGGCCCTATCACCATTACGGAGAGCCGCTGGTCGCGGTGTGTGCCGAGGAGGGGACCGACTACCTCGACCTCACCGGGGAGCCCGAGTTCTTCGACCGGATGTACCTCGGCTACCACGACAAGGCGGTGGCCAGTGGGGCGCGGATCGTGCATGCCGCCGGGTTCGACTCCATTCCTCATGACCTGGGGGTTCTGTTCACCGTCCAGCAGCTGCCCGAGGGCGTGCCGCTGGCGGTGGAGGGGTACCTCTCGCTCTCCGGGGCCTTCTCGGCCGGGACCTACCACTCCGCCATCACCGCCTTCTCCCGGTTGCGGGAGATGGGGGCGGTCGCCAGGCGGCGCCGACAGGCCGAGCCCCGGCCGGACGGGCGCTCGGTGAAGGGCGTCAAGGGGCGGCCGCGGTTCGAGAAGGCCGTCGACGCGTGGTTGCTGCCCGCGCCCACGATCGACCCGATCGTGGTGTTGCGGTCGGCGCGGGCGCTTGACCGGTACGGGCCGGCCTTCACCTACAGCCACTACCTCGCGATCAAGAAGCTGCCCGTGGCGGCCGGGATCGCCGGCGCCCTCGGGGCGGCTGTGGTGCTCGCGCAGGTGCCACTCACCCGCGACTGGCTGCTCGGGCGCATGGCCTCGGGGGACGGTCCGACGCCGGAACGACGGGAGAAGGCCTGGTTCCGGGTGCGGTTCGTCGGTGAAGGGGGTGGGCGGCGGGTGGTCACGGAGGTGTCCGGGGGCGACCCCGGATACGGGGAGACGGCCAAGATGTTGGGCGAGGCGGCGTTGTGTCTCGCCTTCGACGACCTGCCGAAGGTGTCGGGGCAGGTGACGACCGCCGTCGCCATGGGGGATCGGTTGATCGCGCGGCTGGTGCGGGCCGGGTTGACCTTCCGGGTGGTGGAGTAGCGGCGGTACGTGGTGGTCCGGGTGGACTGTCGGTTGCATGGGTCGATCGTGCCGGGTTGGGGCGGGTTCGGGTGGCGGGGAGCTGGGAATTGTGGATAACTCGGGGGGCTGTGGACAAGTGGCCCACACGGGAGGGCGTGACGTCTCTGGGTGTCGGTGGGGTGCTGTAGAGGCGCGGACCACGGGAAACACGACCGTCACAATTGACCACAACGCACGTAGGTGATCACGGTCAGTGCTACTCGCAGGTCCCCCAAGGAACGATTGGGTCACGCGGCTCTACGCGGCGGTAGCACTTCGGCGACCGCAGAGTACGGTCTCGCCATCAGTTGGCGTTCGGCGCTCGGCCGGGCGCGGAATGAACGCGGAAGGAGAAAGCCTTGCGCTTCAAGCGGGGAGTCGCGGTCGCCGCGATCGCGCTGACCAGCGTGCTGTCCGTGGTCGGTTGTGCGAAGGACTCTGGATCCTCGAACAACTCTTCGGGTGGCGACAGCAGCAGCGCCGCGGGTTGCAAGACCGTGGCCAAGCCGGCGGCGGCGACTGAGCAGACCTCGTCGTCCCAGAGCAGCTCCAAGGTGGACGGTAGCGCGCTGAAGGTCGGCATGGCCTTCGACATCGGCGGCCGTGGCGACGCGTCGTTCAACGACTCCGCCGCCGCCGGGCTCGACAAGGCGAAGGCCGAGATCGGCGTGAAGAACACCAAGGAGCTCGCCGCCACCGACCAGGAGAGCGAGGACTCCAAGATCACCCGCCTCCGCCAGCTCGCGCAGGACGGCGACAACCCGGTGGTCGCCATCGGCTTCGGGTACACCGACGCCACCGTCAAGGTCGCGGCCGAGTTCCCGAACATCCACTTCGCGGTGGTCGACGGCTTCGCGGAGAACGCGCCGAAGAACATCACCTGGCTGGGCTTCGCCGAGCAGGAGGGCTCCTTCCTCGTCGGCGTCATCGCCGCGCTGAAGAGCAAGAGCTGCACCATCGGCTTCGTCGGCGGCGTCAACGTGCCGCTGATCCAGAAGTTCCAGGCCGGCTTCGAGCAGGGCGTGAAGACCGTCGCGCCGAAAGCCAAGATCGTCTCGAAGTACATCACCGAGGCGGGCGACCTCACCGGTTTCGCCGACCCGCCCAAGGGCCAGGTCGCCGCGAAGGGCCTGATCGACCAGGGCGCGGACGTCGTCTACCACGCCGCGGGTGCCTCCGGCAAGGGCGTGTTCGCCGCCGCCAAGGACGCGAACGTGCTCGCCATCGGCGTCGACTCCGACCAGTACAACCAGAAGGTCGTCGCCGACTACAAGGACATCATCCTGACGTCCATGCTCAAGCGGGTCGACGTCGCGGTGTTCGACTTCATCTCCGCGGTCGCGTCGAACAACCTCACCTCCCTGCCGCAGGTCTTCGACCTGAAGGTGGACGGCGTCGGCTACTCGACGTCTGGCGGGAAGATCGACGACAAGACCAAGAGCTGGGTCGAGGCCTACAAGCAGCAGATCATCGACGGCAAGATCAAGGTTTCAACCACGCCGAGCAGCTGATCTGACGAGGTGTGACGCCCGTGGGTGTGTGGCGAGGCCATGCACCCACGGGTCTTTCCTGTAAAGGAAGTCCCATATGACCGACACCGAGGTCGCCACCCAGTCCGCGGTCGTCCTCACCGGCATCACCAAGCGGTTCCCCGGCGTCGTCGCCAACAGCGACGTGCACCTGACGGTCCGCGCCGGCGAGGTGCACGCCCTGTGCGGCGAGAACGGCGCCGGCAAGTCGACCCTCATGAAGATCCTCTACGGGATGCAGCGCCCGGACGGGGGCACGATCGAGGTCAACGGCCGGGAGGAGCACTTCCGTTCGCCCAAGGACGCCATCGCCGCGGGGATCGGCATGGTGCACCAGCACTTCATGCTGGCC
>NZ_JBJMIE010000615.1:0-5573 GCF_045807065.1 Actinophytocola sp. | reverse complement strand
GGTCGACCCGCGCGTAGTCGAGCACCGAGAGGTCCTTCGCGCCGCGCAGGCCCTCGCCCGCCCCGAGCAGCCGCGCGGCGAGGTAGGGCTCGCCGCGATGGCGGGCCAGGTCGGCGATGCCCACCAGCACATGGGCCACGATCGGCGCGTCGTTGCTCTCCAGCGCCAGCTCCAGCGCGTCGCGGTGGCGTGCCACGGCTTCCGCCAGGTCGCCGGTCGCGGTGGCGAGGTACCCGCACGAGCTCTCGATCCCCGCGCAGAACTGCGGCGCGACGGTCCGGTTCCGCGTGCGGTACACGGTCCTCGCCACCGCGGACGCCCTGTTCAGCAGCCGCGCGGCCGCCGCGTGGTCACCGGCCACGCGCGCGAAGTCACCGCGGGCGTGGGCGACGGCGGCGTGGCTGTCCGGCCCGCCGGACAGCTCCGCGTCGCGCTCGGCCAGCTCCAGCTCGGCCTCGACCCGGTCCCACTCGCCGAGCAGCAGGTGCAGCCCGGCGAGCTGGAGCCGGTAGCGCACCAGGTCCTCGTTCCTGACGATCTCGGCGAACAGCCGGCTCGCCTCCGCGTAGTGCTCCGCCGCCGTGGCGAACTCACCGCGCCAGGCCAGCAGCTGCGCGAGTGAGGAGAGGGCGAACGACATGCCCCACCGCTCGCCGGCCGTCCGGAACGCCGCGAGCGCGACGCGGAGGTCCTTCTCGGCCTCCTCGTGCATCAGTCCCGCGTTGAGCGACCCGTGGGCACGCATCACCCGCGCGGCGCCGAGCACCCACGGGTCGTCGTCGGTGAACAGGACGTCCGAGACGTACATCCGCAGGCTCTCGGTCGGCCTGCCGTAGGTGTGCATCACCTCGTTCAACGGCAGGACCAACCGCAGGACCGGGTGGTCACGCACGTCCTCGGTGCGCGCGATCTCGACGGCCCTGCCGAACCACCTGATGGCCCGCTGCTGGTCGTAGACCCCGTCGATGGCGAGCATCGCCGCCAGCGCCAGCGCGAGGGCGCGGTCGCTGGGCGGCGCCTCGCCCGGCAGCTCGACGGCCTCGGCCGACAGGTCCGCGCCCTCCGCCTTGTGCCCGTGCAGCCACCAGTACCAGCCCGCGTTCGCGACCAGCCGGCACGCCGCGGCCGCGTCGCCGGACGCGATGGCGGCACGGACCGCGGCGTGCAGGTTGTCGTGGTCGGCCTCCAGCACCGCGAGCCACTCGATCTGCTCCGCCCGGCGCAGGTGGGGCTCGGCGGTGGCGGCGAAGCGGGTGAACCAGTCGACGAACGCGTCCCGGACCCGGTCGGCCTCCGCCGCCTCCGTGAGCCGTTCCCGGCCGTACGCCTTGATCGTCTCCAGCAACCGGTACCGGTCCCCCACGAGCAATACGAGTGACTTGTCAACGAGCGAGGTGAGCAGGTCGAACACGCGGTCCGCGGCCAGGTCCGGGCCAGCGCACACCTGCTCGACGGCCTCCAGCGTCGCCCCCGCGGCGAAGACCGCGAGGCGGCGCAGCAGGGTGCGTTCGTCGTCGTCGAGCAGGTCCCAGCTCCAGTCGACGACCGCGCGCAGCGTCTGGTGCCGGGGCAGGGCCAGCCGGCTGCCACCGGTGAGCAGCCGGAACCGGTCGTCGAGGCGGGCGGCGACCTGGCCGAGCGACATGGCCCGCAGGCGGGCCGCGGCCAGCTCGATGGCGAGCGGCATGCCGTCGAGGGCACGGCAGATGTGCACCATCGCGGGGACGGTGGTCTCGTCCACGGTGAAGCCGGGCCGCACCGCGCGGGCCCGGTCGGCCAGCAGCGCGACGGCCGGGAACGCCGAGGCGGTCGCGGGGTCGGCGTCCGCGGGTGGCAGCGCGAGCGGGTCGACGGGCCACAGCGTCTCACCGGTGATGCCGAGCGGCTCGCGGCTGGTGGCGAGGATCCGCAGGCGGGGGCAGTCGCCGAGCAGCCGGTCGGCGAGCGCGGCCGCGGCGGTGACGACGTGCTCGCAGTTGTCGAGGACCAGCAGCGAGGCGCGGTGGGCCAGCGCGGCGGCGAGCCGGTCGATCGGCGCCTCGGCGGCCTCGCCGATGGTGTGTGGACCGGACACGAGCCTCGGGGCACGCAGGCCCAGCGCGGTGAACACGACCTGCGCCAGGTCGGCGCCGTCGCCGACGGGTGCCAGCTCGACCAGCCACACGCCGTCCGGCCGGCGGTCGAGGAGCGCGCGGCCGGCCTCGGTGGCGAGCCGGGTCTTGCCGGAGCCGCCGGGACCGGTGAGGGTGACCAGGCGGGACTCGCCGACCATCGCGGTGACCCGCGCGAGGTCGGCGTCGCGGCCGACGAAGCTGGTGAGGCCGCTGCGCAGGTTGGTGCGCGCCCGGTTCGGCGGGGTCTCCCGGTCGCCACGGAGGTCGCCACGGAGGTCGCCACGGAGGTCGCCGCGCAGGTCGCCGCGCAGGAGGTCGACGTGCAGGGCGGCGAGCTCGGCGGACGGGTCGGCACCCAGCTCGTCGGCGAGGGCGTTCCTGATACGGCTGTATTGGGCGAGCGCGTCCGCGGTGCGGCCGGCGTGGGCGAGGGCACGCATGAGCAGGCCGGCGAACCGCTCGTGCAGCGGGTGCTCGGCGACCAGCGACTCCAGCTCGGGGACGAGGTCGGCGTTGTGAGCGAGCTCGGCCTCGATCCGGTCGCCGGTGGCGGCGAGGCGCAGCTCGGTCAGCCGCGCGATGGGTGCCTGGGCGAACGCGGCGACCGCGGCGTCGGCGAGCGCGGGCCCGCGCCAGAGGGCGAGCGCCTCGCGGAGGATCGTGCTGGTGGTGGCCGGGTCGGTGGCGAGCGTGGCGCGGCCACGCGCGGCGAGCCGTTCGAAGCGGTGGACGTCGACGTCGTCGGGGTCGAGCGCGAGGCGGTAGCCGGTGGGCCGGGACTCGACCGTGAGGCCGGTGCGACGCAGGCGGGAGACGAGCGCCTGCAGGGCGTTGGCGGCCTCGGCGGGTGGCGCGTCGCCCCAGACCCCGTCGACGAGCCGGCTCGTGGTGACCACGCGGCCGGGGTCGAGCGCGAGGAGGATCAGCAGGGTGCGCAGCCGTGCGCCGGTGACCTCGACCGGCGACCCGTCTTCGGCCCGGACGGACAGGGGGCCGAGCATCGCGACACGCACCCTGTTGATTCTGGCCTATGGCGCCGGCATGGCAGGCTGACCCACGTGACCCTCGTGCTGCTGGACTCGGCGAGCCTGTACTTCCGGTCGTACTACGCGCTGCCGGACTCCCTGACCGCGCCGGACGGCACGGTGGTGAACGCGGTGCGCGGGTTCGCGGACACGATCGCCCGGATCCTGACCGAGCGGCGGCCGACGCGGCTGGTGGCGTGCATGGACGCGGACTGGCGACCGGACTTCCGGGTCGAGGCGCTGCCGTCGTACAAGGCGCACCGGGTCGCGGATCCGGTGAACAACGTCGAGGAGGTGCCGGACACGCTGACGCCCCAGGTGCCGATCATCCTGGACGTGCTGGACGCGTTCGGGTTCGCGGTCGCCGAGGCGGACGGCTACGAGGCCGACGACGTGATCGGCACGCTCACCCACCGCGAGAAGACCGACCCGGTCGAGGTCGTCACAGGTGACCGGGACCTGTTCCAGGTCGTCCGTATGGAGCCCACGCCCGCGAGTGTCGTGTACGTGGGCCGCGGGTGGGCCAGGGCGGAGGTGCTCGGGCCGCGCGAGCTGGCCGACCGGTACGGGCTGCCACCGGAGAACGCGGGCCTGGCGTACGCGGACATGGCGCTGCTGCGTGGCGACCCGTCCGACGGTCTGCCCGGCGTGACCGGCATCGGCGAGAAGACGGCGGCCAAGCTGATCACGAAGTACGGCTCGCTGGACGCGTTGCTGGCCGCCGCGGACACCTCACCGAGCGACGTGCCACTGCGAGTCCGAACAGCCCTGACCGACGCGGCGTCCTACGTGGCGGCGGCACCCCTGGTCGTGCGGGTCGCGCTGGACGCGGAGGTCGTGCAGGACCGGGACGACCGGGTGCCCACCGCGCCGCGGGACCTGGACCGGGTGCGGGAGCTGCAGGAGAAGTGGGACCTGGGGGCGCCTATCGACCGGTTGCTGGCGGCCCTACCGGGCTGACGGCCGCTGGTGGGTGCACGGCCGCGAACCCGGAGAGGTCCGGGCCGCTCTGCTCCGGCCCGCAGCCCGCGACCAGCAGCAGGGCGCCCGCGAGGACGGCGACGAGAAGACGAGACACGGGGCGCACGG
Organism: Actinophytocola sp.; assembly: GCF_045807065.1. GTDB lineage: Bacteria > Actinomycetota > Actinomycetes > Mycobacteriales > Pseudonocardiaceae > Actinophytocola. Next base: position 1,345 of record NZ_JBJMIE010000615.1, on the reverse strand, counting down.
TACCGGGTGGCCAGGTTCGACCTCCGGCTCGGTGACCGGACGCGGCCTGTGACGGCGGTGGTTCGTACTGTTGGGTGTGATCAGCTACCGGTGGCGCGGCCGCTTCGACGATGTCGAGGTCAACGCGCTGCATGCCGAGGGGTTCGGGGCGTCGGGCGAGGGCTGGTGGGCGCGAGTGAACGGCCACAGCCTGGGGTGGGTCTGTGCCCGGGAGGGCGATACGCTCGTCGGCTTCGTGAACGTGGCCTGGGACGGTGGGGCGCACGCGTTCATCGTGGACACAGTGGTGGCCACGACCGCGCGGCGGCGGGGCGTCGGGAGCGAGCTGGTCGCCGTGGCGGCGGAGCACGCTCGGGATCTGGGGTGCGAATGGCTGCACGTGGACTTCGAGGACCACCTCCGGCCGTTCTACCTCGACCGCTGCGGTTTCCGGCGGACGAGTGCGGGGCTTCTCGCGCTGTCGGGTGGTACCGAAAATGTCGCCGGCCCGTGAGAGGCTGGAACCGGGCCGGAGGCCGCCACCAGCCACCCGCAGGGCGCCGGTCAGGCGGTGCGCAGTGCCAGGACCAGCGTCAGCGCGGTGATCGGGTAGCCGAGCAGTCGTCCCAGCGCGCGGCGGGCGCGGCCGGGCGCGGTGTTGTCGCGGTGCAGTTGTAGTGCGTTGTTCAGTGACAGCATCACGCCGTTGATCTCGAAGATCAGCTGGTCCGGGTCCGTGTCCGCGGGGAGGTCGCCGTCGGTCATGGCAGTGCGGGTCTGGCGGTAGAGGTCGCGGTTCCACACCGTGGCGAGGCCGGCGACCGCGTTGCGGACGCGGCCCGGGCGGTCGTCGAACTCGGCGGCCGCCGCGGTGAAGAAGCAGCCGCCGGGGAGGACGCGGCGTTCCAGGTAGGACACCCACGCCTTGCACATCGCCAGCAGTGTGGGCAGGCCCGGGGGGAATCCCCTGGCCTTGTCGGCGACTTCTCGGGTGAAGATCTCCGCTGCCGCGTCGACCACCGCCAGCTGCAGCTCCTCCTTGGAGCCGAAGTGACCCAATACGCCTGACTTGCTCATGTCCAGCTCGGTCGCCAGGCGGCCGATCGTCAGGCCCTCCAAGCCCTCCTTCGACGCCAGGCGCACGCCTCGCGCCAGGATGTCGGCCCTCGTCTGGCGGGCCTCGGCAACTGACCGTCGCGGACTCACAAGCCAACACTGTAGCATTTGGCGACCGAACGTTCGGACGCTAAAGGAGCGCGATGACCGGGTCACGCATCACCGGGATGGGACACCACCAACCCGAGCACGTCCTCACCAACGCCGACCTCGCCACCACGGTCGACACCAGCGACGAGTGGATCCGCCG
>NZ_JBJMIE010000614.1:0-9224 GCF_045807065.1 Actinophytocola sp. | reverse complement strand
GGTAGTTCAGTGAGGCGACCGGGCGTCGCCAGGAGAGTTTCTTGCTGGTCATGAGCCACTTGGCGTGCTGGTTGAACATGGAGTCGACGATGTGGATGAACGCCTCGTAGCAGGAGAACAGGCCGTGGCGGCCGGTGAGCAGGTAGCCCTCCAGGAAGCCCTGGCACAGGTGCTCGGAGAGCACCTCGACGACGCGGCCCTCTTGTCCCAGGTGTTCGTCGACGGGCAGGACCTCGGCCTCCCACTGCTTGCCGGTCACCTCGTAGACGGCGTCGAGCCGGTTGGAGGCCGTCTCGTCCGGGCCGAACAGCCGGAAGTTCGTGTCGTTGTCGCGGATCAGGTCGCGGAGGAACCGGCCGAGCACGCGGGTGGGTTCGGAGGTGCTGTTGCCGTGCTTCTCGACCTGGGCGGCGTAGGCGCGGAAGTCGGGCAGTTCGAGGGGGGTGAGCAGGAGGCCGCCGTTGGCGTGCGGGTTGGCGCCCATCCTGGCCTCGCCGTCGGGCACCTGGTCCAGCAGCGCGGTCACCGGCCGGCCGTGCTCGTCGAACAGCTCCTCCGGGCGGTAGGAAAGCAGCCACTGCTCCAGCAGCGCGAGGTGCTCGGGGTTGTCCCGCACGGCGGCGAGCGGCACCTGGTGCGCTCGCCAGGTGCCGGTGACCTGGACGCCGTCGACCTCGGCCGGACCGGTCCAGCCCTTGGGGGAGCGGAGCACGATCATCGGCCACCGCGGTCGCTGTGTCCTGCCGGCCCTGGCTTCCTGCTGGATGGCGGTGATCTCGTCGAGCGCGGCGTCGAGGGTGGCGGCCATGTCCTGGTGCATCTGCTCCGGGTCGTCGCCGGTGACGTAGTGGGGGGCGTAGCCGTAGCCGCGCAGGAGTGCGTCGAGTTCTTCCTGGGGGATGCGGGCGAGGACGGTGGGGTTGGCGATCTTGTAGCCGTTGAGGTGCAGGACCGGCAGGACCGCGCCGTCCTTGACGGGGTTGAGGAACTTGTTGGCGTGCCAGCTGGTCGCCAGCGGCCCGGTCTCGGCCTCGCCGTCGCCGACCACGCAGGCGACCACGAGGTCCGGGTTGTCGAAGGCGGCGCCGAACGCGTGGGCGAGGGAGTAGCCGAGTTCGCCGCCCTCGTGGATGGAGCCGGGGACCTCGGGGGCGACGTGGCTGGGCACGCCGCCGGGGAAGGAGAACTGGCGGAACAGCGTCAGCATGCCCTTCTCGTCCCGTGACACGCCCGGGAAGGCCTGGGTGTAGCTGCCCTCCAGCCAGGTGTTGGCGAACATGGCCGGCCCGCCGTGGCCGGGGCCGATCACGTACATCATGTTCGTGCCACGGGCCCTGATCACCCGGTTGAGGTGCGCGTAGAGGAAGTTCAGGCCCGGGGTGGTGCCCCAGTGCCCGAGCAGGCGCGGCTTGATGTGCTCACGGCGCAACGGCTCCCGCAACAACGGGTTGTCCAGCAGGTAGATCTGACCCACGGACAGGTAGTTCGCCGCACGCCAGTACGCGTCGAGCTGGGGCACGTTGGTGGTCACCGAGTCTCTCCCCTGGTTGTGATCGCCCGGAGTGCTGGGGTGCCCACCGGTAGGCGATCTATGCAGTGCCCAGCCTGCCCGCGGACCGGCCACGGTGCCAGGGCTGTTGGACCCGTCGGGGAAGGGACCTCCGTCAACATGATCGCGAAGGGAACGCTCGACCCGCGTTCGGCCCCACTGTTTCCGTCGGAACTCGCCGGCGTCGGGGGAAGGGCCGCTACTGGATGTCGCCGGTCGTGGCGGAGCGGACCGGGCCGCGGGCGGTGAGGTCGCCGGGTGGGATGCCGGGGTGGTGCGCGCTCGCGGTGGGAGTGCCGGAGGTCGTCGCCGTGGGGCCCAGGGCCAGGCGGGAGACGATGCGGTAGCGGTCGCCGCGGTAGAGCGAGTGGACGTACTCGATCGGGCGGCCGCCGTCGTCGTTGGTGAGGCGTTCGAACAGCAGCGCGGGAGACAGGACCGGCACGCCCAGCAACGTCGACTCGTGATCGTTGGTGACCGTCGGTTCGACCGACTGGATCGCGTCGTGCACGCGGACGCCGTGCTCGTCGAGCCGGGCGTAGAGGTCGCCGGACTCCAGGTCCGCCAGGGACAGTCGCGGCGCCACGGACACCGGCACGTGCAGGTACTCGATGGCCATCGGCGAGCCGTCGACGAAGCGTTGCCGGGCCACGTAGAAGATCTCCGCCGCCGGCGAGATCCGCAGCCGCCGGCCCACCCGGGCCCCCGCCGCGACGGTCGCGAACTCCAGCACCTTGCTCGTCCACGTGCCCGCCGCCTGGGGCAACGTCATCGACCGCGCGTCCGAGACCATCTCCTGCGTGATCTTGGCCGGTGCGACGAACGTCCCCCGCCCGTGCTGGCGCACCAGCATCCCGTTGTGCACCAGTTCGTCCACCGCGGAGCGCAGCGTCGGCCGCGACACCTCCAGGCGCTGGCAGAGCACCCGCTCGGCGGGCAGCGGCGCGCCCGGGGGGTGCGTCTCGATCAGTTCGAGCAGGTAGTCCCGCACGCGCTCACGTTTGAGGATGGCTCCGGCCATGCCGCCAGTATGACAACCGAACCAGAGGAAAGCTGCCCGACCTGACCACTCTGTGGTGAACGTCTTGCCAAATACCGGTCTCTACCTGGGTATTGACGCAGAGATTGGTCTATGCCATTTTGGTGCAGACCACCGAACCTTACCAATTGGTCAGGTCCCCGCCGCACCGTGAGGTGACCCCGTGCCGCATCGCTTCGCCGCAGGCCTGCTCACGCTGGCCCTGACCCTCCCCGCCCTCGCCGCGTGCGGCTCCGATGACGCCGCGGGCGACGGGGGCCGGCGGCAGCTGACCGTCTGGCTGATGAAGGACACCGCGACCGACGGGTTCGTCAAGGACTTCGAGGCGTCGTTCGAGAAGGACCACCCCGAGTACGACCTGACCGTCCAGATCCAGGAGTGGGACGGCATCACCGAGAAGGTCACCGGCGCGCTGGCCAGCACCGACCCGCCGGACGTGATCGAGGTCGGCAACACCCAGGTCGCGCAGTACGCGGCGAGCGGCGGCGTCACCGACCTGTCCGGCAAGGTCGACGAGCTGCGGGGCAAGGACTGGCTGCCGGGCCTCGCCGACCCCGGCGCCGTCGACGGCCACCAGTTCGGCATCCCGTTCTACGCGGCCAACCGCGTCGTCATCTACCGCACGGATCTCTTCCAGGCCAAGGGCATCACCCCACCCACCACTCGGGAGGAGTGGCTCGCCGCCACCGCGCGGCTCAACCAGGGCGGCGTGCAGGGCATCTACCTGCCCGGCCAGAACTGGTACGTGCTCGCCGGCTTCGTCTGGGACGAGGGCGGCGACCTCGCCGTGCGCGACGGCGACAGGTGGAAGGGCGCGCTCGACACGCCGAAGGCGTTGGCCGGCGCGGACTTCTACCGCCAGCTCCAGGCGCTCGGCAACGGGCCGAAGGACTCCGACGAGGCCAAGCCGCAGCAGACCGACGTGTTCGCCCGCGGCGACGTCGCGCAGCTCATCGCCGTCCCCGGCGCGGCCAAGCTCGTCACCACCGCCAACCCCGACCTCGACGGCAAGCTCGGCTTCTTCCCCATCCCCGGCAAGAGGGCGAACGAGCCGGGCGCGGTGTTCACCGGCGGCTCCGACCTGATCGTGCCGGTGGCCTCCACCCGCCAGGACGGCGCCTACGCGGTGGTCGAGGCGCTGGCGGGGGAAAAGTGGCAGACCGAGCTGGCGAAGACCATGAACTACGTGCCCAACCGCACCTCGCTGGCCGACGCCGTCGAGGACGACCCCGGCGCCGCCGCGATGGCCGTGGGTGCCGCGAACGGCCACGCCACGCCGAACTCCCCGAACTGGACGGCCGTCGAGGCCCGCAACCCGATCAAGGAGTTCCTGACCAAGGTCCTCACCGGCGGCGACCCGAAGACCGCCGCCGCGGACGCGGACGCGGTGATCACCGCCGCACTGAACACCGCGAACTAGGACCGGTCCGTTGGATCGTCATACGAGGTCCGCACCTGACCAGCGGATACCTCAGGGGAACGGGACGGCGCCAGTCACGATCCACCTCGACACCGGCAGCTGTCGCCGGAACGAGACCCACACCCAGAGATTCGGGGAGGCGGGCTAGTGGCACTCACCGAGGCACCCCCGGTGCGGCGGTCCAGCCGCGTGACCGTCGCGCCGGGTGGTGGCCGGCGCCGGAGCTTCTGGCCCTACCTGCTCATCAGCCCGACCCTGCTGGCAACCGCCTACCTGCTCGCGTACCCGTTGCTGCGCAACGTGATCATCTCCTTCCAGCACTTCGGGATGGCCGAGCTGATCCGCGGCGGCGCGAGCTTCGCCGGGTTCGCCAACTACGCGGCGGTGCTCAGTGACCCGGAGTTCTGGTCGGTGGCCGGCCGCACGTTCCTGTTCACCGCGATCAACGTCGTGCTGATCATGGTGCTGTCCACGGTCGTCGCGCTGCTGACCATCCGGCTGGGCCGGTACCCGCGGCTTCTGGTCCTCAGTGGACTCGTGCTCACCTGGGCCACCCCGATGATCGCCGCCACCACGGTGTTCCAGTGGATGTTCTCCTCCCAGCTGGGGGTCGTGAACTGGGTGCTGGTACAGCTGGGGTTCGAGCGGTTCCGCGGCCACACCTGGTTCGCCGACGGGCCGCAGACCTTCGCGATCCTCGTGGTGCTGATCGTGTGGCAGTCGGTGCCGTTCGCCGCGCTGACGCTGTACGCGGCGATGACCACGGTGCCGCACGAGCTGTACGAGGCGGCGCGCATCGACGGCGCGAGCGGCGCGCGGTCGTTCCGCTCGATCACCTTTCCCGTGCTGCGCCCCATGTTCGGGCTCGTCACGTGCCTGGAGGTCATCTGGGTCGGCAAGGCGTTCGTGCAGATCTGGGTGATCAGCGAGGGTGGCCCCGGCCGGGCGACGACCACCCTGCCGGTGTACGCCTACCAGGTCGCACAGTCGCTGCACCGCTACGACGTCGGCGCGGTGGTGTCCGTGCTCATGGTGCTGCTGCTGGTGTTGGCGCTGCTGTTCTACTTCCGGCACATGTACCGCGAGGAGGCCGCCGCATGACCGGCCGCCTGACGAGGAACCTGCTGGCACTGCTCGTGTTCGCGGTGTCGGTGTTCCCCGTCTACTGGATGGTGCTGACCGCGTTCAAGCCGACGCGGGAGATCCAGGCGGTGACGCCGACGTTCTGGCCGTCCTCGCTGACCGTCGAGCACTTCGCCGCGGCCGTGCACGCCGACGGCTTCTGGTCGTTCTGGCGCAACAGCCTGCTGGTGGCCTGCTCCGCCGTGCTGCTGTCGCTCGTGGTCGCGCTGCTCGCGGCGTACGCGGTGGCCCGGCTGCGGTGGAAGGGTCGGCGCGGCTTCATCCTCATGGTGTTCATCGCGCAGATGACGCCGTGGGAGGCGCTGCTGATCCCGATGTACGTCATCGCACGGGACACCGGGATGCTCGACACGCTGTCCATGCTGACGCTCGTCTACTTCATGATCACCCTGCCGTTCACGATCGTCACGCTGCGGAACTTCCTCGCGGGTGTCCCGGTCGAGCTGGAGGAGGCGGCCCAGGTGGACGGCTGCGACCGGCCCGCGGCGTTCCGGCGGGTGGTGCTCCCCCTGCTCGCACCCGGCCTGCTGACCACGTCGCTGTTCGGGTTCATCACCGCGTGGAACGAGTTCGCCTTCGCCAACCTGCTGATCATCAAGGACCAGGACGACCGCACCCTGCCGGTCTGGCTGTCCTCGTTCAGCAACACCTTCGGCACCGACTGGGGCGCGACCATGGCCGCGTCGACCCTGTTCATGCTGCCCGTGCTGGCGATCTTCCTGGTGCTGCAGGGAAGGGTGACCGCCGGGATCACCGGCGGCGCGGTCAAGGGCTGAGAGACCAGGAGGCGACACGTGATCGTGCCACGACCCACGCGCCTGCGCCGGCGGGCCGGCCAGTTCGTGTTCGGGCCCACGACGGCGCTGCGCGCCACCCAGGGTGCGGAACCGGCGGCCCGGCTGCTGCGGCGCCACCTCCGCCCGGCCACCGGGTTGCCACTTCCCCCGTCCGCCACCGGAACCGTGCTCCTCACACTGGACGAGCAGCTCGTCGGGCTCGGCGACGAGGGGTACGCGCTGACCGTCAGCGAGCTGGCCGTGGTGCTGCGGGCCCGGCGCCTGGCCGGCCTGCTGCACGGCGTGCAGACCATCCGGCAGCTGCTGCCGGTCGAGGCGTTGGGCGAGGTGCCGGCGCCGGGCGTGGTGTGGGCACTGCCGTGCGTCGACGTCGAGGACTCGCCGCGGCTGCCCTGGCGGGGCGCGATGCTCGACGTCGCCAGGCACTTCCAGCCGGTGCGGTTCCTGCGCCGGTTCGTGGACCTGCTGGCACTGCACAAGCTCACCGTGCTGCACCTGCACCTCACCGACGACCAGGGCTGGCGGATGCCGGTCGCCGCCTACCCCGCGCTGACCGAGGTCGGCGGGACGCGGGCGCGCACGCAGCTCGGTCCGGCGGGCAGCGACCGGTTCGACGGCGTCCCGCACGGCGGCGCCTACACGACCGCCGAACTGCGCGCGCTGGTGGCGTACGCGGCCGAGCGCGGGGTGCGGATCGTGCCGGAGATCGACCTGCCCGGGCACGCGCGGGCCGCGCTCGCCGCCTACCCGTGGCTGGGTAACCACCCGCAGCGCCGGCTTCCCATGTGGACGGAGTGGGGGATCTCCGAGGCGGTCTTCGGTGTGCACGAGCGGGTCTTCGACTTCCTCCGCACCGTGTTCGGCGAGGTCATGGACGTCTTCCCCGGCGAGCACGTGCACATCGGCGGCGACGAGGTGCCGGTGACCGAGTGGGCCGCCAGCCCGGTGGCACTGGACCGGGTCGCGCGGGAAGGGCTGACCGGTCCGGAGGCGCTGCGCGGGTGGTTCCTCAACCGGGTCGGCGGGCTCCTCCTCGACCAGGGGCGGGTGCCGGTGTGCTGGGCGGACGCCGGGGACGGCACCCGCCTCGATCCGCGGACGGTCGTCATGCCGTGGCAGGACTCGACACCCCTGGTGGACGGGCATCCGGTCGTGCTCACGCCCTACCGGTCGACCTACCTGGACTATCCACAGTCGACGGACGACGACGAGCGACCCGGTCAGCCGGGCGCCGTGGTGACGACGTACGACGTGTACCACCAGCCGATCCCCGACGACCCGGCCGTGCTCGGCAGCCAGTGCCAACTGTGGACCGAGCAGGTGCCGCGTCCGGAGGACGTCGAGTACCTCGCCTTCCCGCGCCTGTGCGCCCTGGCCGACGCGCTGTGGTCCGCGAAGCCGGACTGGGCGGCCTTCGGCGCCGCGATGGCCGTGCACGAACGGAGACTGGCGGCCCTGTCGGTCGCCTACCGAGCCCTGACCGCGACGAGCTGAGAGGAGGCCCGCACTCCCACCCGGTACGCACCCCGCACGTACAGGAGGACGAGTTGTTCCGCAGATCCCTGGCTGCTGTCGCCGCGGCGGCAGTGGTGACCACGTTCCTTCAGGCGCCCGCGTCCGCCGCCGCGGACGCCGTGACCGCCAACTACCGCACCAGTGCCACGGGCGCCACCACCGACCAGGCGGAGCCGTGGTTCACCATCACCAACACCGGCACGACCACCATCCCACTCGCCGACCTCACGCTGCGGTACTACTTCCGCGGCGACACCCCCGACGTCGGCTACCGCTTCGCGTGCTCGTGGGCGGTGCGCGGCTGCGGCAACGTCACCGGCACCTTCCGGCCGCTGTCCACCCCGACGTCGACCGCCGACCGCTACCTGGAGGTCGCCTTCACCTCGGGCGCCGGCTCGCTCGCGCCGGGTGCCGACACCGGCGACCTGCAGCTGCGGTTCTACCGCACCAACTGGGCCTCGATCACCCAGACCGACGACTACTCGTTCACCAACCGCACGACCTACACCGCGTGGGACAAGGTGACCGTGCAGCGCGACGGGACGACGATCTGGGGCACCAGCCCCGGCGGCGACGCCCCGGGTGATCCCGGCAACCCGCCGGACCCGACCGGCAGGGTCATGTTCGACGACTTCGCCTACACCTCGTCGAGCGACCCGCGGATCGCCCAGCGCGGGTGGACCGTCCGCGCCGGCGGCGGCGGCCCCGGCGTGCCGGGTGCGACGTGGGACCCGTCGCTGGTCACGTTCCCGACCGTCAACGGCAACCAGGTGCTGCAGCTGGAGTCGTCGAACAACGGGTCGAGCGCGCGGCAGACCGAGATGTACCACCAGCGCAAGTTCTTCGAGGGCACCTACGGCGCGCGGGTGTTCTTCTCCGACACGCCGGTGCGGGGTGTCGACGGGGACAACGTGGTGCAGACGTTCTTCACCATCACGCCCCTGAACGCCCCGATGGACCCGAACTACGGGGAGATGGACTTCGAGTACCTGCCCAACGGCGGATGGGGTGAGCCGTCGAACATCCTCTACACGACCACATGGGAGACCTACCAGGAAGACCCGTGGATCGCCGACAACATCCACACCGAGCAGCGCGCCAGCTTCGCGGGCTGGCACGACCTCGTGATCCAGGTGGCGTCCGGCCGCGTGCGCTACTACATCGACGGCAACCTGTTCGCCGACCACGGTGACCGGTACTACCCCGAGACCCCGATGTCGATCAACTTCAACCTGTGGTTCATCTCCGGCGGCCTCGTCGGCTCGTCGGGTGACCGCGCCTACCAGGAGCGGGTCGACTGGGTCTACTTCGCCGAGAACGAGGTGGTCAGCCCGGCCCAGGTGACGTCCCGGATCAGCGGCTACCGCACGTCCGGCGTGTCCCACGTCGACACCGTGCAGTGAACGATCGGTGGGGAGCGGCCAGGCCGCTCCCCACCGATCGCCAAGAGTGCACTCGATTCCGCGGCCGGCCACGCGGCAGCGGTTGCCGGGTACGATCCACCCCGGATCGTGAATCCCGGTTCTGAAAGCGACGGCGAAGGAAATCGTCCATGCGCAGAATTTTGACCCTGATAAGCGTCCTTGCCGCGATCGCGGGCACGACGATCATGGCGGCCGGTCCGGCAGCGGCCCTGGGCGCCGAGTGGGTGGGCTGCCGCGTCGTCCCGACCACCCCCGACATCCAATTTACCCAGTACTGCGCCAACCGGACTCTCATCGTCGGTACCTACACCGCCGGCTTCCAGGTGTTCAACACCTC
>NZ_JBJMIE010000613.1:0-11757 GCF_045807065.1 Actinophytocola sp. | reverse complement strand
TCCGGTCTCCTCGACCCTCCCGATTCTGGCGACCGTCAGGGCCGCCACATCCCTGACCGCCGTGCCGCGTTCCGCCATCCCAACCTCCACGGGCCGTCTTCTCTGACGGCACGGGATCAGAGCAGAAACGCCTCATCACTCGCAGTGACTCACGAGGCCCGACCTTGCCGAGATCAGGCCGAGTCGTCACTGTCGGTCCACATCGAGGAAGCCCAGGAGATCCCCGAGTTAGTTCGGTCAACGGGACATCCGGTGTCCGAGTCTGCGGCTGGACCTGTCGGCGCGGCCGCGGCTAGTCGCGATCATCGCCAACCTGCGCGACCGCATCCAGGAGGCCAAGGCCAACGGCTGGCTCGGCGAGGTCACCGGCCTGGAGACCAGCCTGATCGAGGCCAGCCGCAAGCTCATCAGCCTGGATCGGGCCCGTGACCGCCAACCGACAGGCCCGGTCGACCTGGGCATCCCGGTCATCGCCGATCCCCGTTGACCAGCATCACCCGGATCCCACGACCAGGAGGAACCGCCCATGGTTCGGCACGACTCCGAGGAGGAACCGGCGGATGGCGGTCAAGTCGACGTCCGCGTCAGCGAGTGAAACCACCTCGCTGGATTTCTCGAACTCACCCGGATTCTTCCGGAAGGCCAGCCGGCAAGTCCCGGCCGAACTCGGCCCCTTCGTCACGTGGTGCGAGGCCGCACCTCCGCAGCTTCGGGGCGCGAAGACTGATATTACAGCCCTTGGCGCCGTGCGTGTTACGGACTCCAGTCAAAACCCGTTCAATCCAGCGTAAATACTTGACAGGTCGAGCAAGGGAGGCGTACAGACAGGGAGTTCTGTGGCCGTGCTGGTGAGCCGGCTGGGATGCACAACACCGAGCCCGCCAAATGTACGCGCGCGACGTAGTGACTCGCCCTGGTCCGCAAGCCGTGGGCGCTACGCAGTATGCAGTCGAACTGCTATACAGCTCGCTACTGAACTGGACGAATACCGCTTGTGGATGTAACAATGAGTTACGAGGTGCGATGCAGAGGTAACCGTCTGCGTAACTTGGCCGTCTTGAACGGATGGTGCTCATGGTTCAGGTGAAGCGCCGCCCCATCGCGCTGTTGTTAGACATACTACTAGTGCTATCAGGTGCTCTACTGGGGTTAACCTCCAGTTTTGCGGTAAATTATCTGCGGAATGTTCCTTGGCTGGCGAACTGGGCGCAGCAGTGGGCCCTACTGCTGCTTGTGGCCATTCTTCTGGTAATCGTCGGTCTGCGCATTTGGGTATTTGTTGCTGATAGGTCCGAACCTCGTCGGATCTGGCGGTCTGACCGTCCCCCCTATCCAGGGCTCGACGCCTTCACCGCTGAGGAAGCAGGGGTTTTCTTCGGTCGCGACCACGAGGTGAATGAACTAATGGCACGGCTGCAGCTGACACACGCCACCATCTCTGACCGGTTCGTCGCTGTGGTCGGCCCCTCGGGGGTGGGTAAGTCCTCGATGGTACAAGCCGGATTGCTGCCGCGTCTGACTATGCGCAGGCAGCCGTGGATCGTGGTGTCCCCGTTTGCTCCCGGCCAGCATCCCGCAGCTGGTCTTGCTCACGCGCTCACTGTTGAACTGGGTGGACAGTTGCCGGTGGAAGTGGTAGATACCGCAGTCCAGCTGGCGGCAGGCGAGCCTCTTGCATTGTTGAGGTTCATTGACCAGATTCGTGTGGCGCGTCGCCGCCGATCTGCCCCGCTGCTCATCGTTGTCGATCAAGCCGAAGAACTCGTCACCCTAACCGCCCATCATGAACGAGTGGCGTTCTTGCGGCTTATTCGAGATGCGCTGCAAGCCGACGTCCGACTGTGGGTGTTGACTACGCTCCGATCCGAATTTCTCACAGATTTTCTCGCGACCGAGTTTGGTCGACTGTTCGCTCGCCCCATCACCATTGGCGCACTAGAGCAACAATCCTTGTTCGATATTATCGAACGTCCTGCAAAAGCGGCCGGTGTTACCTTTCAGCCCGCCGGCCTACCTCATGTCATGGTGAAAGATACGGGTAGCGGAACGGCACTTCCGCTACTGGCGTACACGTTACAGAAGCTCTACGCGCAGGCCAATAATGACAAGGTGATCACCGAGCAGGACTATAACAGGATCGGCGGCGTGCCTGGCGCACTTATTCAACAGGCCGACAAGGTCACGGCAGAACTGATTGCCGACAATCCTGACAGCCCTATCTTGCCGACGCTACTACGTTTTGCGACGGTAAACGAAGGTGAGCCCACCAAACGTCCGGTCAGACGTTCGAGCATGTCACGTGATGAGTTGCGCATAGTGGAAGCTTTTGTCACTGCTCGACTCCTAACCAGCGATACTGTTGTGAGCAATGGCGTCACGGACATCGTCTATGAGGTCGCACACGAGACATTCTTCCGAAATTGGTCACCCCTGCGACAAGCGATCGATGCGAGCGCTAACGATCTGCAATGGCGAGCAGACCTCGAACGGTGGGCACAGGATTGGGATCGTTCCGGACGTCAACCATCCTACTTACTCCAAGGAGACCGGCTCGCGGTCGCGCTTCAACGAACGATATCTCTGCCGATCGCCAGCCAATTACCCCTTGTGCAAGAATTTCTTGCCTGCTCTCAGAACGTGGACAAGGCCACGATGCGCCAACTTGCCGACGTCATGGCTCGACGGGCTTTGACTATTGTCGAGACCGATCCGGAGCATGCACTGGCAATCGCCCTCACCGCCATCGACGATTACGCTCCGACGCCGTTGGCTACCCGCGCGCTGGTGACGAGCCTGGCGCACCATCGAACGACGCTGGTACTTGTCGGGCACGAGCGGATGTTGCTAGGTGTGGCCTGGTCACCCGACGCGACGCGTTTAGCGACAGTTTCGGCCGACCGGACGGCACGGATTTGGGGAGCCGCTGACGGTCAGGAATTGACTGTGTTGCGCGGACACGACGACTGGGTATTGCACGTCACGTGGTCCCCAGATGGGTCGCGTGTTGCAACCTGCTCCGGCGATAGAACGGCCCGGATTTGGGATCCGAGTACTGGTACCGAACTAATGGTGCTGCGCGGTCACCACGACCGAGTGTGGGGTATCGCGTGGTCTCCCGATGGGCTGCGAATAGCGACCAGTGCTGATGACCAAACCGCGCGCGTGTGGGACGCAAGCACTGGTGACGAAGTGTTGGTACTGCGCGGCCACCACAATCAACTCCGGGCCGTGGGATGGTCCCCAGACGGACGTCGTCTTGCAACCGTCCATGGCAACGGCGCGGTACATGTCTGGGACGCCACGACCGCTACCGAACTACTGGTGATGAACGAGGAGCACGAGGACTGGGCAGCAGATGTGGTTTGGTCACCGAACGGAAGACGTATCGCAACCTGCGCACGGGATCGCACTATTCGTGTGTGGGATGCTGCCTCTGGCCGGCAACTGCTCACCTTACAGGGCCATGGTCATTGGGTATCAGGTGTGGCGTGGTCGCCAGATGGCCAGCGCATAGCCTCGGCCTCCGGTGATAGAACCGGCCGGATCTGGGACGCCGTGACCGGTCGCGAACTGCTGGTGCTGCGCGGTCATCACGATCGACTCCGCGGCGTGTCCTGGGCTCCGGATGGCCAATACGTCGCTACCAGCTCCGAAGACCGGACGGCGCGAGTGTGGGATCCAAATACAGGCACTGAACTGATCACATTGCAGGGCCACACACGGTGGGTCTCCAGCGCGGCGTGGTCTCCTGATGGACGGCGGCTCGCGACTGTATCCAAGGATCGCAGCACTCGTGTCTGGGAAGCCAAAACCGGTCGCGCATTGTTGGAACTGCACAACCATGAAGGCAACGTGTCGGGCGTGGCCTGGTCACCTGACGGACACCGTCTCGCGACCAGTTCCGAAGATCGAACAGCACGCGTCTGGGATCCGCACCGTGGCCATCAGTTGCTCGTCCTTCGCGGTCACCAAGACTGGGTTTGGTCAGTAGTCTGGTCTCCGGATGGTCAACGCCTTGCCACTAGTTCTGATGACCAAACGATACGTATCTGGGACGCCACTACTGGCGACGAACTACACGTGCTGCGTGGCCACGAGGACTGGGTGCTCGGCATTGACTGGTCGCCTGATGGGCAATACCTCGCCACTGGTGATGGCGGGGGCGTCATCCGAATCTGGGACCTCAACACCAACACCACCACCGCCAGGGATGCGGTACATCGCGGCAACGTGTGGGAGCTTGCCTGGTCGCCTGATGGGCAACGTCTGGCAACAGCACCGCAGGACGGAGCCCCCAGCATATGGGACGCTCGTGATGGAGCCGTGACCACCTTTCTTCAGGGACATGACGATGCCATCTGGAGTGTTGCGTGGTCGCCGGACGGCACACGCTTAGCCACTGCATCACATGACCGCACCGCCCGCATCTGGGACGCAATCACAGGAAACGAAATCATCGTCGCCGGCATCCATACCGCCCCCGTCACCAGCGTGGCTTGGTCCCCGGACGGACAACGCCTGGCGACCACATCGGAAGACGGCACCGCCCGCATCTGGGACGCAACGATTACCGTAAAGTCGCTCATTACCAAAGCCCGAAGCCGAGTGCAACGCCCCCTTTCAGACGACGAGCGCCGTGCACTATTGGCTCACAGATTGAATCCTTGATCACATGACCATAACACTGAACACGAGGCAGACTAAAGGCGTTACATCGACCGACCCCGTCGGCATCTTGATCAGTGTTCTTTTAGAACGCATCGATCAAAGAAACTAATGCAATGCCTGATGGCAAGCCCGTAGTCATGTCGCGCTTCGCGGTAGTCCAGTAAAGCAGAATCTTCAGGGCATAGGAACAGGGCGCGAGAAGACTGTTGCCCAGGAGCTGTTTGTCCTCAAACACCTGCCACGGCGTGCGCCCGTCCGCTACCCGCACCAGGGGAACCGCGAGTTGTGCCGCCGACTCCTCGACGAACGCATACAGGTCATCGTCCTCAATCAACGTATCAGCAAAGAGCAACACGAGATCGTCCACGCCGTAGCGGTCAGCTACTCGACGCGCTACCGCCCAGCTGGCGATCCCACCGCTGAACTGCACAACTCGATTCCTACGCTCAACGGAACGCACAACGGCACGACTCCTCATTGAAGACTGATGTGGACGGATGGCGAGTGCGTGTATGTCAGGCATGAGAACCGCGACCGCACTACCGGACAGGACGCCGTTCTGGCGATGACATGCCCGCCAAGTCTGCCTAGGGTGTGGCGGCAAGCACTGCGGGAGTGAAGTTGGTTTGTCTCACCGGAAGGATGGGAGTGGATAGACGTGGCGGACCAGCTCGCTCCGCGAACGGGACCGGTGGTGGGCCGATGTGATCGGCGGTCAGCTGCCGGCAGGGGGAGCGAGAGGGTGTTCGAGGCGACAAGCACATTCCGGCGTGCGAGACCAGGTCGACGCTGGTGCCGCGCCGGGCTGGGACACGCAGCGCGGCGGGGACGACCGACAGTGAGGAAACAGTTCGATCGTGCACAGCGCGTGATTCTGGCGACCGCAGCAACCCTGCTGCCCACCATCGAGAACGTGACGATCGGCGCATCGCACCGACACCCGCAGTCAGGGGTAGCTTTGTCATGGCGCCGACTCATCCTGCGGGTTGATCACTTCGCCTCGCACGGTGCGGGCAATCAGTTCGGCGACCGCATCGACACTCGTGGCGCCCAGTTCCGCGACCGCGGTCGTGTCCGTCGCGCCGTTGTCGTCCGGACCGACGTAGAAGTCGTTGGCGTACCCGATCGCGCGGCCGTCGGCCCAGAAACCGGGTCCGGCGGCGGCACGGCACCTCTCGTTCTCGTCGACGGGTTCGACGTACAGGGTCATGGTCGCGCCGCCGCCGTACCCGACGAACGCCGTATACCCGTACGTCTCGCTTAACACGCGCACGACCTCGTGCATGTCGATCACGTCGGGCTCGGGCTCAGGCTCGGGCGATGCGTCGGCGAGAGAATCGATGACCAGATGCAGAGCGGCAGTGACTGGGGTGGGCAGCTCGTATCGCGTCGCAATGCTCACCAATGTGGCCAGACGGTCACGCTGCTCCTGGTCCAGGGATCCTTGGCGGACACGGCTGATCGCCGTGGTCAGAGGGTCGTCGACGTGTGCGGCAGGTTCGGGTGACGGTGGCGTGATCACGGAGCGCTCCTCATACAGGATCGAGTACTGGGCTTCTCGGGGACGAGGCCGGTACGGGTTGGCAAGGATGCGGGGCGGCGAAGACCCTCAATCGAGGTCGCTGTGGGCGCGATTGCCCCGGCCACCAGGGAAGTGGTGGTCGGGGCAATCGGTGTTGGGGCGGTCAACGGTTGGTGGTTGGCGCGTAGGGCTGTTCGATGCGGGCGAGTACGTCACGGTCGTGCGCGATGAGGTCGATGCCGGTGCCGGGGCCGAGTTGGCGGGTCAGGACGTGCAGGGCGGTGCGGATGATCGGCTCCGGGTCGTTGTGGTCGGTACCGATCCGCACCCCGTACACCGAGGACGCCGGCCCGCCACCAGGACGGTCGCGTAGCGCCAGCCGCAACCGACGGCCGGCATCCTGCGGGCGCGACGTGCAGTCGATACCGAGACTGGTGAACCAATCGGTGACTTCGGCGGCGACGTCACCGGCAGGCCAACGGCCGTCGGCGTGCTCGATGGCCTTGAGGCGGCCGAACAGGTGCAGGATTGCCGCGCCCTCGGGCGTGTCCGGGTTGAGGACCGGTGCCGGTGTGGCCGGATCGCCGTACCAGTGGTTGACCCAGTCGTGCTCCGCGTCCGCCAGATCACCGGCCAGCTGTCCCTTGATGTCCCCGCCTGCACCGGTGTCAGCACCTGAGCGATTGTCCGCGAGAGCCTGGACGGTCGCGTCGAACACCGGTGTGTCCGTGTGCGGGATCTCGCCGACGCCTGGGGAGTCATCACTGCGCATGAACGGTCTCCTTTTAAGTGGTTGGGAAGGGCGATCGCAGACATGCCGTGTCCCCGCGACGACCGGCATGAGATGGACGGCTGGCCGACGCGGCACTGAACGCAGGCAGCGCGACGCAGGTGATGAGACGATGGGGCAGAAACCACGCTGTTCGCCCTGATGCACAAGGACAATGCGGTGGGCTCGTCCCGACTTCCCTGAGATCGAGAAGGAGCGTGGCTGTCGGCCACCCCGCAGCGAAGATCAGTCCGCTTGCCTCTGGTGGCCCGAGTGTTGGGGGTGCGGTTGTGGTCGAGTGGAGGTGGCCAGTGCCCGCACTTTCAAATGGGCCGGCGGTCGCGGAACTCGAGCGCCTCCACGATCTGATCCAAGCCGGGGCGCTCCAGACCGTCCAAGAAAGCCAGAGTCCACGCGACCCGTAGCGCGCGTGTCGCGCCGCGTCCCGTTACCGCGCCCCTGGCCAGAGCGTCGTCCACAGGCGCGGTAACGGTTCTGGGGAGTCGGAATTCGCTCCGGTTCAGGACCGTGGCCGCAACCTCGGCGTTGGTGCGGGCACCGTGCGGTGCCCATCGCTGCTCGGCGCGCTGACGTGCCTGGGCCACCCGCGCGCGTACCGCCACCGTCCCGTCCGATGTGGACTGTTCCGGGGTGTGGCTGGACGGTCGCAGTCGCACACGCAGATCGATCCGGTCGAGCAGCGGGCCGGTGAGCCGGGACAGGTGCCGGCGCTTGGCATACGGACTACAGACACAGTCCCGATCTGACTGTCCGCACGGGCACGGCGCGGTCGCTAGCACCAGCTGAAACCGAGCGGGGTAGCGGGCGACGCCGTCCCGGTGGGCGATCCGAACTCCGCAGCCTCGTCGAGCAGCAGCACCCCGTGGTGCGCCATGCTGATCGCGCCGGGTTGCGGCCGCCCTGCGCCGCCGCCGACCAGTGCGGGCATCGAGCAGGTGTGGTGCGGCGCCACGAACGGTGGCCGACGCAGGAGCGGGAACTCCGAGGCCAGCACACCGGCGAGCGAATGGATCGCGGTGACGTCCAGCGCCTCTTCATCGGTCAACGCCGGCAGCAGACCGGGCAGACGGCGGGCGCACAGCGTCGTCCCGGAACCGCGCGGGCCCACGAGGAGCAGGTGATGACCTCCGGCGGCGGCGACTTCGAGCGCCCGGATCGCTTCGGGTTGCCCCACCACATCGGCCAGGTCCGGCTCCGCTACCGCAGCGCCGCCAGCCTCGGCGCGGGCACGGTGCGGGTTGGGGGTGGACAGATAACTGCGGCTGCCGCGCAGCCACGCGACCACGTCGGCCAACCGGTCCGCGCCGAACACCCGCATGCCGGTCACCAACTCGGCCTCCGGCAGCAGGACCGTGGGCACGATCGCCACCTCCAGGCCGGCGTCCCGGGCGGCGAGCAGGGCGGGCAGCACGCCGCGCACCGGCCTGATCCGCCCGTCGAGGGCGAGTTCGCCGACGAGCACGACCCGCCCTACCTCGTTGACCGGTACCTGCCCGTGCGCGGCCAACACGGCGCATGCCACCGCGAGGTCCCACGAGGAGGCCATACGCAGCCCTGGGGTGGAGGTGCTGAGGGTGACCTGTTCGACGGGCCAGGGCAGGTCGCTGTTGCGGATGGCGGCCCGGACTCGCTCCCGCGTCTCCCGCCGACCGGCCGCATCGGCGGATGCCGGGGCGGCTGGATCGGGCGGGCTGACGCGGGCGGTGATCGTCACCGGCGTCCCCACGATCCCCGACAGGGCTATCGACCACACGTGCGCGGTCCCCATCAGAGCACCACCGCCCCACACCGCTGGCTCGGGACCGCGAGGTGCGCTCCGCTCCTGGGGGGCGCCCAACCAGTGCCCTGCCGCGTGTTGCTGACCATGAACTGTCCCTTCGTTGTCATGCCGAGGTGGATGCGGGTGCATTGCTTGATCCGTGCCGGCACGAAATGCGTCGGCACCGTTGCCGCACCTGCGGTGGGCTGGTTCGAGCGATGCCGGGACGTCGAGGAGCCTGACCGGACACGAATACAGCGCCCAGCGCGGTGACCGGGTGTCGCATTCGCTGCTCAGATCCCGAGCGTCGCCCGGATGGCGGTCGCGCGCCGGTCTGGATCCCAGCCCACGAGGCGATGCCGCAGCCGGGGACGCGTCCACGCGCGCGGTGGGCGACCCCGGGTGCTCATCCAGGTGTCCAGGGAACTGCCGAAGTGGACGAGCAATTGCCACGTGTCGTTGTTGTCCCAGGAGCAGTAGGCGCACTCCTCGTGCTCGCACTTGTCAGAGTTGTGGTTGAACACGTCGATGTGGAACCGGAACATCTCGAGCACATAGTCCGGGTCCATCCGAGCGTCGTCGTGGGCAGCGTTCGACACAGGTACCTCCTGGCCGTCATGAGAAGTGGGAGTGCAGCGTTCGGTTGCGGCCGCGTGACCGGTTGCGGGCAGGGGCCAGCCACGCTGGATCGGGTCGTTCGGTGATAGCGGTGCTAGACCCAGCAGGTGGTGATGTGGCGTCGGTGAGCAGGTCGCTCGAGGTCACCAGGGCGGCGACGTGATCGCGCACCAGCACGTCGTCGGCGGCGTCGAACAGTCGGACCAGCGCGGCGTACATGGTCCGCATCCGTGTTCGGATCGGTTCCGCCTGAGAACGGCGCGCCTCCATACAATGTGACGTGAGGTAGCGGAACCGAGCGGTTCCGCAACGGGTTCCGGTGTGGTCTCGGTTGGGGTCGGTGGTGCACGCGCGTGGGCCTCGCCGCGGTGGTTCTGTCCAGGCGCAGGCTTTTCGCGGCTGGACAGGTTCGCGGCGGTGAGGCAGCATGCCGCGTCCACCGACCCCGATCGAGACCATCTGTGAACAGAAAGCTGGTGCCGCGCCGCTGACTCGGGCTCGGGCCCGTTTCGTAGCCGAGCCAGCGGCGTGTGGCACCGGAAACCAGGTCGCATGGGCACGTGACGCCCCCAGGGCCGTGAGACCGACGTTGATCAGTCAGGGACGCGGATGTGGTCCTGTGTGGACGGCTGAGACTGCCTCGAGGATCTCCGGGATTGAGCCGGCGAGCCGGGCGGTGCCTGTTCGGATCAGGTCGTGGCAGCCGACGGACATCGCCGAGGTGATCGGGCCGGGCACCGCCAGCACGGTCTTGCCCAGCGTCGCCGCGGTCGTCGCGGTGTTCTTAGTGCCGCTGCGTACCCCGGCCTCGACGACGACCGTTGCCGTGGAGAGCGCGGCAACCAGGCGGTTCCTGACCAAAAATCGGTGCCGGGCCGGGTGGGTGCCCGGTGGGTACTCGCTGACGATGAGCCCGCCTGCGGCGATGCTGTTCAGCAGATCGCTGTGTCCGGCCGGGTAGGCGATGTCGATGCCGCAGCCCAGGACCGCGACGGTCGGTCCGCCCGCGTTCAGCGCGCCCCTGTGGGCCGCGCCGTCAATGCCGTACGCAGCGCCAGAAGCGACCGTCATCCCGGCGGAGCCGAGCGTGTACCCAATCTCGGTGGCGACGTGCGCGCCGTAGCTGGTTGCCGCCCGTGCGCCGATCACGGAGACGGCCTGGTCGAACACGCCCTCGACCGGCGCCTCGCCACGCACCCACAGCCCGAGCGGCGGTCCCGCGCTCCGGAGGCCGCGGTCGGTCGGCGCCGCGAGACAGAGCAGTTGCCAGACTGGCCACTCCGGATCCTCGGGAACGAGCAGCCGGGCGCCGACCTTCTCCGCGGTGACGAGGTCCTCGCTGGCGAGATCGAGGTGCCGCCGGGACTCCGTCTCGCTGTGCACGGCCGGCGGCACATCGCCGATGCGGACTCGGTCCGCCGCCGCTACCGCGCCCTCGGCGTCAACCAAGGCATGCAGCGCGGGTGCCGGTGGCTCGGCGACACGCATGAGGTAGGCGCGGGCATGTCGAACGGCATCGAGCGCCTCACGAGCGTTCGGGGGCGATGGACTGGATGGTGGGGTGTCTGGCATAGCTCAACTCCTTCACGGGACCAAGGTGCGGCCAGTGGTCGGCGGAATCGCAGGACCTGGTCGGCCAATCGGGCTTCCGGCACCACCTGGACGGGCATCCGAGACGAGGGATTGGTGCTGACCACGGGCGAACCGCAGCCCAGAGACTCGATGCGACGGTCGGGCTGCGATGCCTGTCGCGGAACAGGGTGTCGGCGGCCCGTGCCCGGGGGATCTATGTCAGGTCGTCGCCGGCACCGAACGATCGAGACCGCGGCGTGTCGGGGTGAGGGCCGGTGAGGCTCTCGGCGAGCCGCTGTCGCAGCTTGTCCGGGTGAATGCCGTGTGCGAGGACCGCGCGCAGCAGGCTCGCAAGTCGGTTGGTCGGGTCGGCGGCCAGCGCGGTGTCGAGGGCGATGTTGGCGAGCACACCGTCACCGCGGAGGGCGGCGCTCAGGGCGAGCAGGGTGGCCGGGTGTGTCGCTTCCGGTCGCGGCGTGGCCCGGGTGAGCACGAACCACAGCTGCTCGGCGGCCGCGGGGTCGGCCACCGCGGGGTCGGTGAGCACGAACGCCAGACTGGCGTCGCGTACCACCTGCTGGGTCAGGGCGTGCGCGAGCCGCACCACCATCTCGTCATCGAACATCGAACCGGTGGCGCCGGTTTCGCTGATCTGTCGAATGGCCTCGCCCACGAGCCCGGCCGCGTCGGCAGTCGACATCGGCGGTAGCTCTCGCAGCAAGGCGGCGCGCCGGTCGAGATCAGCCGAGGGGTCGGCGAGTTGTGCCGCGAGGTCGTCGCGGCTGGTGTAGGTGACCTCGCCCGCCGCCACCCGCGCGACCGCCAGCG
>NZ_JBJMIE010000612.1:0-5492 GCF_045807065.1 Actinophytocola sp. | reverse complement strand
CAGGGCCTGTGCCTCGATCGGGTCGCCGAGGGTCGTGCCGGTGCCGTGCGCCTCCACCATGTCCACCTCGGACGGGGTGAGCCCGGCGCCCGCGAGCGCGGCGCGGATGACCCGTTGCTGCGACGGGCCGTTGGGCGCGGTCAGCCCGTTGGAGGCGCCGTCCTGGTTGAGCGCGCTGCCGCGGATCACGGCGAGCACGCGGTGCCCGCGTTCCCGCGCCACCGACAGCCGTTCGAGGACTATCACCCCGACGCCCTCGGAGAGCACCATCCCGTCGGCGGCCGACGCGAACGCCTTGCACCGGCCGTCCGTGGCGAGCCCGCGCTGCCGGGAGAACACGACGAACGAGTTGGGGCTCGACATGACCATCGCACCGCCGGCCAACGCCACCGAGCACTCGCCGGTGCGCAGCGCCTGACCGGCCAGGTGCATCGCCACCAACGACGACGAACACGCCGTGTCGATGGTGACCGCGGGCCCCTCGAACCCGAACACGTAGGACACCCGGCCGGACGCGACGCTCGACGCGAGGCCGGTGCCCGAGAAGCTCTGCATCTCCTGGCTGACGACGCCGCCGCCGTAGCCCTGCCCCGACACGCCGGTGAACACCCCGACGTCGGCGCCCTTCAGCGAGGCGGGATCGATGCCCGCACCTTCGAGGGCCTCCCACGAGGCCTCGAGCAGCAGCCGCTGCTGCGGGTCCATGGCGAGCGCCTCACGCGGCGAGATGCCGAAGAACCCGGCGTCGAACTGCCCCGCGTCCTGCAGGAAGCCGCCCCTGCTGACGTAGGAGGTGTCCGGGTGGTCGGGGTCGGGGTCGAACAGGTCGTCCAGGTTCCAGCCGCGGTCGGTGGGGAACCCCGACACCCCGTCCCGGCCCTGCGACACCAGCCGCCACAGGTCATCCGGCCCCGCGACACCACCGGGCAACCGGCAGGCCATGCCGACGATCGCGATGGGCTCCCGGGCGGCGCCGAGGAGCTGCCGGTTGCGCTTCTTCAGCGTGCCGACCTCGTCCAGCGACTTCCGCAGGGCCTCGACGACCTTCTCGTACGACGCGCTCACCAACCGCCCCAATCACTCCGTGCCGGATTCCGCGCTGCCCAACGCCAGTTGCACGAGGTCGTCGACGTCCAGGTCGGCGACCGACCGCTCGTCCGGGTCCTCGTCGGACACCCCGGCCGGCTCGCCGAGGTCCGCCAGTTTCGCCAGGGCGTCGATCAGCCCGGCCTCGCGCAGGCGGGCCAGCGGCACCGAGGCGAGCGCGTGCCGCAGCCGCTCCTCGTCCACGTCCGCCCCGGTGTGCCCACTGCCGTGTCCGTTGCCGTGCCCGTGTCCGTTGCCGTGTCCGTTGCCGCTGCCGTTCGTGCCGCCGTCCGGGACCAGCTCCGCCCGCAGGTGACGGGCGAGCACCACCGGGTTCGGGTAGTCGAAGACCAGCGTCGCGGGCAGCTTCAGCCCGGTGGCCTCCCGCAGCCGGTTGCGCAGCTCCACCGAGGTCAGCGAGTCGAACCCGGCGTCGGAGAACGCCGTGTCCGGCCGCACCGCCTCGGGTCCGCCGTGCCCGAGCACGGCGGCGGCCTGACCGCGCACGACGTCCAGGACCACGGCCTCCTGCTCGTCCGCGGGGAGTCCGGCCAGCCTGCGCGGCAGTCCGCGGTCCGCGGCGGCCGCCGCCCGCGCCTGCTGCCTGCCGGCCCGGACCAGGCCGCGGAACACGTGCGGCAGCGACCCGCCGGCCGCGGCACCGGACCGCATCGCCGCCACGTCCAGCCTGATCGGCACCAGCAGCGACTCGGCCATGCCCAGCGCGGCGTCGAACATGTCGAGGCCCTCGGCGGCGGTCATCTCACCGACGCCGCCGCGACTGGCCCGCGCGTGGTCGACGCTGCTGAGGTGGGTGGCCATGCCGAGGGCGCGTTCCCACAGGCCCCAGGCCAACGACAGCCCGGGCAGACCCGCGGCCCGGCGGCCGGCCATGGCCGCGTCGAGGAAGGCGTTGGCCGCCGCGTAGTTGCCCTGACCGCCGCCGCCGGCCACGCCGGCGACGGACGAGAACACGACGAACGCGCCCAGTTCGGTGCCGCGGGTCAGCTCGTCGAGGTGGCGCACCGCGTCGACCTTGGGCGCGAACACCCGCGCCAGCTGGTCCGGGGTGAGCGCCGCGATCACGGCGTCGTCGAAGACGCCCGCGGTGTGCACGACACCGGTCAGCGGGTGCGCCTCGGGCACGGCCGCGAGCAGGTCCGCCACCTGGCCGCGGTCGGCGACGTCGCAGGCCACCGCGGACACGTCCGCGCCCTGCCCGGTGAGGTCGGCGACCAGCTCGGTCATGCCGTCGGCGGCCGGCCCTCGACGACTCGCGAGCACCAGGTGCCGCACGCCGTGGCGGGTCACGAGGTGGCGGGCCACCAGACCGCCCAGCGCCCCGGCGCCGGAGACCAGGACCGTGCCGTCCGGGTCGAAGGCGGCGGGGGTGTCGGCGAGCGGGCCGGTGGCACGGGTGAGCCGGGGCACCGAGAAGGTCGTGCCGCGCAGGGCGAGCTGTGGTTCGCCGCAGGCGAGCACGGCCCCGAGCGCCGAGTCCAGGACGGTGTCCGCGTCGAGGACGGCGGCCGGGTCGAGGTCGAGCAGGACGATCCGGTCCGGGTGCTCGGCCTGGGCGGAACGGACCAGCCCCCACACCGCGGCGGCGGCCGGGTCGGTCACCGTGTCCTCACCGCCCGCGGGCACGGCACCGCAGGTCCGCACGACCAGCCTCGACTCCTCGAACCCGGTCCCCGCGAGCCACGCCTGCAGGACCCGCAGGACCCGGGTCGCCACCGGCAGCGCCGCGTCCGCGGCGCCGGCACCCCCGGCGGCGAGCACCGCCACCGGCGGCACCTGCCCGCCGGCGGCCAGTGCCGTCACGTCGTCGGCGTCGTGCACCGGCACCCAGGACGGCGCGGGCTCACCGAGTGGGAGGGGCAGCTCGGTCCAGTCGACCCGGAACACCGAGTCGCGGCCCAGGCCCGCGGCGGCGCCGAGCTGTTCCGCGGACACCGGCCGGGACACCAGCGAGTCCATCGTCAGCACCGGGCCGCCGGTCTCGTCGGCGGCCTCGACCGACAGCGCGTCGGCGCCGGCGGGCGCGAGCCGCACCCGCAGTGCCGCGGCACCCGCCGCGTGCAGCACGAGGCCGTTCCACGAGAACGCCAGCACCGGCTCGGCCGGTTCCTCCGCGCCGCCGGTGGTGGCGGCCTGGAGGGCGGCGTCGAGCAGTGCGGGGTGCACGCCGAACCGGGTGGCGTCCTTGCGTAGTTCGTCGGGCAGGGCGACCTCGGCGAAGATCTCGGTGTCGCCGGCACTGCCGCGCCGCCACACCGCCCGCAGGCCCTGGAACGCCGGGCCGTAGGCGTAGCCGCGCTCGGCCAGGTCGGGGTAGAAGTCGCTGATCTCGACCGGTTCCGCGTCCTGCGGCGGCCAGGACGTGAAGTCGAACGTCGTGCCCGACGCGGGCGGGGTGGCCGACAGCAGACCGGTGGCGTGCCGGGTCCAGCCGTCGGAGTCCTCGCGCTGGGAGTACACGTCCACGGTGCGGCTGCCAGCGTCGTCCGGGCCGCTCACGGCGACCTGCACGCGCACCCCGCCGTGTGCGGGCACCACCAGCGGCGCCTCGATCACCAGCTCGTCCAACGCCGAGCAACCGGCCTCGTCGCCCGCGCGCACGGCCAGCTCGACGAGCCCGCTGCCCGGCAGGATCACGACGCCGCCGACGGCGTGGTCGGCCAGCCACGGGTGCGACCGCACCGACAGCCGCGAGGTGAAGACCAGGCCCTCGGACCGCGGCAGCTGCACCACCGCCCCCAACAGCGGGTGATCGGCGGCCGCCTGGCCCAGCGACGCCGCGTCGGTGGCCGACTCGACGGGTTCGAGCCAGTAGTGCTGGCGGTCGAACGCGTAGGTCGGCAGGTCCACCCGTCCGGACACCGGCGGCAGCACACCGCTCCAGTCGACCGGGACGCCCCGTACGAACAACTCGGCCATCGAGGTCAACAGCCGCCGCGGGCCACCGTCCTCCCGCCGCAGGGACCCGACGACGACCGCACCGTCCACGTCGGTCCCGTCGACCACCTCCGTGATCGGCTGAACCAGCACCGGGTGCGCGCTCACCTCCACGAACACCCCATGCCCCTGCTCGACCAGCTCCACGACGGCAGGCCCGAACCGCACCTGGTTGCGCAGGTTCCGATACCAGTAACCGCCGCCGACGACCCCCGCGTCCCGCACCCACTGCCCCGTCACGGTGGAAAAGAACGGAACCACCGGCGCCAGCGCCTCGACACCCGCCAGCTCCTCCGCGAGCACACCCTCGATGTCCTCGACGTGCCGGGTGTGCGACGCGTAGTCCACCGCCACCCGACGACCACCGAGCGCCGCCACCGCCTCCACCAGAGCCTCGGCGTCACCGGCGATCACCACCGAGGACGGCCCGTTGACCGCGGCCACCTCGACCCGGCCGGCCCACGGCGCCAGTCGCTCCCCCGCCTCGACCTCACTCAAGGCCACGGATGCCATACCACCGCGACCGGACAGTCCCGTCGCGATCGCCTTGCTCCGCAACGCCACCACCCGGGCGGCGTCCACAAGGGACAGTGCACCCGCGACACACGCCGCGGCGATCTCCCCCTGCGAGTGGCCCACCACCGCGTCTGGCCGGACTCCTACCGACGACCACACCGCCGCCAGGCCCACCATCACCGCGAAACTCGCGGGCTGCAACACATCCACCCGCTCCATCAGCGCCGGATCCGTGTCCCCCCGCAACACCTCCACCACAGACCAGTCGGTCCACGGCGCCAACGCCGCGGCACACTCACCGATCTTCGCCGCGAACACCGGCGAGGAATCCAACAACTCCCGGCCCATGCCCACCCACTGCGAGCCCTGGCCCGGGAACACCCACACGACCTTGCCCGGGGTGCTCGCGCGACCGGTGACGACACCGGACACGGTCTCCGCGCGTGCCAGAGCGGTCAGCCCCGCGACCGCCTCGTCGCGGGACGCGGCGAGGACCACCGCACGGTCGCTCAGCGCGGCACGGCCGGACACCAGTGCCCCGGCGACGGTCGCGAGCGGCAGGTCACCGCCGAGGAACTCGGCCAGCCGGTCGGCCTGCGCGGCCAGCGATGCGGTGCTCCGCGCGGACACCACCACCGGCAGCACGTCGGGGGCGGCGACGTCCTCGACGGCGGGTGGCGCGTCCTGGGCGGGTGCCTCCTCGATGATCAGGTGCGCGTTCGTCCCGCTGACACCGAACGCGGACACACCGACCCGGCGGGGGCGGTCGGCGCGCGGCCAGTCGCGGGCCTCGGTCAGCAACTCGACGGCGCCGGCGGACCAGTCCACCTCGGGGGTGGGCGCGTCCACGTGCAGGGTCGGCGGCAGGACGCCGTGTTCCAGCGACTTGACCATCTTGATCACGCTCGCCACCCCCGCGGCCGCCTGCGCGT
>NZ_JBJMIE010000611.1:0-10217 GCF_045807065.1 Actinophytocola sp. | reverse complement strand
GTTCCGGTCCCTGCCGATGTCGTTCTCCGCCGTCCTCATCGGACGGACGATGGCCGACCTGCTGCTCTCGGCGTTCGCGTGCGTGGTGATGACCGCGGTGGGGTACCTGATCGGCTGGCGGGTGCACGGCGGACCACTGTCCACAGTGGCCGGTTTCGGTCTGTTGCTCGCCACCGGTTTCGCGCTGTCGTGGCTGGGCGTGCTCATCGGGCTCGCGCTGCGCAGCGCGGAGGCCGTGGCGTCGGTGACGTTCCTGGTGACGATCCCGTTCACGTTCCTGTCCAACGCCTTCGTGCCGCTGGGCAGCCTGCCGGGCTGGCTCGCCGGGCTGGCCGAGTGGAACCCGGTCACCGCGGTCGTCACCGCGCTGCACACCCTGTGGGGCAACGCCCCGGCCCGTGCGGGTGGCTCGTTGCCGACCCGCCACCCCGTCCTGGCGGCCATCATCACGTTGGTCCTGCTGCTGGTCATCGTGGTTCCGGCCGCCCTGCGTGCCTTCCGCCGCGTCGGCACCTCCCCGTGAGCCGGGTCGGCCCGGGCCGGCGGGTCAGCCCGCGTCGGCGCCGAAGAAGTCGTCGATCCGGTGCGCCAGGCCGAGGGTGACCGCCTCGCTGAGCACGAAACGTGCCACCGCGAGGTCCAGCACACCGAGCCCGAAGGGCGAGAACACCCGTACCCGTCCGCTGTCCGGGGACAGGCGTCCCGCGAGGACGTCGGCCAGCGTGCCCGCGACGAACTCGCGGTTCCCGGTGGCCTGTTCGGCGAGGTGCGGTGAGGTGTTGGCCTTCAGGCAGTGGTCCACGTCGTCGAGCACGTTCTGCGCGGCCAGAATCACCCCGACACCCAGATCGCGCAGCGAGATGTTGAGGACCGTCTGTTGTGGACCGAAAAGGCCGGCGTCGTGGACGTACGGCTCCGCGGCGGTCGTGGCGAACAGGACCAGGTCCGCTCCGCGGACGGCCTGGGCGACGTCGGGGACCGGCTCGGCCCGCTCGCCCCGCTCCCGCAGGCGGTCGCACAGCGCACCCGCGCGGTCGGCGACCAGGTCGGTCACCCGGAACCCGCCCACCCGCCACTCGGTGCCCAGCAGGAAGTCCAGCACCGTCTCGGCGATCGGCCCCGCCCCCACCACGGCGACCCGTGCCACCTCCCGCGTCGGGTGCAACAGCGCGGCCCCGAGCGCCGCTGACGCCGCCGTGCGGGTGGCGCTGATCCGCGCGCCCTCGACACAGGCCACCGGCCGGCCGGTGGCCATGTCGTTGAGCACGACCACGGCGGACGCCCGCGGCAGCGAAAGCGCGTGGTTGTCCGGAAAACTGCTGATCCACTTGATCCCGGCGGTGTCCTGGCCGGTCCGCAGCCGGGCGGGCAGGGCGATGATCCTCGCGTTCTCGCGGTCCGGGAACCGCAGGAAGTAGCTGTCCGGGTTCTGCGTCCGGCCCGCGCCGTGAGCCGCGTACGTCTCCGCGACCAGCTCGACCAGATCGCGCTGCCTGCCAGCCAGGACGCTGGCGACCGCGCCCCCTCCGACCACGTGGAATGCCTGTCCTGTCACCGTTTCCCCCTCGTGTGCCGGTGGTCCGCGCCCTACTCTATCCACCGGACGTGTGCCACGAACTCGTGCCCGCGCAGGAGGTATCACGGCCAGCACGTCGCCGGCGACCGCCCACTCCCGGACCAGCCGCACCGAAAGGCCAGCCATGCCCCGCTCACGCGCGTTCACACAGGTCGACGTGTTCTCGACGACCCCGTACCTCGGCAACCCGGTCGCCGTCGTCCTCGACGGGACGGAGCTGACCGAACAGGACATGCGGCGGCTGGCACGCTGGACGAACCTGTCCGAAACCACCTTCGTCCTGCCACCAACCACCACGGCGGCCGACTACCGACTGCGGATCTTCAACCCCGGCGGTGAGCTGCCGTTCGCCGGGCACCCCACCCTCGGGTCCGCACGTGCCTGGTTGGACGACGGCGGCGAACCCCGCCACGCCGACCGCGTCGTGCAGGAATGCGGCGCGGGCCTGGTCACCGTCCGCCGCAGCGGCGAGATCCTGTCCTTCGCCGCGCCACCGGTCATCCGCGACGGCGCACTCGACGACGAGCACGTCGACCAGATCGTCACCGCGTTCGGCATCGAACACGACCAGGTGATCGCCCACCAGTGGGTCGACAACGGCCCCGGTTGGTCCGTCGTCCAACTGGCCACCGCCGAGGAAGTCCTCGCCATCGAGCCGGACCTCGCCCGCATCCCGACCGCGATGGTCGGCGCGATCGGCGCCTACCCCGAGGGATCCGAGTACGCCTTCGAGATGCGCACCTTCGCCCCCGGCGCCGGGGTGCCCGAGGACCCCGTCTGCGGCAGCATGCACGCCTCGGTCGCCCAGTGGCTCACCACCACCGGCGCCGTACCCACCACCTACCGCGTCTCCCAGGGCACCCGCGTCGGCCGCGCCGGCACCGTCGAGATCACCACCGACCCGGACGGCACCATCTGGGTAGGCGGCGCCACCGTCGGCTACATCCGCGGCACCATCACCCTCTGACTCGCACAGCCGGCCTGTTCCGGAAACGCCGTACACCAACACGTAGGCCCCTACGGCCAACGCGTGTTTCCGCCGAAGCACCCTGCTCGATTCCTAGATGCGCGAAGCCCGGCCGGGGGTTGCGTCATTCCTGACGCTATGAGTAGGCGTCATGTTCGATTTTTTGTAGTTTGCGGATGGATTGTGCCTTGAACTCTCGAGGAAGGAGGCGAAAGTATGAGGAGAGCGATCGTCTCGTCATCCGCCATGGCCCTCGCGCTCGTCGGCGTGTCGACCGCACCGGCGGCGGCCGGCGCGGCGACGGGGCCGACTACGAAGCGTTCGCACGGTGGAACGGTGCGGAGTTGTGAATGCTTCACCGATTTGATCTCATCCTCAGGGGGTAGTCCCCTGCCTGAGTGAGAGGGGTTTGGGTCGTGACGGCTGAGCAGACACAACCGTCGGGTGAAGAACGGCTGTTGGACGGTCGTTACCGGCTGGGGGCGCTGCTCGGGCGGGGCGGCGCGGCGACGGTGTACGAGGCGGTGGACATCGTGCTGGGGCGGGCTGTCGCGGTCAAGATGTACCAGCCCGGCAGTAACGCCGTCGGTCTCTACCGGTTCGCGGCCGAGGCCCGGTTGCTCGCCGCACTGTCCCACCCCGGGCTGGTCACGGTCTACGACGTGCGCCTCGAAGGTGAGCAGCCCTACCTGGTCATGCACCTCGTCAACGGCCCCACGCTGCGTGACCTGCTCGACCTCGGCCCCCTCGAGCCGGCCGCGGTGGCACGGCTGGGGGTGCGGCTCGCCGAGGTGCTGGCCTACGTGCACGCCCAGGACGTGGTCCACCGCGACATCAAGCCGTCCAACGTGCTGGTCGACGAGGCCGGGGCCTGGTACCTCGCGGACTTCGGGATCGCCAGAGCGTTGAGCGCCACCCACCTGACCGTCACGGGCGAGTTCGTCGGCACCGCCGCCTACCTCGCGCCCGAGCAGGTGACCGACGTCGACGCCGGTCCCCCGGTCGACATCTACGCGCTCGGACTGCTGCTGCTCGAGTGCCTCACCGGCCGGACCGAGTACACCGGCACCACGGTCGAGTCCGCCCTCGCCCGGCTGGCCCGGCCACCCCGCGTCCCCGACACGCTCCCCCAGTCCTGGCAGACGCTGCTCGCGGATATGACCGCCCAGGATCCCGCCGCCCGGCCCGACGCGGACCGCTGCGCGCACCTGCTCGCCACCATCGCCGAGCAACCCGCGGCGGCCCTCGTCACAGCGCCCACTCCAGCCCCACCGGTACCGGAGCCGGCCCACACCGCCACTGTCCGGTCACGTCGTTCCCGCGCTGTCCGGCTGCTCCGCCCCGCGCCCGCCGCGCTGAGCGTGGCGGCCCTGGCCGCGGCGGTCGTGGTGGCGACCGCCATGACCTCCTCGACCGCCGTCCCCGGCCAGCCCGGGAGCGGGTCCCACCACACCAGGGCACCCGCCGCCGGCGATGCCACCCCGTCAGCGCGGGGCGGCGACGAACAGAACGTGCCGGCCGTCGACGCGGACGGGCCCGCCACCCCGACCGGCCGGACACCGAACACCGCGGCACCTCCCGGCGGCGCCCCGCCCCCGGCGCAGCCGGGGGTCACCGAGCCACCCGCGCACCCCAGTGGACCCGGTGCCGGTCCGGGCTCGAACAAGGGCGTGGGCAACGGCGCGGGCAACAACGACAAGGGCAAAGGTAAAGGCAAGGGGTAGTCAGCCCGCGTTGTTTCAGCCCCCTGAACTGCGGGTACCATGTCTTACCCACCTGAGCGCGGACCGGTGTTCTGCTCCGACTCGGCGTTCTCGATGCGTGTCAGAGGTGTTGCCATGTCAGCGCGACCCGCGAGCCCCGCGGACGACGGCGAGCGCCGTCCTGCCGGCACGAGCCCCACCAACGTCACCTGCGCCCTGGACAAGACTCCCAACAGCCACGTGCGTGACCTCGTTCGCGACCTGCTGGCCGGCCGCAGCGGGGTCATGGTCGAGGACGCGGTGCTGGTCGCGGACGAGCTGGTCAGCAACGCACACCAACACGGCGACGCTCCCCGCCACTGCCGGCTCGTGCTGCTCGACAACGGCAGCCGCCTGCGGATCGAGGTCGACGACTCCTCCCCACACCCACCTCGGGCACGGACACCGGACAGCTCCGGCGGACGCGGGCTGATCCTGGTCGACCGGCTCTCCTCCCGCTGGGGCGTCCAACGCCACGCCCACCACAAGACGGTGTGGGCCGAGCTGGCACTCGACCGTCCCGGCAGCAGCGGCCACGCCCCGCACATGACCGCCATGTCGAACCGGTTGTCGTAAGTCGAACACCGGGCCCCGTCGCCCTCTGGATCATGTAACGATCAGGTACGGTGCGCTACCGTGAGCCAGCACCCCGAAACCCACCCCGACCCAGCGGTACTGGACATCACCGACCGCGTTGTCGAGGGCACCCTCGTGGTCACCGTCGCGGGTGAGATCGACCTGGACACGGTGCCGGTGCTGCACGCGGCGGTGACCGACGCGATCCGCCGCACCGCCGGTGAGGAATGCATCGTGGACCTCACCGCGGTGACGTTCCTCGGCTCGGCCGGCCTCGCGGCCCTGGTCGACGCCGCGAACCTCGCCGAGGCCCGGCGAGAACCCCTACGCATCGTGGTCGACTCGAACCGGCCGGTGATCCGCCCGATCGTCGTCACCGGCCTGGACGACGTGCTCGCGCTCTATCACACCGTTGAGGAAGCACTGAGAGCAGGACACCGGTAACCCACTGCGACAGTCGGGTCCGGCGGCGCTTCGAGCAGCCCTGATACTCACCTCACGTGCGTGACCAGAACCAATTCGGGGTAGAACCACATATCAACCTGGTCGGGGAGGTCGCCACTGTGACAGACACGAACGAGGCCCTCTTCTGGGTCCGCCGAGAACAGCACCCTGACGCCGTCGTCGTGCGTGCCGGCGGTGAACTCGACGCGTTCACCGTGGACCAGCTCACCAAGCAACTGCGGGAAGCCGAAGACGCTGTCACACCCGCGGCCCCGGTGCTGCTCGACCTGACCGGCATCACCTATCTCAGCTCCGCCGGAGTAGCGACGTTGGTCATCCACACACAGCGTTGCACCGAGCTCAACAGCCGACTCTGCGTGATCGCCAACCAACCCGCCGTGCTACGCCCCATCGCCCTCACCGGCGCCGACAACAACATCAACGTCGCACCCACCCTGGAAAAGGCGATGGCACGAAATGAAAACGACACCGTAGCTCACGAACAGACGCCACAATAAGACAAAGACCCAGTAGCAACAACGACAGAAGATCCGCCAAGCTCGCGTCGATCGGGGCTACCGTGGATCTCTGCGCGAAGGTCCACCCCTGATCAGCAGTTACCTCAGGGGAACGTGACGGCACCCAACCACAATCCACCTCGCCATCCGCACCGACGCCGGAACGCAACCAACACTCAAAAATCCGGGGAGGCGGACTAGCGGCGGACTAGAGTGTTGCGGAGAACAGGTAGCCCAGTGTCGGGTCGTAATCCGCGAGCAATATCCGCGCCCCGTGATTCTGCCAGCCACGCAACCGGTGCGCCAACTCCAGCCAGATGCCGGTCAACGGCTGGTTCCCCTGGCACACCACCACGTTGGCGTCCAGGCGCCGATCCGCCGCCACCTCGCCCAGTCCCGCACCGACCAGCACGGTTGGCGTCGACCGGTCGCCGGAAAGCCGGGCCACCTCGGCGGCCAGGACGTCCGGCACGTCGTGCTCGGCCAGGTTCGTGTGCCGGCGGACGGCCAGTGCACCACGCGGTCCGTCCGCGTCCAGCACCACGCCCACCGCCGCGGCGCGGTCCGGAACACGTGTGGGCACGGGGAGTTCGTGGTACAGGGTCGGTTGCTCGGCCACCAGCAGCACAGCTCGCCGGCACGCGCCGGTGCGTGCGTAGCCGTCGATCAGGTGCAGCGCGGTGAACACGGCCAGCAGCCCCTGGTCGCAGACCGTGAACGCCAGCGGAGCACCCGCGCAGTGCCAGCTCAGGTAGGTGGCAGTGGAACGTCCGAAGCGGATGTCCGGGATTCCGGTGGCTAGTACGAGTAGGTCAGCCGGTTGCTCCTCAGGCACCAGTTCGTCCAGCAGCGGCGCGCACATCTCCCCGTAGGAGTGCCCGACACCCTCCTCGATGAGATCCTCGCACACCGCGATCCCGTATGGAGCCACCATGTCGGTGACGTAGCCGCGCAGCGTCGGGTTCAGCACCTGACCGCTCAGCTCGCCGAAGGTCCGGCCGACCGCGCTGCGGACCCGCAACGGACTGTCGCTTGTGACAAGTGGGCCGGTGACGAACATTCCCCGCATCCTAGGAAACCCTCGTGGGAGTCATGCGGCGACAGTACGCCCTCGGCGCCACCGCACCCGCGCGTCGAACACGGCCCCGGTGTTGTTCGTGGCGAACAGGTTCACCAGACGGGAGCACTTCACTGACCCGTTCAGCCGCGCGCCCGGCAGCCCTGTGAGGGGAATTCACGTTGCGCGGTCTGTTTTCCCGACTTCCCCGGGTACGCTTCGCCCGCTCGCATCCGTCGGCCGCGATGGCCCCGTGCTTCGCCGCCTGAGTACGCCTGGAGAGTGTGATGGGTTCCGGACCGGACTACGTGGTGCGCGCACTCGAACTGTTCGCGGCGTACGGGGATCGTGAGGCACTGGTCAACGGCGAGACCCGGTTCACCTACACCGAACTGCGCGCCGCGGTCCTCGACATCGCGGCGACCTTCGAGGACCTGGGGCTCCGGCCGGGCACCACGGTGGGGATCCTGCTCGGCTACCCGCCGCACGCCCAGGCGATCCAGCTCGCACTGCACCTGATCGGCTGCCGGACGGCGTGGCTGTCCAACGCCATCACCCGGATGGAGGTGGTCGCCTATCTCGACCAGGTGCGACCGGAGGTGCTGCTGTACGAAGTGGCGGTGCACGAGCGGATCGGTCGGGAAATCGTCGAGGAGTTCGGGATTCCCGCGCTCTGCGTCGGCCCGGGAGGCGCTGGCCCGGACATCCTCGCGCCGCGCCCCGAAGGCTCCGCGCCGTTCGACCCGGGCAGGGCGACCGGAGCAGCGGAGTGCGTCTTCCAGACCAGCGGTACCACCGGAATACCGAAACCGTTGCTCCACACGGCGAACCTGTACGAGCAGCTCCTCACCCTCGCCGAACACATCGTGGCGGCCGGCGAACCGCGCTACCGCCACCTCACCGTGACGCCCATGTGGTTCGTCGCGGGGCAGACCTCGGCGTTCCTCTACCTGTTCACCGGCGGCACACTGCTGGTCTCCCGGTTCTTCCGCCCCGCGGAGTTCCTCGAACTGGTGGAGCGGGAACAGGTCAACTCCGTGTTCATCACCCCGCTGATGCTCTACGAACTGCTCGACCACCCCGACATCGACAAGCGCGACCTGTCCGCGATGGCCGTGCTCAGCGTCGGCACGGCGGCCACCAACCCCGTACGGCTGCGCCAGGCCGTCGACCGCTTCGGCCCGGTCGTGCGCATCACCTACGGCCTGTCGGAATCCCCGTTCATCTCGGCCTATCCGGGCGTCGGCACCGATCCGGGCCGGATCGGCTCGTGTGGACCGGCCTACGGCGACGTGCGGCTGGAGATCCGCGGTGAGGACGGCGAGACCGTGCTGCCCACGGGCGAGACCGGCGAGCTGTGGGTGGCCAGCAGGCTCAACTTCGGCGGCTACGTGGGAAATCCGGAGCAGACCGCGAAGACGCTCGTGGACGGCTGGGTGCGCACCGGCGATCTCGGCCACGTCGACGACGGCGGTTACATCCACCTCACCGGCCGCGCCAGCGACATGATCATCACCACGCTCGGCAGCCACCACATCTTCCCGCGCGCGATCGAGGACGTGCTGTCCACCCACCCGCGGGTCCGCGCGGTCGCGGTGATCGGCGTGCCGCACCCGGAGCTCGGTGAGGCCGCCCACGCCTACGTGGTGCGCACCGACGAGGCCACGGTGACCGAGGAGGAGCTCGTCGCTCTGGTCACGGAGAGGTTGAGCTGGGTGTGGGCGCCGCGGTCGTTCGACTTCGTCGACGAGCTGCCCAGGACCGGCAGCGGCAAGACGAACACCCGGCAGCTGCGCGAGAAGTACGCGGCTGAGCACGTGTTGGCGGGAAGTACGGCGGATTGAGCACGGTCAGCGAGACGACGGGCAGCAACCACGTCGCACGGCGGATCGGGCTCGTCGCGCTGTTGGCGGCACACGTCGTGTCCATGCTCGGCAGCGTCGTGACGACGGTGGCCGTGCCGTGGCTGGTGCTGACCAGCACGGGCAGCGCGGCGAAGATGGGCCTGATCTCCATGGCCTCCGTCGTTCCCGCCCTGCTGGCCGGTGTGTTCGCCACCCCGCTGACCGACCGGCTCGGCATCCGGCGCACGATGATCGTCGCGGACTGCGTTGCCGCACTGGCGATGGCGGCCGTCGCGGCGACACCGGAGATCGGGTTCCTCCCGCTGGCCGCGCTGGTCGCGGTCAAGGGCGCGCTCGTCGGCGTCGGCGGCCGCGCCCAGCACGTCCTGCTCCGTCCCGTCAGCGACGCGGCCGGGATGCCGATCATCCGGACCACCGCCATCTACGACGGGGTCGGCAACGTGGCGATGGTGACCGCCGCGCCGCTGGGCGGTCTGCTGATCCTCTGGTTGGGACCGCAGGGCGCGATCTGGTTCGACGCCACGAGCTTCGCGGTGTCCGCGCTGCTCGTCGGAGTGCTGGTGCACCCGCCGGCGGGCACCATGCCGGACCGGGACGCGGCGGCGAAGGAGGGCTACTTCACCGCACTGCGGAGCGGCGCCGGTCACCTGTGGCAGGACCGGCTGCTGGTCGGGATGCTCGCGATGACCTCGGTGGTCAACCTGTTCACCGTGGCCAACTACGCGGTGTTCGTGCCACTGTGGGTGGACGCGCACTTCGGCGCGGCGCCCGCGGTCGGCCTCATCCTCGGCGCGTTCGCGTGCGGCGCGATCGCGGGCAACATCGTGTTCACCATCGTCGGCCCGAAGTTGCCGCAGTACCTGACGTTCTGCGTCAGCGTGGCGCTGTGCGTCGGCCCCCGGCAGCTGACCCTCGGGTTGACCGACAGCCTGGCCGTGGTTCTCGTGGTCTCGGTGCTCTGCGGGGTGACCCAGGCGGCGTTCCGGCCGGTTCTCGGCGCGATGCTCTACGCCCGTGTCCCGG
The DNA here is from genome assembly GCF_045807065.1 of Actinophytocola sp. GTDB lineage: Bacteria > Actinomycetota > Actinomycetes > Mycobacteriales > Pseudonocardiaceae > Actinophytocola. The sequence continues at coordinate 449 of NZ_JBJMIE010000611.1, read as the reverse complement.
TCGAGTTGCAGAACCGCGTGTTCGGCATGGTGACCGCGGTGTCCGGCAGCAGCCTCGCGTTCGGCGCGACGCTCGCCGGGCTCGCGGTCGCCGGGCTCGGACTGCAGCCCGCGATCGTCCTCTCCGGCTCCCTGTGCCTGGTCGTGACCGCGATCCCCTTGCTGCGCTACCGATCCGGCGTACGCGGCGGCGTGGACACCGCCGAGGTCCAGAGGTGAGGCCGGTCGCTCAGCTGGCGCGCACGATGCGGGTGGTCGCCGACCCCACGGCCACCACCTGCCCGGAGTCATCCAGCAGTTCCCCGGCGAGGAAGGCGATGGTGCTGCCGCTGTGCACGACGCGTCCGCGCCCCACGAGCCGCCCGGGCCGGGCCGGCCGGAGGAAGCTCACCTTGAGCTCCAGGGTCGCCCCGTACAGACCGGGACCCAGCGTGGCCGCGAGCGCGGGAC
>NZ_JBJMIE010000610.1:0-10708 GCF_045807065.1 Actinophytocola sp. | reverse complement strand
GGGCCGGGGTGGGGGGCCGGGGGTGGGGTGAGCGGCGGCTTGGGCAGATGGGTGGGCTGGCTAGGCGCGCTCTTTGGTGGTGTGGTGGGCGCGGTTTGGGTGGATGGGTGGGTTGGGTAGGGGCGCTTTTGGTGGTCTGGTGGGTGAGTTGGGTCGGGGCGTTTTTGGTGGTGGGTGGGGCGGCTTGGTTGGGTGGTTGGGCTGGGTTGGGGCGTTTTTGGTGGTGTGGTGGGGCGTGGCTTGGGTGATGGGTGGTTGGGTAGGCGCGCTTTTGGTGGTGTGGTGGGCGCGCGATTTGGGTGATGGGTGGGCTGGGTGGATGCGAGCCCTCGGCTGACTCACCCCGGTCGAGTTTGAGACCATCCGCACCGCCGCGTGCGCGGCCTGACAACACCACACCCCAACCGTCGATCAGAGTCTGGGTAGTCCCTTCCGTGTCCTCACGGCTGGTCAGTTCTGCCCTTGTGCCCTTCGTTCGAGTTGGTTCTGCCCTTCCGGCTGCCTAGTTCTGTCCTTCGGTCGAGAAGCGTTCGGTTCCCAGGACGCCTAGTAGGCGCAGCTTCTCGTGGGCCTCGGTGCGTGGGGGAGCGGTGAGTACCAGCAGGATCTGTGACTGGTCTTCCGTGAACAGTGCCTGGCAGTCCACCTCTATGGGGCCCAGCTCCGGGTGGAGGAGGGTTTTGTGGTCCTCGAAGCGTCGGGCCACCTCCTGTCTTGCCCACAGGGTGCGGAACTCCGTGCTTGCCTTCTCCAGTGCTCGTACCAGTTCGCCGGCTCGTGAGTGTGGGCCCATGTCGCCGTATGCGGCTCGTAGGCTTGCTACCAGTGCTCGGCTCTGGCGTTCCCTGTCGTTCTCCGGGTAGTGCAGGCGTGCTTCGGGGTTGGTGAACCATCTGTAGATCTCGCTGCGGGCGGTGCCCTTGTGGTGGGACTGGTCGCCGAACAGTGCTTGTGCCAGGCGGTTCTGCACCAGCGTCTCGCCCAGGTTGGACAGGATCAGGGCCGGTGTGTCCGCCAGGCGGTCCAGCACGCGCAGCAGCGCGGGGGCCACGTGCGTTGCCGTCGACACCGGGGACGGGGGGTTGCGTCCCGCTACCTGGAAGAGGTAGTCGCGTTCGCTGGTTGTCAGTCTCAGGGCTCTGGCCAGTGCGGTGAGCATCTGTTCACTCGGTTGCGGGCCCCGTTGCTGTTCCAGGCGGGTGTAGTAGTCGGTCGACATCACTGCCAGGGCTGCCACCTCGTCACGTCTGAGGCCTCGGGTGCGCCTGCGTGCGCCGGGGATCAGGCCGATGTCCTCGGGGCGCAGGCCCTCCCGGCGGGTCCGGAGGAAGGCGGCCAGTGCTGCACGGTCCACACCGTCCAGTATCGGCGGTGCGTCAGCCGCTGCCAGGGATCGGTGATCCCCCGATAGGTGATCTCTGCATCGCAGTGGGTCGGGCGGGGCAGTCTCTTGGCATGGACATCAGCGGAAACACGATCTTCATCCCCGGGGCGACCAGCGGGATCGGGCTGGCCCTGGCGCTGGAGCTGCGGGCCAGGGGCAACACCGTCATCGTCGGCGGGCGGCGGACCGAGCTGCTCGACCGGATCGCCGCGGAGCATCCAGGTCTCGACACCGTGCGGATCGACACGGCCGACGCCGCGAGTGTCGACGCCGCCGCCAAGCAGGTGCTGGCCAGGCACCCGGACCTCAACGTCCTGGTCGCGATGGCCGGGATCATGCGGATCGAGGACTGGCGCAAGCCAGGGTCGTTCCTCGCCTCGGCCGAGGAGGTCGTGACGACCAACGTGCTGGGGCCGATCCGGCTCATCGGCGCGTTCGTCGAGCACCTGCAGGCGCGGCCGGATGCCACGATCGTCACCGTCTCCTCGGGGCTCGCGTTCGCGCCGCTCAAGGTCACGCCCAGCTACAACGCGTCGAAGGCCGCCATCCACATGCTCAGCGAGTCGCTCCGGCTGCAGCTTGCCGGCACCTCGGTGAAGGTCCTGGAGCTGGTGCCGCCGGCCGTGCGCACCGCGTTGCTGCCCGGGCAGGAGAGCAGCGAGTTCGCGATGCCCCTGGACGAGTTCGTGGCGGAGGTCATGGGCCTGCTCGAGTCCCGGCCCGACGCCACCGAGATCCAGGTCGAACGCGTCAAGTTCCTGCGTTACGCCGAGGCCCGCGGCGACTACGACCAGGTCGTCGCGACCCTCAACGCGGCCGACCCGCACGGCAAGTAGGTCCTAGCCGCTCGCCATGCGTTCCTGGATGTCGGCCATGTCCGCCTCCGTCGGGGCGTCGTCCTGGGACAGGCGGGCGCGCCAGTAGCCGGTGAAGTTGATCGCGTGTTTCGGGACGCCCTTGGCCACCAGCGTGCGGCGCAGGGTGCGGACCATGGCGGCTTCGCCTGCCAGCCAGGCGAAGCCGTCGCCCGCCGGCAGCGCCAGGTCCGCCACGGCGGCGGTCAGGCGCCGGCCCTCGCTCCTGTGCAGCCACGTCACGCCGGGCAGGTCCTGCTCCTCCGCCTCGTCGGCGACCTCCACCAGCACGGTCGCGTTCGGCAGCGGCAGGAGGGAACCCACCGCCGGCAGCGCGGTCTCGTCGCCGGCCAGCAGGACCCAGTCGGCGTCCAGACGCAGGTCCTGCTTGTAGATCTCGGCCGGGCCGTACCTCGCCAGGGTGTCACCCGGGCGGGCGGCCAGTGCCCAGCGCGTTGCCGGGCCGCCGTGGTCGTGCCGCACGAAGTCGACGACCAGGTGACCGTCGGTCAGGGCACGGACCGTGAAGCTGCGCATGATCGGCCGGTCCTCCGCCGGCATCGCCTGGTAGGCCAGGTACCAGCTCATGCCGTCGCCCTCCGCGGGGGCGTCGGGCAGCACCAGGTCGCGGCCCGGCGGCGGGAACAGGAGCTTGAGCTGCTGGTCCGGCCAGCGTTCCAGCGCCGACAGGCCCTCGCCGGTGAACGTCACCCGCGTCATGCGCGGGGTCAGCCGTGCCACCGACACCACCGTCACCAGTGCGACCAGGTCCGTCACGGACGCTCCAGGTACGTGCGCAGATGTGCCGCCGTCAGTGACCCGCCGGTCGCCACCAGGTCCGCCGGGGTGCCCTCGAACACCACCCGGCCGCCGTCGTGGCCGGCGCCCGGACCCAGGTCGATGATCCAGTCCGCGTGGGCCGTCACCGCCTGGTGGTGCTCGATCACGATCACCGTGTTGCCGTTGTCCACCAGGCGGTCCAGCAGCGCGAGCAGCTGGTCCACGTCCGCGAGGTGCAGGCCCGTCGTCGGCTCGTCCAGGACGTAGGTGCCGGCGCCGTCCGCCATGTGGATGGCCAGCTTCACGCGTTGCCGCTCGCCGCCGGACAGCGTGGTCAGCGGCTGGCCCAGGCCGAGGTACCCCAGGCCGACGTCGGCGAGGCGGTTGAGGACCGCCCGTGCGGCACCGCTCGGGAAGAACTCGCGCGCCTCGGCCACCGACATCGCCAGGACCTCGCTGATGTTCTTGCCGCGCAACGTGTACCGCAGCACCGCCGGCGTGTACCGCCTGCCCTCGCACTGCTCGCACACCGACGCGACGCCCGCCATCATCGCCAGGTCCGTGTACACCAGGCCGATGCCCTTGCAGTTCGGGCACGCGCCCTCGGAGTTCGCGCTGAACAAGGCCGCCTTCACGCCGTTGGCCCTGGCGAACGCGGTGCGGATCGGGTCGAGCAGCCCGGTGTACGTCGCCGGGTTCGACCGGCGCGAGCCGCGGATCGGCGACTGGTCCACCACCGTCACGTCGTCCCGGCTGGACAGCGAGCCGTGGATCAGGGAGCTCTTCCCCGACCCGGCGACGCCGGTCACCACGGTCAGCACCCCCAGCGGCACGTCGACGTCGACGTCGCGCAGGTTGTGCAGCGACGCGCCCCGGATCGGGATCGCGCCGGCCGGCCGGCGGACCGCCGCACGCAACGTCACGCGGTGGTCGAGGTGGCGGCCGGTGAGGGTGCCGGACGCACGCAGGCCCGCCACGTCGCCGCTGTAGCAGAGCCGCCCGCCGTCGGGACCCGCGCCGGGCCCGAGGTCGACCACGTGGTCGGCGATCTCGATGGTCTCCGGCTTGTGCTCGACCACGAGCACCGTGTTGCCCTTGTCGCGCAGGCGGAGCAGCAGCTCGTTCATCCGCTGGATGTCGTGCGGGTGCAGGCCGATGGTCGGCTCGTCGAACACGTAGGTCACGTCGGTGAGCGCGGAACCCAGGTGGCGCACCATCTTCACGCGCTGCGCCTCGCCGCCGGACAGCGTGCCCGACTCGCGGTCCAGCGACAGGTAGCCCAGGCCGATCTCGACCAGCGACTCCAGCGTCTCGCCGAGCGTCCGCAACAGCGGCTTGGCCGGCGGCGCCTCGACCTCGCGGACGAACTCGGCCAGGTCACTGATCTGCATGGCGGAGCACTCGGCGATGTTCAGCCCGTTGATCCGCGACGACAGCGCCGCCTCGTTCAACCGCGCGCCCCCGCACGACGGACACGTGCGGAACGTGACCGCCCGGTCGATGAACGCGCGGATGTGCGGCTGCACCGCCTCCTTCTCCTTCGACAGGAACAGCCGCTGCACCTTCACGACCAGGCCCTCGTAGTTCGCGTTGATACCGCCGTAGCGAATCTTCGTGGCCGGCCTGTGCAGGAAGTCCTGCCACTCCTGCTCGGTGTAGTCACGCAGCTTCTTGTCCGGGTCGACGAAACCCGAGTGCGCCATCGACTGCCAGTACCAGGAGTCGACGGTGAAGTTGGGCACCGTGATCGCGCCCTCCCGCAGGGACAGGTCGCGGTCCACCAGCTGGTCGACGTCGATCGAGTTGACCTTGCCGAGGCCCTCGCACTCCGGGCACATGCCGTCGGGCAGGTTGAAGCTGAACGCCGTCGACGGCCCGACGTGCGGCTCGCCCACCCGGCTGAAGACGATGCGCAGCATGGTGTGCGCGTCCGTGGCGGTGCCGACCGTCGACCGCGAGTTCGCGCCCATCCGCTCCTGGTCGACCACGATCGCGGTGGACAGGTTGCGCAGCTGGTCGACGTCCGGCCGGTTCGGCGCCGCCATGAACGACTGCAGGAACGCGGAGTAGGTCTCGTTGATCAGCCGCTGCGACTCGGCGGCGATCGTGCCGAACACCAGCGAGGACTTGCCGGAGCCCGAGACCCCGGTGAACACCGTGAGCCTCCGCTTGGGGAGGTCGAGAGAGATGTCGGCCAGGTTGTTCTCCCTGGCACCGCGCACCTCGATCCGGTCGTGGCTGTCCGCAGCGTGCCCCATGCCGCCTCTCTCTTTATGTTGTAAAGTGATTCGTGAGCACCGTACTTTACGGCATAAGGAGTTGCAAACTTGGTTGTGTTCGCCGGCCAGGGCGACGCGCGCCGGTCCATGTCGCTGCTCTGGCGCGCGCCCGGCGCGGAGGAGGCGCGGCCCGGGCCGAAGCAGGGGCTGACGGTCGACGCGATCGTCGCCGCCGCCATCGAGGTCGCCGACGAACACGGCATGGCGGGCTTGTCGATGCGGGCGGTCGGCGAGCGGTTCGGCCGTACGGGGATGGCGCTCTACACGTACGTGCCGAGCAAGAGCGAGCTGGTCGACCTCATGTACGACGCGGTGATCGCCGAGGCGCACCACGGCTATGACCTCGGCGGCGGGTGGCGGACGGCGCTGGTCGCCTGGGCGGAGGACCTGTGGGAGTTCTACCTGCGGCATCCGTGGGTGCTGCAGGTGTCGCAGGCGCGGCCGGTGCTCGGGCCCAACGAGTACGTCGTGCTGGAGACCGTCCTGCGGATCATGTTCGAGACGGGGCTGCCGACGGTCGAGGTGCGGCGGCTCACCGGCGCGCTGTTCCAGCTCGTGCGGGCGATGGCGCAGGTGGTCGCGGAGGCGCGGGCGGCGGCGCGGGTCACCGGGACCAGCGACGAGGACTGGTGGGTCGACCGGTCCGCGCTGTTGACGGAGATGGCACCGGACTTCGCGGCGCGGTTCCCCATGGTGGCGAAGCTCGCCGAGGCCGGGGCGTACGAGATGACCGACGAGACCGTGCCGTACCAGGAGCGGGCGGCCGTCGAGGCGTTCCACGCGGGGTTGGTGGCGTTGCTGGACGGGATAGAAGCTCGGCTCGGTGGGGCGATGGGATGTGATACTCAGGATTCGTGAGCACCTTGCCCGGCCTTCCGACACCATCGCCGCCGCCTGCCGAGGACGACGGGTCGCTGGCGAGCCCGCTGGGGCGGGCCGCGGCGTTGAACGTCGGCTTCCTGGCGATCCTGTGGGTCGTCGAGCTGATCAACGCGGCCACCGGGCGCGCGTTGACGCAGTCCGGGGGCATCCTGTCGCGGAACCCCGGCAGCCTGGTCAACATCCTGACCGCGCCGTTCGTGCACGGGAACCTCGAGCACCTGATGTCCAACGCCCTGCCGTTGTTCAGCCTGGGGCTCATCGCGGCCATCCCCAGCCCCAGGCGGTTCCTGTGGATGACGCTGGTGGTGATCGTCGTCGGGGGGATGGGGATCTGGCTCACCTCGCCGCCCGGCACGGTGACGATCGGGGCCAGCGGCGTGGTGTTCGGGTACTTCAGCTACCTCCTGCTGCGCGGCCTGGTCGAGCGGCGGCCCGCCGACGTGTTGGTCTCCATCGGCATCGCCATCGCCTACGGGTCCTACATGTGGAGTGCGGTGGGCATCGGGGTCACCGGCGTGTCCTGGCAGGGGCACGTCTCCGGGTTGGTCGGCGGGGTGGTCGCCGCGCTGGTCGTGCGGACGCCGAGGAGGAAGCCCGCCACCGCCGCCGAATCCCTGCCGGGACTGCCGCCGGCCGTCTAGGAGCGGCGCGAGGTCGGCGCCGTCGCGGCGCGACCCGGTCACTAGCCGAACGCGACGACGCCGGGCGCACCAGGGTGTTCTTGATCGCCCTCCGTGCGCAGGTAACCTTCCGCGACGTGCCCGCCAAGCTCGTTGGCAAGGCCGTGACGGCACCGCCTCGCCCCACCAGGATCACGCCGGTCCCGCTCACCACGTTGGTGGCGCGGGCGGACGCGCGTGCGCTCCGGCTGCCGACGCCGGCGCCCGCCGTCACGGGGGTCACGCTGCGTGCGCAGCACGTGCTGCCCGGGGACCTCTTCGCCGCGTTGCCCGGTGCTCGGGCGCACGGGGCCGACTTCGCCGCCGACGCCGTCCGGGCCGGGGCGGTCGCGGTGCTGACCGACGAGGCCGGGGCTGCGCGGCCGGCGCTGCGGGACGTGCCCGTCCTCGTGCACGACGACCCGCGGCAGCTGCTCGGGACGGTCGCCGCGTGGATCTACGGGGAGCCGTCGCTGCGGCTCGCCGTGCTCGGGGTGACCGGCACGACCGGCAAGACCACCACCACCTACATGGTCGACGCCGGGCTCCGGGCCGCCGGGACGACCACCGGGCTGGTCGGCACCGTGGAGACCCGCATCGCCGGGGAGCGGCTGGCCAGCGCGTTCACCACGCCGGAGGCACCCGACCTGCAGGCGCTGCTCGCGGTGATGGTCGAACGCGGGGTCACGCACGTGCCGATGGAGGTCTCCAGCCACGCGCTCGCGCTCGGGCGCGTCAACGGCACGCGGTTCCGCACCGGCGCGTTCACCAACCTGTCGCGGGACCACCTGGACTTCCACCCGGACATGGAGGACTACTTCCAGGCCAAGGCGCTCCTGTTCGACGGCCGGTCCACGAGCGAGGTCGTGTGCGTCGACGGCGAGTGGGGGCGGCGGCTGGTCACGCCGCGGACCATCACCGTCGCCACCGAGGGGGCCGCCGACTGGACCGCGAGCGCGCTGACCACGTCGAACACCGGTGAGCAGGCGTTCGTCATGCACGGCCCCGGCGGGCTCGAGCTGCCGGTGACGCTGCCGATGCCGGGCGAGTTCAACGTCGCGAACGCGTTGCTCGCGGCGGCGTGCCTGCACACGGTGGGCGTCGACCCGGCGGACATCGCCGCCGGACTCGCCACGGTGGCCGTGCCGGGCCGGATGGAACGGGTCGCGGTCGGCCAGGACTTCACGGCCGTCGTCGACTACGCCCACAAGCCGGCCGCGGTCGCACAGGCCCTCGACGCGATGCGGGCCCGCGCGGCCGGCCGGGTGATCGTCGTGCTTGGCTGCGGCGGTGACCGGGACGTGGAGAAGCGGCCGATGATGGGCGAGGCGGCCGCGCGGCGCAGCGAACTGCTGATCGTCACCGACGACAACCCCCGCACCGAGGACCCGGCGACGATCCGGGCCGCCGTGCGGGCGGGCGCCGAGGCCGTCCCCCCGGGCGCGCGCGGCGAGATCCTCGACATCGGCGACCGCCGCACCGCGATCACGGAGGCGGTGAACCGCGCACGCCAGGGCGACGTCGTGGTCATCGCGGGCAAGGGCCACGAGACGGGCCAGGAGACCAACGGCGTGGTGCACCCGTTCTCCGACCACGACGAGCTGCGGGCGGCCATCTACGCGCGCCTGCAGGAGGAGACCTCATGATCCGGCGCGACGCACCGGAATTGTCGGTGCCCTCGACCAGCTCGGGAACCGGGTGCCCTCCGGCCCGGTCGAAAGGACCCTTCAACCGGGTGAGCGGAGGCGGGCGATGATTCCCCTGACGCTGGGCCAGATCGCTGCGGTCACCGGGGGGCGGTTGCACAACGCCACCGGTGCGGAGACCGTCACCGGGTCCGTCGAGTTCGACTCGCGGCAGGTGGCCGCCGGTGGGTTGTTCGTCGCCGTGCCGGGGGAGCGGGTCGACGGGCACGACTTCGCCGCCGCCGCTGTCGAGAAGGGGGCCGTCGGGGTGCTCGCCGCCCGGGAGGTGGACGCGCCCGCGGTGATCGTGCCGCCGGTCGGCACCGCGCCCGGCCGGGCCTACGTGCTCGCCGGTGACACGGACGGGTCCGGCGCCGCGGTGCTCGCCGGGCTGGGTGCCCTCGCCCGTGCCGTCGTCGACCGGCTGCCCGACCTCACCGTCGTGGGGGTGACCGGCTCGTCCGGCAAGACCTCCACCAAGGACCTCATCAGCCAGGTGCTCGAGCCGCTCGGCCCCACCGTCGCCCCGCCCGGCTCCTTCAACAACGAGCTGGGTCACCCCTGGACCGTCCTGCGGGCCGACGAGCACACCCGGCACCTCGTCCTCGAGCTGTCCGCGCGCGGGCCCGGCCACATCCGCGCCCTCTGCGAGATCGCGCCGCCCACCATCGGGGTCGTGCTCAACGTGGGGTCGGCGCACCTCGGGGAGTTCGGCTCCCGGGAGGGGATCGCGCAGGCCAAGGGGGAGCTGGCCGAGGCCGCGACGGACGCCGTGGTGCTCAACGGCGACGACCCGCTCGTGCGGGGGATGGCGCAGCGGGCCAAGGCGCGGGTGCTGTTCGTCGGCGCCGGGCGGGAGATCCGGGCCGAGGACGTCGTGCTCGACGAGCAGGCCAGGGCGAGCTTCCGGCTGGTCACGCCACGCGGAGAGGCGTCGGTCACCCTCGGGCTGCACGGGGAGCACCACGTCGGCAACGCGTTGTCCGCGGCCGCCGTGGCGCTGGAGCTGGGGGCGTCGCCCGCGGCCATCGCGACCGCGCTGACCAGCGCGAAGCGGCGGTCCGGCCGCCGCATGGAGGTCACCACCCGCGACGACGGCGTGACGATCGTCAACGACTCCTACAACGCGAACCCGGAGTCGATGGCGGCCGCCATCCGCACGCTTGCCAGTATGGCCGGGTCACGACACGAGCGCCGGACGTGGGCGGTGCTCGGTGTGATGGCCGAACTCGGCGACAACCACGCCGGAGCGCACGAGGAGATCGGACGGCTCGTGGCCCGCCTGGGCGTCGACCGTCTGGTGGTGGTGGGTGAGCAGGCCGGCGCCATCCAGCACGGCGCCCGGCTCGAGGGGTCTGAGACAGGAGAGGAGCAGGTGCTGGTGCCGGATGTGGAAGCGGCCGTCGCGCTGCTGGACACCGAGCTGCGTCCCGGGGACGTCGTGCTGGTCAAGGCGTCGAACGCGATCGGCCTCTGGCGCGTCGTCGACGCCCTGCTGGGGAGCCGCGCGTGATCGGCATCCTGGTCGCGGCCGCGATCGCCCTGATCGTCTCGATCATGTTCACCCCGTACCTGGTCCGGGTGTTCTCCCGGCAGGGCTTCGGGCAGGAGATCCGCGAGGAGGGGCCGCAGGGCCACCAGTCCAAGCGCGGCACCCCGACGATGGGTGGCGTCGCCATCCTCGTCGCCATGGTGGTCGGCTACGCCGTCGCCCACCTGATCACCTCGGTCGCCTCCAACGACAGCGAGTCGCCGACCTCGTCCGGGCTGCTGGTGCTGTTCCTCGCCGTCGGTCTCGGGCTGGTCGGCTTCCTCGACGACTTCATCAAGATCCGCAAGCAACGCAACCTCGGCCTCAACAAGACCGCCAAGCTGGTCGGTCAGCTGGTCATCGCCATCGCGTTCGCGGTCCTCGCGGTCAACTTCGCCGACGAGCACTCCCTGACGCCCGCGTCCGTCCGCCTGTCGTTCGTGCGCGACATCGACTACATCTCGTTCGGCACGATCGGGTTCATCATCTTCTGCTACCTGCTGGTGTCCGGCTGGTCGAACGCGGTGAACTTCACCGACGGCCTCGACGGCCTGGCCGGCGGCTCGGCGGCGATGGTGCTGGCGACCTACGTCGTCATCTCGTTCTGGCAGGAGCGGCTCAACTGCGCGAACGGCCCGGCGCAGGCCTGCTACG